>JBGSYY010000268.1:0-12150 GCA_041750675.1 Isosphaeraceae bacterium | reverse complement strand
AAGATCCCCCGCGCCCCGTCCGCGTCCTGACCTATCAGCAACAGATTGTTACCACCTTGCCGGCGAAACCGCGCTGTCGTCGCATCCTTGATCGCCACGGCCTCGCCCAGCCAGGCCACCGGCGACCGCGCCCCATCCACGGGCCAAGCATCGGCCGCGATCAGGCCCGCCATTCGCGCATTGCGCCGGATGTCCGACGGCACATTCCCCTCAAACACAATCTGCGGTCGAACCACTCCGCTCCCTCGCTCCCGCTCATGCTCCTGAATCTTCGCCAGATACCCTGACCGCTGCTCCTCCGAGAGCCACACCACCTGAAAAACATGGTTTCCTTCGATCATCCCGTTCGCGTCGTTGTAGATCGCCTCACCGGGGCGCGAAAGCAACCGCGCCGCCGCGTTCTCCTCGCTCAAAATCAGATGCGCGTCCGCCTCGCTGCACTGCAACGCAATCCGCACCGCCATTTGCCCCAGCGTGCTGCGAGCCAGGCTGAACGCACCACCCAGCGTCTGCGATCCCAGCAACGCATGTATCCCAAACGCACGACCCTGTCGCACCAGTCGGTCGAGCAACAACGCCGCCTCTTGCGCCAGCTTGTCATCCTCTACGAAAAACTCCTGAAACTCATCGACGATTAGCAGAATCCGCGGCATCGGTGCCTCATCCGGCAGCGACCGATACGAAGGCAAATCCTGCACATTCAACGACCGAAACAGCTCGCCCCGCCGTCGCAGTTCATCATCCAGACGTTGCAACACACTCACCCCAAACTCTCGCTCGCTCTCAATGGCGATCACCCGCGCATGCGGCAGCTCATGCTCGGCATACGTCTTGAACTCCACACCTTTCTTGAAGTCGATCAGATAAAACTCGACCTGATCCGGACCATAAATCAGCGCCGCGTTCGTGATCAACGCATGCAAGAGCGTCGATTTGCCCGAACCCGTCCGGCCCGCCACAAGCGCATGTTGCGCCGTCCCTCGACCCAGTTGCAGAGCTTGCAGCTTCGTCGCCCCCGATCGGCCCAGCGGAATCTCCACCCCATGCCGCGTGTCGCCTTCCCACCACTTCCCCTCCGCCGGCGCGATCACCTCGAAGGGAACCTCAACCCGGCTCGATCGCCGCGCCGCCTCACCCACCTGGTGCAACAGCGCCGTCAGAGTCTCATCATCCGGCGGCCGATCGGGAGTCAGGGCAAATGCCGAAAACTCTGGATGCTTCCAGTTGAAACGAGATTCCTTCTGGTCCCAGACCAACGTCTGCGCCTGCGCCTCCAGATCCGCCATATTCACCCCGCGCGGCAGCGGCTGATCTTCGTCCACAAGGATCAACGTATGCACACCACACCGTGAACCGCCCGTTGCGATACTCATCAGCCGCTGCGCCGCCGCCTCATGAAATCCCGCTGGGAAGTGCGAGATCACCAGCACGCGGTACGGCTCCGCCACCTCGCCCGCCTCCCGGTTGTATTCCTCAAGCGTTGCAAACTCATTGCGCAAGAACTGCTGAATCACGTTCTCCATGTGCAGGCTCAGATCCGCCAGCCGCTGCTCAATCTGATGTGGCTCGGTCCAGATCCGGCTCGTCACCAGCAGCTCGGAATAATCCGCAAGATGCATGAACGCCGCGAAATGGCGGCCCAGACCCACTGGGTCAATCAAAATAAACCGTACCTTCCCCGGCGGCAGGCTCGTCAAATACCTCAGCATCGCCCCCTGCAAAACCTCGACCCCCGCCGCCTTCCCCTCACCGCTCGCGCGGATCAGCAACGACGCCCGGTCGTCAAACGTCAGCAACGCCGGCAAATCCCAACCCGCCCCTACCGGCTCGCGCAGCGCCTCCACCGTCGGAATCCCATGCGGCACCCGCTCCATGTCCAGATGCACCGAACCAAACCGCACCGCCGGTGGAACTTCGCTCGGCAATTCCTCAGAGGTCGCGACCCGCGCCAGGTTCATCGACCGCGCCTCGGTCTCCTTCACCACCGCGTCAACATCCCGCCCCACTTCAATCAGTCCCCCCGACCAGTTCGAAACCAACGCATTCCAATCTCGCTCGTAACGTTCTTGCGCCTCCTTGCGATGCCGCGCCAGCTCTCCCTCGATCCTTCTCGTTTCGGTTTCCAGCCAGCGAGCCAATTCCTCTCGCCGTCGTGTCACTTCCTTCTCACGCGTTGCCGTCGCCCGTACTTTCTCGGATTCGGCGGCTTTCAAACGCTCCACCGTCCTCGCATCCAGCCGCGCCAAACCTTCCCCCCTCGCCTCCTCAATGGCCGCCCGGGTCTTACGATAGCGGTCATCCGCCAGTCGAACCTGAGCGTCTCGCGTCTCGCGCAACGCGATCACCCGCTTCTCATGCACCGCTCTTTCCGATGTCACCGCCTGACTGGCCAGCGCGTCCGCCTTCGCGATCGCCGCATCCAGCTCGGGCAACCTCTTGCGCAGATCCGATCGCGCTCTCGACCGCAGCGCAACAGTCAAAATCCCTCCCAGTACCAGCGAAATCCCCACCGTGGCAATCGCCCCCATCGGCCATCGCAACGCGAATAACAGCGGCCCGATGAGCAGCACCAGCGGTACCAGGAAAAAACTGATCCAGCCCGGCCACCCCGCGATTCTCGGCAACCTCAGTTGCTCGATCGCATCCCACTTCGCCTCGACTTCGGCAATCGACTGCTGCACCGCCTCCAATGTCACCGGCTCCGCAACGGTGAACCCTCCACCTTCACCCTCGGCAAACGGCCCAAATCCACGAAACGTCTCCCGTCGAATCGCCGCCGCCTCGCGAAACTCAACGACAGCCCTCAGCTCCCCCTCAAGCACCTTGGTGATCTGCCCATGCCGATCACGCTCCGCAAGATCCGCCGACTCAAACGCCGCGTTCGCTTCCCACCGTGCTTGCTCATGCGTGGTCTTCGCCTCGTCCGCCTTCTGAATCGCATTCTCCGTAATCGCCCGATTCTGCTCCTCACGCTCTGCCCGCGCCGCCGTCGTCTCATGCTCAAATGCCTGCGAATACGCCGCCAGCGACGACTTCGCGAATTCTTCCAACCCAGCCGTTTCAGCCCGTTGCTTCTTTTGAACCGCCGCCGTCTGCTCGCGATAGGCCGATTCCGCCGCCTGATTCCGGCTCCGGAACCGACGCTCCCGCTCCGACTCACCCTCCGATCGTTCCGCCGCCAGCTTCGTCAACAAAGCCGGCAAACGCTCAGGTAATCGATGCCAGGGCACATCAGTGCCCTCAGCCTTACCCGCGTTCAGCCCATCGCCCGCTCCACCCGCCTGCTCATGGTTCTGGTTCATGATCCGTCCGCGGTTTCCTGGCATTCCCGATTGATCCGGGCCATGAGGTCGGCAAGATCGTCCATCGCCCGCAACACCACCGCCGTCTTGTCCAGCAACGGACCCAGCTCATGTTCGCCAATATCCTCGCGAACCTGATCACGCCACTCCGTCTCCGTGCCATCCCACACACTACGAAGCGACTTCGCGGCGTGCTTCAGTTTCGGTATTCCCGCGCCGAAGTACATGGCCGTTCAACCCTCCTCCGTCTGCGCCTCGGATCGAGCCTCCGGTGGCTCCGATCGCACCGCCGCCGACTCCGCCGCATACTGTTCCAACGCCGTGATCATCCGCTCCAGCCGCGCCAACGTCCTCGCCACATCCCCATCCAGCGAGTCCGCCAGCGGCTGCGCCGCCGCGCGATATTGATGGATCGCCTGCTGCAACGGCCCCAACCATTTCCGCACCCGCTCCAGCATCTTCTCCGCATGCTCAAGCCGGGCCCTCGCCTCCCGAACGTAATCCCGCGGCTCGCTCAGGTTCGCCTCGGTCCCCAGCACCTGCGCCGTCCGCTTGCGAAACAATTCCGCCTTCGCCTGCGCAAGCTGGTCCCGCTGACGCCGAATCTCCGATTGCCAGTGCAACCGCCGATCGTTCGTCAGCCACCCCATGATCCGATTGATCTCCATCTCCGTCGCAGCTAACGCGTTCCGAGCGTCCTCCGCAAACCGCCCATACGCCGCACGCACGTCGCGAATCGGTTCCAGGGAATGGATATCAACAGGCAAACTCATGATGGTGCGACCATTCTCGAAGGAGATTCTCGCCTCAACGCTGCCGCATGTACTCTTCCGCCCGATCCGCCTTGCGCAGCAAAAACGGAACATGCTGCTCCGACGTTTCCAGAAACCGCGTGATTGCCGTCAGCGTTTTCTCAAACTCCTCCACAAACTTGTCATGCTCCCGGTCACGCCACGATTGCGACAGCGACCCCAACTGACTCTGCAATCCCGACGACATCCCCTGCAACTGCGTGTTGAACGACTTCAACACGGACGCAAACCGCCGCAGTTCCGCAGGATCCACATGAGCATGCGACATGGCAACGCCCTCAAGAATCGCATCCGATCGATCGGTCTCTTCACCCCGTATCAGCCTAATGGCCCCAGCGCGACCCGTAAAGCAGCCCCGCCAAAAGCCACCCCCGCCGCCCCCGCCCGCATCACTCCGCCGCCGGACCAATTTCGTCCAAAGCCGACGGGTTCTCCAGGTTCGACAAATCCCCCGCCGGTCCCCCGACCACGCGCGCCCGAATCGCCCGCCGCAGAATCTTCGCGTTCCGTGTCCGAGGCAATTCCGACACAAAGCGAATCTCCTCCGGCATAAACGATCGCCCCAGCGCCCCTGCGACCATCTCCCGTAACTCCTTCGCCAGGTCCGCCAATCTTTCCACACCGCTTCGCGCCACCACGAAACACCATACCACCTCCCCCTTCACCGGATGCGGCACCCCCACCGCCGCGCACTCCAGCACATCCACATGCCCCACAACCACCGATTCGATCTCCGCCGGCCCAATCCGCTTCCCCGCCACGTTCAACGTGTCGTCACTCCGTCCGTGCAAATACCACAACCCATCCTCGTCCACCGAAGCCCAGTCCCCGTGCGTCCAAACCCCCTCAAATCGCGACCAGTACGTCTCCAGATAACGCTCCGGATCATTCCATAACCCACGAGTCATCCCCGGCCAGGGCTCGCGGCACACCAGCTCGCCCACCGCCCCGCGGATCGACTGCCCCTCTGCGTCCACCACATCCACCGCCATCCCCAGCGCCGGTCCGCCCAGTGTGCAAGACCGCAAGGGTGTGATCGGCAGCGGCGACAGAAAGCACGCCGCCACCTCCGTACCTCCCGAGATATTGATGATCGGACATCTCCCGCCGCCCACCACCCGCAAATACCACTCCCACGGACCCGGATTCCACGGCTCCCCTGTCGATCCCAGAATCCGAACCGCGCTCAGATCATGCCCCCGCACCACGTCCTCACCGTGCGGCATCATCACGCGAATAAACGTCGGCGATAGCCCCAAAATGCTCACGCCGTGTCGCGCCGCCAGCGACCAGATCCGATCAACTCCCGGAGTCTCCGCCCCACCGTCGTAAAGCACCAGCGTTCCACCCGCCGCAAGCGCGCCGACAATCGCCCAGGGTCCCATGATCCAGCCCAGATCCGTCATCCAGTAAAGCCGATCCTCGGCCGTCATATCCGTCTGAAACGCCGCTTCCTGGGCGATTTTGACCAAAAACCCCCCATGAACATGCACCGCCCCCTTCGGTCGCCCGGTCGTCCCCGACGTGTATGCGATCAAAAAGGGCTCCTCGGAGTCCACCGCCACGCAGGCCACGCGTCCCCGGCAATCCCCACGCAACTCCGACCAATCCCAATCACGCCCCTCCGTCATCGCCACATCTACCCCCACCCGACGCACCACAATCACCTGCCGGATCGTCGGGCTGGAGCAAACCGCCGCATCGGCGATCGGCTTGATCCCCGCCACCTTCCCCTTGCGAACCACGCCATCCGCCGTGATCAAGACACACGCCCCCGAATCGCGCAACCGCGTCGCCACCGCCTCCGCGCCAAAGCCCGAGAAGATCGGCACCGCCACAGCCCCCACCCGCGCAATGGCGAGAAACGCCGCCACCGCCTCGGCACACAAAGGCAAAAACAGCCCAACGCGATCGCCATGAGCCACCCCCAGCCTCGCCAGCGCCGTCGCGAACCGGCAGGTTTCTTCATACAGGTCTGTATACGTCCACGTGACGACGCTCCCATCCTCCCCCTCGGCAATCACCGCCACCCGCTGCGCCGCCGCCGGCAAATGCCGATCCAGCACGTTGTGTGTCAAATTCAACCGTCCACCCACGAACCATCGCGCCCACGGCTTGCCTCGCGATTCATCCCTCACCGCCCGATACGGCGTGAAGAACTCCAGCCCCAAATCCTCGATCACCGCCGGCCAAAACCAGTCCGGCTCCCCGACCGACCGTGCAATCAGAGCCTCCAGGCTTCCAATCCCATGCCGCCGCATGAACAGCGCCACCCGGCTCCGCTCCATCTGCTCATCGCCAGGTGTCCAGTCATAAGGTATATTCATATCTCAGCGTGTTCCATATCCGCTCCGCGTCAGTCATTTCCCATCCTTTCACTCACGCACCTTCGGCCGCTCCATCTCAAACAAGTCCGTCGACCGACAGTAATAATCTCCGCCCAACCGCGCAATCGCTCGCAACTTGCGCGGATCCACCGCCCCCGCTCCATTCATCACCGACTCATCCACATGAATCAGCACCACCTCGCCTATCACCAGATTCGCCGAAATCGCCCCCTCGCCGATCCCAATGATCTGCATCACCCGGCACTCCAGATGCGCCGGCGACTTCGCCACCCGAGGCGGCTTCACCTTCACCGAAGGCACAAGCTCCAGACCCAGCCGCTCCGCCTCGCTCTGCCCTCTTTCATACTCCGCGGATGAGGAATTCACCTCTTCCGCCAGTCCCTCAACCGCCAGATTCACCACAAACTCGCCCGTCGCCCGCACGTTCGCCAGCGTATCCTTAGACGTACCGTCCCGCCGCAACGTCGGTGAGAAAACCACCACCGGCGGATTCGCCCCAAACGTATTGAAAAAACTAAAGGGCGCCAGGTTCGGTCGTCCTTCCGCGTCAATCGAGCTGATCCACGCAATCGGCCGGGGCACTACCAGCTCAATCAACGCCCGATAAACCCGCACAACATCGGCCTTCGCAACATCAATGTCCAAGGTCGATCACTCCATCCACGAAAGAGGATATCCCGCATCGTCCATGTCCATCGCCGCCTTCGTCAAATTCAACGGCAGCACCGTGTCCAGCATCACCGCCAGCTCATCCGTCCGGGTCGCCTCGCGGCTCGCCTCGATCGTCGACGGATGCGGCCCATGGGCAATCCCACGCGGATGCAATGTCAACGACCCCGACTCCACCCCGCGTCTGCTCCCAAATCTCCCTAGCACATAATACAACACCTCGTCCGCATGCACGTTCGAATGAGCATACGGCACTTTGATCGCCTCGGGATGCGTGTCCAGCATCCTCGGTGCGAACGTGCAAACCACAAATCCAGCCGCCTCAAACGTCTGATGCACCGGCGGAGGCTGATGCACCGTCCCCGTAATCGGCTCGAAATCCAGCGCATTGAAGGTATACGGATACACCATCCCATCCCAGCCCACCACGTCGAACGGGTGATTCGCCAACACATAGCGCGTCAGCCGCCGACCATCCCGCACCAGCACCGTCGTCTCCTCCTCCAAATCAACCGTCTCAACCTCTAGCGGCCCATGCAGATCACGCTCCGAATACGGCGCGCCCAGCTTCAACTGCCCATCCGGATTGAGATACCGAGGCGGAACATCAATCGTCCCCCGCCCCTCAATCACCAGCAAATCCGCCGCCCCCACATCGTCAAAATCCAGCCGATACGTCGTGCATCTCGGAATCACCACATAATCCAGAGGCCCAAATCGCAGCGGTCCAAACATCGTCCGCAGCGTCCCCGATCCTTCGCGCACAAAAATCAACTCATCCGCGTCCGCATTCCGATAAAGCTCCTTCTGAGAATCCCTCGGTCGACACCGCGCCAGCGTCACATCATCGTTCAGCAGCAACGGCACCCGCCCCGTCACCACATCTCCCCGCCGCTCCATGCCCGCCGACCGCAAATGGTGATGCCGGAGCGCCCCTTCGTCGGCCATCGCAATCTCGATCCGCCCTGCAGGCTCCACTCGCTTCACCCGCGTCGGCGGCCGCAGGTGATACACAATCGAATACGCTCGCCCAAATCCGGCAAGCGTCACAACCTCCTCGTAGGCAATCCCTTCGCCCAGGAACCCGCCCTCGCGCCGATGCGCGATATGCCGCTTCCTCGGTATCGATCCCCGTCGCAAATAAGGTGGCACGTCTCAGGCTCCGGATGGACGGAAGTAATACCGAGTGCGACCATCTCTCGCCGCTCACCTCGGCGGTTCCTTCGGCCTCGCCACAATTGGATTCGCCAGCACTCCCAACCGCTCAATCGTCAGTTCCACCAGATCCCCCGGCTTCAGCCACCCACCCACCGCCTCGGGAGTCAGCTCCAGAATGCACCCCCCCCCCAACGTCCCCGAACCGAGCACATCCCCCACCCTCAGCCGCGAGTCCCTGCTCGCATGCGCCAGTATCTGCGGCCACGTCCAGTACATCGTCTCCGCATTGCCTTCCGTCAACACACGCCCATTCACTTTCGCCGTCATCGACAAATGCAAACGTCCCGACTCATAACGGTCCACAAGATCCGAAAACGGCACCAGTGTCGGCCCCAGTGACGTCGCGAAGTCCTTCCCCTTGCTCGGCCCCAGTCCCACCTTCATCTCCTTTGCCTGCACGTCCCGCGCACTCCAGTCGTTCATGATCGTAAACCCGGCCACCACCTCCATCGCCCGATCATCGGCCGGCAAGTCCCGGCATTCGCGCCCGATCACACACGCCAACTCAAGCTCGAAATCCAGGGCCGACGATCCCATCGGGGCATGCACCGGATCACCGTCACGAATCACCGTCGCCGGATTCCCGAAATAAAACACGGGCGCTTCGTACCACTCCGCCACCATCTCCAACCCGCGATGCGCCCGACACGTCCGCACATGCTGCTCAAACGCATAAAAATCCCGAATGCTGGTGACCGTCGGCAGCGATCGCGACATGATCTCCGTCTCCACCTTCTGAAAGCGATTCCTACACTCGGAACTGACTCCGAAGCCGCACTCCCTTTGGACCTTCATCCTCTTATTTACGCCGAAGCGATGGTCCCCGGCTCAATCACTCACAGCGTCCCCCGACGCTGCTGCTCCCGCTCAATCGACTCAAACAACGCCTTGAAATTCCCCTTGCCGAAGCTCTGCGCCCCATGCCTCTGAATGATCTCAAAGAACAACGTTGGCCGATCCTCCACGGGCTTGGTAAAGATTTGCAGTAAATAGCCCTCTTCGTCCCGATCCACCAGGATCCCCAGCTCGGCCAGGTCCCGAAAATCCTCCGAGATCGGCCCGACACGCTCCGCCAAATTGTCGTAATACGCTCTCGGAACCGTCAAAAACGACACGTCATTGGCCTTCATCGCACGCACCGACCCCACGATATCCGGCGTCGCCATCGCAATATGCTGCACCCCCGGCCCATGATGAAACTGCAAGTATTCCTCAATCTGCGACTTCCGCCGCCCCCGCGCCGGCTCATTGATCGGCAACTTGATCCGCCGCCGTCCATCCGCCACCACCCTCGACATCAACGCCGAATACTCCGTGCTAATGTCCTTGTCGTCAAACGACGCGAACAACGAAAACCCCAGCACCTGCTCGTGCCACCGCACCCACTCCCCCATCGTACCTTCATCGACATTCGCCACCACATGGTCAATCACCCGCAACCCCACCGGACGAAACGACTCCGGCGAATATCGCCCCAACTCAATCGGCCGATACCCCGGCGCAAACACCCCCTTGTAACGGCTCCGGTCCACGAATCCATAACACACATCGCCATACGCTCGAATCTCCGCGTATTCATACGTCCCATTGTCATCCTCGCGACGCTCCGGCTCCAGCGCTCCCGTCGCCCCCCGCGCCACCGCCGCCTCATACGCCACCGGTACGCTCGTCACTTCAAACGCCACCGTCCGAACCGTGTCTCCATGCGTCGATAGTCGCTCGTTCTCTGGATGCGATGCCGTCAACGGCGATGTCAAAACAAACGTAATTTCGCCCTGCCTTAACACATACCCCGCCGTCTCGCGAACCCGCGTCTCCAGGCCCGCGTATGCCGCCACCTCGAAACCAAACGCATTCCGGTAAAAATACGCCGACTGTCGCGCATTCCCCACCACAAAATGCACATGGTCTATCCGCACCAGCGGCACTACAGGCAACGGCATGATCGCCTCACCCTTCTTCAACACAGGGAATCCACAGCTCAAAACCCAGTATAGACCCCCCACCCACGCCATCCCAAGGAAAACCCCGCACGTCGGAACAATCCCCAGACTCACTCTCTCCGAATATCGCCTCTTTTCGCGACCCGATTCCTCCCCATCTCGTGCCTCTCAATATGCGGGCATATCCGTCGAACTCACTCTCGGGTCACATCATCGGCGACTCGCGAAACCAGCCTCTCTCCGGGAGCATGGCCGTGGAACCTTGCACTTTGGAATCCCTGGCCCAGCGCCTCACACTGCTGGAAGCCCAGAACCGACGGCTCCGTTTTGGAGCAGCCGCCGCAACCCTACTGTTCGCGTGCGCCAGCATCCTCGCCGCCAACGGCGGCCGCCATTCGCGCCGTATCGAGGCCGAACAGTTCGTCGTCAAGGACAGCGCCGGCCGCGTCCTCGCCTCACTCGGTGTCAACCGCGACGGCCGCCCCGAACTGGCCCTGCGCGACGACCGAGGCAACGACCAGATCCTCCTCGGCGTCAACCAGGACGAGTCCTCAAGCCTCGAGTTTCTCAATCGCGGCCGGCTCCAGACCCATCTCAGCAGCTCCACCGACAGCGGCCCAGCGCTCCAGCTCTTCAACGCGAATGGCCGCTTGGTCACATCACTTTACGCCTGGAACAATGGCGAAACCGGCCTCGCTCTCAACCGCGAGAACGGCGGTCTCACCCTCGGCGTGGAAAAAGACGGCAACGCCTCCTTCAACTTCGCCGACCCCGATGGCCTCGTCCGCTCCGGCTGGCGCTTCCATACCGACGGCCAACTGCTCGCCCATCACCCGTCCCACAATTCGGAGCCGGCCCAATCCGAGCAATTCCAAACTCAGCCCGCCTCACTCTCCCCCATCCCCGTCTCATTCGTCCCCTTCACCCTGGGAGTCCGACCCAACCCCACCGCCTTCGTCCATTCCTCAGCCCTTCTCCCTTGAGGTGCTCCGCCGTCTCGCGGCAAGTCCAACCCATTCAATCGTGCCGAGACATACTTCCCCACACTCGGCACGTCATCAACCGCCTCCTCGGGATGCTCGGCCAGTGAACGCTTCAGCTCACGACGCCGATGCTGGCTCCCCACTCGCTTGATCTCTCGCTTCAATTGCCGTAGTTCCCGCTTGTCCGGGTCGGGCATCGCTCTCTCCTTCCGATCTTGGCAACGGCCACTCAACCGATCGTCCAAGAGCAAGGACACATCCCAGCACCTCTTCGGTTCACCGCTTTATCGGTCAGTCCGCCCCGCGACCCATTCCCCACGGCGATCATCAAATCCCGGCTGGCGTCGCACTCGCCATCTCCCCGCCGATCCAACTCGCCAGATCCACCACATACCGTCTCGGGTCCGGCTCGAAGTCCAGCGTATGATGTGCCTCGGGATACTCGATCACCGTCTTCCGGACCGCCGCGATCCTCTCGAAAACCTCCAAGGTCCGCGCGTTATTCACAATCCGATCCCGCCCCGCCAGCATCAATAAACTTGGCTGGCGAATCAACTCGGGCGACCGCCCTACCCACCCATCCAGCACCCGGCTCGCATACAACAGCCCCGCCGTCGCCACCCGGATGCTCAGCGGGTCCGCCTCGATAAACCGTCGACCCTCAGCGTAATCCGTGAACAGCGCCGGATCGGCCAGCGGAATCGCAAATACACTCTTCGCCGCACGCCCCGTCAGCAAGGCCCCGGCAACTCCCAGCTGCTCACGCCTCCGCACTCCCACCCTGGGATGCAGCCCCGGACAGATCAACGCCAGCCCGTCAACCAGTCGAGGCGCTCGTGCCGCCGTCGCAACCGCCAGCTTCCCCCCCCAGCTAA
>JBGSYY010000267.1:0-3561 GCA_041750675.1 Isosphaeraceae bacterium | reverse complement strand
TCGGCCGCCTCCCCCGCATCCTCCTGGGCAGCCTCGCGGCCAACCTGCGCATGGGCCTGACAGTCCTCCTGGCCACCCTCATCATCACCGCGCCCGGCAGCTTCCTCATGCTCGCCGGCTGGC
This sequence comes from Isosphaeraceae bacterium, assembly GCA_041750675.1. Classification (GTDB taxonomy): domain Bacteria; phylum Planctomycetota; class Planctomycetia; order Isosphaerales; family Isosphaeraceae; genus BPJS01. The sequence goes on along the minus strand of JBGSYY010000267.1, from coordinate 3,438 downwards.
AGTACGGTTGGGATATCTCGTTCCACAAAGTCTACGAACAGGCGTTCATAGGTAGAATCACCTTCCTCGTCGCCGCGTTCGCCTTCATTCCCGCCTTGATGTACCTGCCGATGGCGATCCCCCATCTCGCCGCCACAGGCCGGCTTCGCGACTTTTTCCAGATCCGCCTGGTCCGCCGCGTCGCTCGACAGGGCCGACTCGGCGTCACCCTCTACGCCGGGGCCGTCGCCCTCCTCAGCGCACCCGTTTACCTGGCCTGGTTGCGGATTTACGGCATCACCAACGAACCAGCCTTCGCCTGGCTCGAAACCGCGACGCCCGAGCAAGTCGTCACGTTTCGCGAAGGTTACATCCGGAATATGACCTATCTGCTCTTTCCCGCGTATCTGGCCGTCCACCTGCTCGCCGCCGCCGTCTATCGACGCGTTTTGCCCGCCTGGGTCGCCCGCGATTCCCAGGCCGAAGAAGAACTGCCGCCCCCACTGGCCACGGCTCTGCAACGCCTCGGCCTGATCTCCTCCGTCACGTCCAGGCGGCGCATGTTCCTCGTCCGCGCCGTGATCGGTACCGCACGCCGCGGCTCGTCACTCGTGCTCTGGTGGACCCAGGTCGCCTTCTGGCTGCTCTTCCTCGCCCAGATTCTTGTTGCCAATTTCTTTCATGCTCATCCGTTCTTGATCTGGTTCAATCCCTGGCTCCTGGGCTTGCCCTGCGTTCGCTGGTTCCCCAGTTGGTAAGCCAGATCGCCTCTGTCTGGTGGCTACAACCCACGACCTCTCAAAATTTTTTCATTTGTTCCCAAATTGGCCTTTCGCCGCGGCGATCAATTTGTCATAGTGGGGCTTGTTGGAAACCGAAGAGCCTGCGAATTCGATCCGTTTGGTCCGTCTCCTCGCCTGCCTCTCTCGCCTTTCCGCCGGTTCGGCCGCCCGCCGCGGCCAAACAACGATGTGTGCGGGAACTCGATTAAGCGACCGCCACATCGCAATTTCTCTTCGAGAGAGACAGAGCAGTATCATGGGTAAGAAACTTTACGTCGGAAACCTCACCTACGATGTGAGCAGCGGCGATCTCGAGCAGCTCTTCGGGCAGTTCGGCATCGTTCAGAGCGCCCAGGTCATCCAGGATCGCGACACCGGCCGTAGCAAGGGCTTCGGTTTCGTCGAGATGGATAGCCAGCAGGAGGCTCAGGCCGCCATCAACGCGCTCCACGATCAAGAGCACAACGGTCGCCGCCTCACCGTCAACGAGGCCAAGCCGCGCGAGCCGCGCAGCACCCAGACCCACGGCTACGGTCGCAACAGCTACTGATCCGCCGTCCCGCCATCTCAGTCCGACCCGATCCGGCAAATCGCCGGATCGGGTCGGAACTTTCTGCCCGCACTTCTTTCCAATGAGGCCCGATCTCGGATGCAATCCTATCGCCAGATCGCGGCCCCCGCCCGTCGCGTTTGCCCCGTCTGCCGCACCTCGGTCTATTCCCTGGCCGGTATCCATCCCCAGTGCGCAGCCAAGACGGCCGAAAAGCCTTCCGTTCCGACGCCAGAGCCAGCCGTCGACGACGACGCTAAGCCTCATACTGTAGTCAAGGCCTGATCTCCGCGCGCCAGCGCTCTCGCCCGCTCACGGAAACCGGCCAGTCGGTCGATCCGGCCTCGACGGCTCATCCCGTGCCGTTCCCCGTGAATACACGGACCCGAACACCCATCGCCTGGCTCAGCGCCACCATCTCGCCCAGGATGTCGCCGTAAACCACGGCAACATGGTTCGACATATAATGCCCCATGATGGTCTCAGGGCCTACGCCCAGATCGGCGGCCATGAACGGCCATTGCCGCGTCGTGCCCCGCCACCAGCACTCGCGCACCTCGTCCGGCAGCTCGACCGATTCGCCACGGCCCAGGTCCATCACGGGGCCGCCCCGCGCATCCAGCCACATCCGTGCCCAGGTAATCTCGCCCGGCAAGCTCACTCCCGCGAAAGTCCCTCCCGCCACCGGGAAATATCCCGAAGGCTGCCGGTAACTATGCGTCCCCTTCAGGCTCTTCGGGTCATGGTTGAATGCATACGCCGAACAACTACCCGAGTTCAGCAGCACCCAGAGCCAGCGCCCTTCATGCTCGGCACCCCAGCGCACGTCGTGGAACATCACCGCGCCCGGTAAGCCTCGCGCTTCCTGGACACGCTTCATCAGCTCCATCGGCACCAGGTTGCCCTGGTCGGCCTCGGTGCTGGTAATCACCACATGGCCGTTCCCCTCGGGCCGCTCGTGCGAGTTGAGCAACCCCTCGGCGAAGTCGCTCGGCGCCGCCAGCGGCAGCAATCCCAGTTGATACTGCCACCCCAGGCAATCGGCCTGAAACTCCGCCATCAGGTCGAGCACCGCCAGATAATGCCGCAACTGCTCGCGTGTGCTCTCCTCGGTGAAATCCGGCGCATCCTTCGCGCGCCAGTGAAACACCACGCCCCGATCCTGCACAAATCGAAACGCGTCCTCGACCCGCGCGTCCGTCACCTGCCTGGAACGCTCCAGCAGCCACGCCTGATCGACCTTGTGCTCGCTGAATCCGAGCGGATAGAGCACCCTCGGCCCGAAGTAGCCGTTGATCATTCCCATCGACGTATCGCCGAGCATCAGCGCCAGGACCCGCTGCCGGCGAATCTGGTCGGCGACGTTTTTCGCCACGGCCAGGTCCGCAGCCGAGACGATCCCCGCCCCCTGAATCTCACTCGCGTCGTACACGATCCGCCCGGACGAGCACCACTCGTCCAGCCGTTCCATGAATAGCGCGTCTTCCGACCAATCCTCCGCCCGTGTCCAGATTCGCGAAGCCGCCCGGCCCACGGATTCCAGCGATGCCGCCGTGTTCAGCAGTGCCACCAACCCCGGCCACGTCCCCGAAAAGTTCGACGCCAGCAGGAGCGGATTCTCCTTGCCGACCACGCCGTCCACCGTATGTGGCGCATACGCCCAATGCACGAACACGCCGATCATCGGATCGTCAATCGGTCCGAGCTGTCGGATCGCCTGGTCCGGACGGGTCAGATACCCCTCTACCAAATACGGCGAGCGGCCCAGCTTCTTGAGCGCGGCCGAGAGCTGCCGCGTTGCCTCGCGCGATTGCGGCATCGCCCACTGGTTCGGCTTGTCACGATAGTCGCCCGGCCAGAACAGGGCGACCCGGCGCGGGGTCTGCGACTTCGACCGGGCGGCGGCCGCGGGCCGGGTACGAGGCACAGCAGGCATCATGGCCATGCGTCCGAAATCCTCTCTCAGCGGTTTCATTAAAGCGGCAGAGGCGTTCCCGCCGATAACTATTGGATAACGTTTTACACGAATGCGCACGCCGAACCAATCGGCCCGGTCGCGGAGAGATGCTTCCTGATGTACGACCTGATCGTTCTGGGCGAGTCGCCCTCGGCCGTCGGTCTAGCGCG
>JBGSYY010000266.1:0-3506 GCA_041750675.1 Isosphaeraceae bacterium | reverse complement strand
GCTCGACGCCGCCTACTTCTGCCCCACCCCGCCCGCCTCCGACGACCGCACCGCCATCGACGACGACCCCGACCGCAAGCCTGCACCCGGCATGTTGCACCGCGCCGCGCGTGATTTGGGGCTGGACCTGGCCCGTTCCTGGATGATCGGCGATATGATCTCGGACGTTCTGGCGGGTCGCAATGCCGGCTGCCGGGGGTCGATCTTCGTCCGTTGCGGACAGGGCGACGAGGCGACCGTTCGGGGACTTGAGGCAACGCACATCGCGGATGACCTATTCACCGCATCCGAACATATTCTAAAACAGCATCAACAGCCACACGCTCCGGACGACCCGGCGGCGTCGTCCAGAGAAGGGAACATTTGACCATGCGGATTTTCGTCACCGGGGGCGCGGGATACGTCGGTAGCGCTTGCCTTCGCCGTTTGATCGAGGCCGGACACGAGGCATTTGCCTACGACAATTTGAAGGAAGGCCACGACGAGGCCGTGCCCGACGGCCGGCTGATCCGCGGCGACATTCTCGACACCGAGGGCGTCGCCGACGCCATGCGCCGCATCAAGGCCGAGGCCGTTATGCATTTCGCCGCAGCCACTTACGTCGGCGAAAGCGTCACCGATCCCGAATATCATTACCGCAACAATATCGCCGGCACCCTCAGCCTGCTGAACGCCATGCGCTTGGCGGGTGTCGAGCGCATGCTTTTCTCCAGCACCTGCGCCACTTACGGCATGAATCCCAAGGTGCCGATGGCCGAAGACTCCCTCCAGGACCCGTGCAGCCCCTACGCACGCACCAAGCTGGCCGTTGAGTGGATGATCCGCGACTTCGCCCACGCGTACGGGCTGGGCTTCACCCTGCTCCGCTATTTCAACGCCGCGGGTGCCAGCCCGGACGGACTGCACGGCGAGGACCACAACCCCGAAACCCACATCATCCCCCTGATCCTCCGCGTGCCGCTGGGCCAGGCCGAGCAAATCACGCTTTTCGGCGACGATTACCCCACGCCCGACGGCACCTGCATCCGCGACTATATCCATACCCACGACCTGGCCGAGGCTCACCTGCTGGCGATCGCCGCCACCACACCGAACACCGCCGAGGTCTATAACATCGGCACCGGCCGCGGCAACTCCGTCTTCGAGGTCTTGAGCGCCTGCGAGCAAGTGACCGGCCAGTCGATCCCCCGCACCATCTCCGCCCGACGCCCCGGCGACCCCCCCGCCCTTGTGGCCGACCCCACCAAGCTCAAAACCAGGCTGGGCTGGCGTCCCCGGTTCCCCGAGATCCGCGACGTCATCGAAACCGCCTGGCGTTGGCACTCCACCCACCCCCACGGCTACAACAGCCCGACCCGTTGATTCCGTTGCCAGACGCCCGGATCGCGCTCTACACTGAATTCGACGGGGCCGTTTGACCGCGCCCAGCGTGTGGAAAAAAAACCTCAGTCGGCGTCCGCCTGGCGACCGGCCCGCGTAATTTCCTTGCATGGATCTCCGAAGTCGGACCACAATAGAGTGCGGACCTGGTGCGCGCGTGCGTGCCGAAGGCCCGTCCCACCCCTGGCTTCCGCCTCAACACGTGCCCGGTGGCCGGCCCCGAGACACGGCGTCACATCATCCCTCCGAAAGCCTCCTTCGACGGACCCCTATGAGCGCCAAGACCCTTGATCAACGGGGACTCCTGCCCCCGACGCTCGTTTTCTGGGGCCTGCTGGCCGTGATCGCCATCTGGGCGGTCTGGCCCACGATCATCGATTTCAGCTATCGCTGGAATGAAGATCCCACCTATTCGCACGGCTACATCGTGCCGCTCTTCTCGCTCTGGCTGCTCTGGTCGAAGCGCGACAAAATCCGCGCCTTGCCGTTCCAGCCAAGCTGGTGGGGCATCACCATCATGATCTTGGGCGTCGCCCTGCTCGCCACCGGCGACTTGCTCTATTTCCGCTGGCTCAACGGTGTGGCCCTGCTGGTGCTCCTCGCCGGAGCAGCCGCCGCCGTGGGTGGCGGCCGTCTGCTCGCCCTGGTGGCGCCGGCCGTCGCATTCCTGATCTTCATGATCCCGCTGCCGTTCCGGATCGAGACCGCCATGCGCGGGCCGCTCCAACGAGTCGCCACCATCTCCAGCACCTTCTTCATGCAGGCGATCGGGCTGCCGGCGATCCAGCAAGGCAACGTGATCGACGTCGACGGCTCACTGATCGGCGTCGAGGAAGCCTGCAGCGGCCTCAAAATGATGATCACGTTCGTCGCCCTGGCCACCGGCCTGGTGATGGTCATCCGCCGGCCCCTGCTCGACAAAATGGTCATCCTGGCCAGCGCCGTGCCCATCGCCATCATCAGCAACGTCATTCGCGTCACGGTCACCGGCATTCTCTACGTCACGGTCGGCAGCAAGGTCGCCGAGTTCGTCTACCACGACATCGCCGGCTTTTTGATGATGCCCCTGGGCGTCGGCCTGATGTGGCTGGAAATGATTCTTTTGGAACACCTGTTCGTCGAGCCCAAGGCAACGCTCCCAAGGCCCCTGGATCCCATCCTGGGCGGCGGGTCGACCCGGTCGGCGGGCGGTATGGGGCGGGTCTAAATCCAACACCCGCGCCCGTCTCGGCCAGGTCGGCTGGGACGAAGGTCGCGCAGGGAGAGGGGAATCGCAATGTCCTTGAGTGAGTCGAATCCGTCGCCGCCGTCGCTCTGGGTGGAGGGTGTGCCCGCGCCTGCCCATCAATTCCCAGCGTCCAACGCCGGCTATTATGACGGTCGGCCGCCAGGCTCCTCGGGCGGCATCAGCATCACCGGCCTGCTCAGAGGCTTGCTGCGGCACTGGTTTCTGGCCCTGAGCGTCGGCCTGCCCGTCGCCGCCGCCGTTGGCGCCGCGGCCTGGAAGCTGATGCCGGCCGCCTCCTACACCGCCACCGCGCTGATCCACCTCGAGCCGGCACGCCCCTCGATCATGAATTCCAGCCCCGGCGGCAGCAACATCACCGAATACCGCAGCTTTCAGAAAACCCAGGCGATCCTGGTCAAAAACCAGACCATCCTCGAGGCCGTCCTCGCCCAACCGGCGATCGCCAAACTCGGAACAGTCAAGCAACAGACCGACCCCATCGCCTGGCTGATGACGGAACTCAAGACCGGCTTCGAAGGCGAAATCATGACCGTCTCGCTCAGCGGTCCACGTCCCCGGGACGTGAGGGCGATCGTCAACGCCGTATCAGACACTTACATCAACGTTTATGTGACGAAGGACTCCGAGGAACGCCAGAAAGAACTCAAGAAGCTCGACGATCTCTACCAGAAGCTCACAAAGCAGATCAAGGACAAGCGGCAGATCCTCCGCACGATGAGCGAGCAGGCCGGCTCGAGCAACGCGGACACCATCGAGCTCAAGCATCAGCTCGCCTACGAGCGGCACAACGAGGCCAACAAGCAACTCACCCTGGCGCGGGTCGAGCGTCAGAAGGCCGAGGCCGAGCTTCAACTGGTCCGCGGCCGGCCCGCCGCCG
>JBGSYY010000265.1:0-3975 GCA_041750675.1 Isosphaeraceae bacterium | reverse complement strand
CGGCGTCGAGCGCTGCCAGGCTGCCGAGCGCCTGACCCCGACGATCGGCCGAAGCCTCCGGGTTGGTCGCCAGCCGTTCCAGCGGATCATACGCCTCGCCCAGCTTGAGCTGCCCCGCCAGTTCGGCGGCAAGGCCCACGCTCGAACTGTCCTCAAGCCAGGACACGAGACGCTCGATCGCCCACTCACGCGCCGCCCCCTCCCAGCCCACACCTCGTTCTAGCCACCCTTGATGCACCGCACGGATCAAGCCGGCCTGGAATGGTGGATCATCGCGCATCGTCCGACCCCAAGCGACCAGTTCCGCATCGGTCACCGCGTCGCCCCGCCGCGCGATGTGTTGAACAGAGCGGTTCAAGGTGGCGGCGTCGTTCCCTGCGTTCGGGTCCGATCGAAGTTGCTCAAGCAGAAAGCGAGCCGAAGCCAGCGTTGGAACCCCAGGGGCGACATCCGCCAGAATTCGGCGATCACGCTCGTTCCAATCGGCTGAGAACGCCGCGCCGTCCATCAACTGATCTCGCAGCGCCATTCGAGCAACGTGAACGAGATGCGTATCGGCTGGGTCGCTTGAGCGGAGGAGGCCAACAAGCGGTTCGATGTTCTCCGGTCGGCGATGGCGTCCTAATGCCTCCGCGGCACAGCGCCGCACCAGAGCGTCCTCGTCGGCGAGGCCCACCATCGCCACACCGCGGTGAGTTTCGCTCCAATCACTCGTCTCGGCGAGGATGCGCTGAACATGCACTCGAACAATCCGCTCTCGCGAGCGTGAGAACCGATCGAGCGTCGCGGCATCCAATGCCCCTCGGCGATGAAGCACCCAAAGGCCATGACCGACCGTCCACGGGTCTCGATCGAGGTCGACCGTGGCCGAAACGTCGGGCGTCACCCCCTGATCGCGGCGCTCGGCCAGGGCGCGGGTCGAGCGCAGCCGCACAGCCAGGTTTGGATGGGCAAGGTCGCCGATTAGCTCATCATTCGTCGCATGGAGCCAGTCGGCGTCATGGGGCGCGGGCGTGCCCTTGGCTTTGTCACCATCATAAACGATTCGCCAGATCCGTCCCCGCCCGCGGTCTCGACCGGGGTGCGTCAGCGGCACCTCGTAGTGGCCGATGATCTTGTTGTAAAAATCGGCGACGTACAAAGCCCCATCCGGTCCCAGTTCAATATCGACGGGCCGGAACCAGGCGTCTTCGCTCACCAGAAAATCGGGCTCGGCATGCGCTGTCGGCGTCGAGCCGGTCCAGCTCAATCGGTCGCGGTTAATCCGGCTGGTCACTACGTTGCCGATGAAGATGTTGTCGCGGTACGCGGCCGGAAACGCATCCGCCGCATACACGGCGATCCCGCCGATCCCCGTCGATCCGTGGTCGTGGCTGATCATCTCGGGCCCGTAGCCCAGCCCATCGTCGGGCTTGCCGAAGCTGGGGTAATACGCCCCGCGCAGAAGCTGATAAATCGGCCGGCTGTGGCAGTCGCACGAGTAAAGATTGCCCAACGCGTCAAACGCCAGGCCGAACGGATTCACTTGACCCCGCGTCCACGGCTCGATGTGCGAACCATCGGCGGCAATCCGATACGTATTGCCTGAGTTGAATCGAACCGAGGATCCGTCCGAGCCGGCCACCTCCGAGTCATTGGCAAAGCCGTGGCAAGCGTAAATCCAACCATCGAAGCCAAACGTGAAAGCACTCGCCATACCGTGTGTGTCGCGGAAGCCAAAGGTCGCGTACGCCGTCTCGCGACGATCGGCATGGCCGTCGCCGTCGTCGTCGATTAGCTTCTGAATTTGCGGAATCGAGTGTACCAGCGCTTCTCGATCGGACAGCGGCAGCACGCCGATCGGAATGTTCAGGCCGTCGGCGAACGTCTGGATCGACCTCGCTCGGCCATCGGGGCCGAAATCGCTCAGAATCGTCACCTTGTCGCGCGGCGCCGTTCCCTCCGCCGCCGGATAGGGATATTCGTAAGACGACGTAACCCACAGCCTCCCCAAATCATCGAATGCCAGATTCATCGGCTTGGCAATATCCGGCTCGGCCGCCACGAGCTGAGCGTCGAAACCGGGCGGGAGCCGAAAAGCCGCACGCTCCTCCTCCGGACTTCGCGCCTCCGATGGAGCCACTAGCGCCGGCGGCTCCTCCTGTGCTAAAACTACGCCTGCTGTGGCGAGAATCGCAGCAAAAAATGGAAGTATCAGCCCAGCACGAGGATATCTGAGATCAGCCATCATGGGTCATCCGGCGCGTGAGAGACGGCGAGGTTTAGGCAAGACGGGCGAAATAAGTTCTTGCGTCTATCCGGGCCGATGGTTGGAATGGGGCGATAGTCGGCATGGGCTTCGGGCGATCATTTCCCCTGGCAAAGGGCGCACGGGCGTGATTCAGACATTGCGGCGGATTCCCCGCCCAGCGACCTCAAACGACCGATTGACATCATAGCAACCCATCGGGAAGAAGGGGCCAGGCATGCGTAGTTCCGGAGTTTCTCGAGAGTCCGGCTGGTCGCGAGCCTTCGGGCGCGCGTCGTACTCGTTGATTTTTGTCTTATCAGGCATTTCCGGGGGAGCGATTCAGGCGCAGGAAACACGCGATCTGCCCCAGCCCGACCGGCTCACACGCGCCTTGTTGACCACAGTGCGCGAAGGTCAAGAAGAGGATGGCTTCGTCACCGGTCCAACCGGCGTCTTCGAGCGTGCCGTGGGACTCGGCTTGAAGCAGCCCCGAGTGGCCGCCCTCGCCGCCTCCGCCGCCACACCGTTTGGCCAAATCTCCTTGAGTGAGGCCACCGACCAGGCCGCGCTCGCGGGCCTCTCGAACGTGACCGGCTTGGTTGTCCCGGAGAATTATGCCGAGCAGCGAGCCGCTCAAAATCGCGAGGTCGAGCAACTGCGGGCGCGGGGCGTCAATCTGGAGCTGCCCGCCCCAGCCATACCGAGTGTCCGAGCTGCGAGCGGCGCGACCCCCGACCCAAGAGCCGAGTGGTTTGACTGGCGCAACGTGGGCATGGTCTCGACCGCCAAGGACCAGGGGAGTTGCGGCTGCTGCTGGGCGTTCGGCACCGCTGCGACGTATGAAGGCAATCTCGCAATCCGCAATACACCCACCGGCGGACGGCCGCTGCTCCGCAACGTGTCGGAACAACGCGTGCTCGATTGCAGCGGCGCAGGCTCGTGCGGCGGAGGCTGGTGGGCGTTCGACTTCCTGATCAAGTACGGAACCGTCGGGGAAAGTACCGCCCCCTACCGCGGTCAGGGTGCGCCCTGCGCCGTTCCAGGCAAGACCGGACGGTACCGCGCCGAAGCCTGGGGATACGTGCCGGTTTCCTCAGGCGGAACCATTGCCACGGTCGCCGATCTGAAGCAAGCACTCTGCAACTACGGACCCCTGGCCATCGCCGTCGATGCCTCGCCCGCGTTCCTCCGGTACAAATCGGGAGTTTTTCAGGAACGGCGTTCTCCTTACGCCGATGGCCGAACGGGCCAACCCAAGGTCAATCACGCAATCACCCTGGTAGGCTGGGACGACGCGAAAAAAGCCTGGGCGATCAAGAACTCGTGGGGCGAAAGCTGGGGTACCGACGGTTTTGGGTATGTCCGCTACGACAACAATAATATTGGCTTCGGCGCGGCCTGGGTGAAAGCGATCGACCTGAACGCTACCCGCACCATGGGTGTAATTGACGACGAAGAAACCGAGCCGGAAGGCAGCCGCGTGCTTCCCGGAGGCGGAGCGACCCCGATCGTCGGCTCGCGTAGCCTCGACGGCATCAAGGGAACCACGACCGTACGCGGTCAGATCGACGATCTTCACCAGCCCGCGATCTCTCACCCGGCTCGGGGCGTCGAGGCGGGCGAAGCCGATTGGGATATGGACTTCCCGGAGCCAGTCGCGCCCACTACACCCGGTGAAGTCGTCCGGCAGGCGGCCGAAGCTCGCGTCGACGCCGTCGAAGCCGCCGAATTCGCCCGCGCGGCCC
>JBGSYY010000264.1:0-2390 GCA_041750675.1 Isosphaeraceae bacterium | reverse complement strand
GCGCCACCCATGCCCAACGCCCCGCCGGCTCCGCCGCGCCGAAAGCCACGAGCGCCCCCGCCAAGGCCCACACAAACCCGCTTCCCGAGTAATTCGCCACCACATCCAGATAAAGCCACGAAAGTCCGCCCAATGCCACCGCACCCAGCGATACGTCACCCCAACCCGTCCGCCGCCAGACCGCCCATCCCAACGCGCCCAGCGCGACCGGCAACGCCAGAAACGATGCCCAGGTGAACACCCTGGGCGCGGCTGTCAGCCGTCCCCCGCACAACTCCCACCCCGCCCAGGTGATCAGGCCATGCACCGGCGCGAGATGTTCGTTAAACGGCCGCCGCAGGATCTCGACCAGCGGCCACGTCCGCACCTGCGCGATCCGCACCACATCATCCGCGTACAAGCTCGGCCAACCCAACCGCACCCCATACGGAGCAAGCACCAGCACGCCCACCACCGCCGCCGAGATCAACCACCGCCAACCACCTGTTTTGACAACTCCCTCGGCCATTCTCCGAATCTCCCGGCGCACATCCCATACCCTGTGGCGGGGTCAACCGCGCCGGCTTATACGAGCCTCGTCCACTCGCGTCAATCCAGACAAACCCGTTCCAGATCGCCTCTTCACGAAAAATTCCCCATCGCGCCTGTTTTCCCAGTTTCCAGCGGCGTCGGTTGGCCTCTTCGATCCGACCCTCACGCTTCGCTCTCTTTCGTTCGCACCATCGGTTGACTGCCCCGCGATTCGATTCAACAATAGAGTGTGCCCCATCGCCTCTTGATCGGGCCATCGCTCGCGGCGTGATACCGCTCCGATTTCGTCCCGTCCTCGGGAAGACCGCACACAATGCCACCCCGTTGCTCCTCCTGGCAGCCCGCCTTCGAAGCCGTTCTCAAAACTGTCACAGGCAGCGGCACACACGGCCAGTTGATGGATATTCGATCGGCCCTGCGCGATGTCATCGCCCCCGATCGCCCGCTCGTCATGCTTTGCCCCCATGCCGACGACGGAGCCATCACCGCCGCCTGTTTGCTTCATGAATACGCGATCAAGCGTGGCCTTCCGGTCGTCGAGGTCCTCGTCTTCACCGGTGAGCGCAACGTCGACGCCCCCTGGCTCAACGACCAGAAGAAGGTCTCCGTCCGCGAACGTGAGTTCCGCCTCGAATGCGAGGTCCTCGGTGCCGAGCCGGTGTGCTGGGATCTCGACGCCTATCGCTCCCCAGGCTATGGACCCAGCCCCGCCGACCTCGACAAGATCGTCGCCTGGTTCATCGACCGCAAGCCCGGTGCCGTCATCGTTCCCCCAGCCACCGACGCCCACCTCGCCCACCGCATGACCCGCGCCCTCACGGCCATCGGCCTCATCGGTGCGCACCTGTCCGACACCCTCGTCCTCACCGGCTGGACCCCCTGGGGCCCCCTGCCCCGCCCCAACGCCTATTTCCCCTACGACACCGAGGCCGAGCGCGCCAAACAATGGGCCATCCATTGCCACGCTTCCCAGCTCATCCTTACCGACTACTTCGACTTCTGCTCGCATCTCGGCCGCGCCTACGCCGCGCTCACCCGCGAATGGTCCGAAGGCCACAATCCCGCCGCCTCGCGCTCCACTAAGTTCGAAGACCGTTTCATCGGCGTCGAGCTGTTCCAGGTCGAGAAATACGACCCCGCACGCTCCTACCTCAGCCTCATGGACCCCATCCAGATCGCCCTCGGCATCCTCGCCGGATACCTCGACCCCAGCTCCTGCACCTCCCTCGTCCCCGCCACAGCCGCCGCCGAACAGGCCTGACGCCCCTCGTTTCCCAGAAAATCGGCCACGGCTCCGCATCATCGAGGCTGGACGCATCCTGCCGGATTTTCGGCCGGCAACGCGGGCTCGCCAGCATCGATCGACCACCGAATGCCGACACCCCTCCCCCAGTCGCTCACCCGGACCCTCCCCAACATGCCCCCCCTGTTCACACCCGCCGGCACCGTTCACATCCACGAAACTTCCGCCGAGGCCCAGCGCGTCGCCGCTTCCCTGATCATCAACACCATCCGCAATCGAGTCGCCGCCAACGGCCGCGCCGTCCTCGGCCTCGCCACCGGCTCCACCCCCCAGGGCGTCTACGCCGAACTCGCCCGACTGCACCGCCAGGAAGGACTCAGCCTCGCCAACGTCGTCACCTTCAACCTCGACGAATACTGGCCCATGCCGCCCGACGCCTACCAGAGCTACCGGCGGTTCATGCAGGAACACCTCTTCGACCTCGTCGACCTCCCACCCGCACAGATCCACATCCCCGACGGAACCGGTGACCTCGCCTCCGTCGCAGAACAGTGCGAAGCCTACGAACAAGCCATCCGCGACGCCGGAGGCATCGACCTGCAGATCCTCGGCATCG
>JBGSYY010000263.1:0-7562 GCA_041750675.1 Isosphaeraceae bacterium | reverse complement strand
CCTCCGCCGCCTCAGGCGCGGCCGGCGGAAAAATGTTGCTATACCCCGTAGGCGGGCTGCCCATCCGCAGCACGATGTAAGTGCCTATCAGACCCGTGAAAAACATGATCTCCGTGGCCAGAAACAGCCACATTGCCACCTTGCCCGGCGTCACCGTCGAGTGTCCGTGTGCCGCCGGACCTTTCGCGGGTCCATGCGCATCCCCGGCCACATCATTCGTCGTCTCTGTCGTGGCCAGATCATGTGCCATGGAGCTTCAATGCCTCGCTGGTTCGATCAAAATCACGCCGGCAGCGAATTCAGCACGAGCAGCAGAAAGACGACCGGCAAGTACAGAAACGACGCCCCCATCAGCATTCGCGCCGAACGATCCGAAACATCCCACCAAAACCGATACGACATCGCCAGATAGTAGAGGCTCACGACCAGCGCGCCCGCGTAAAAAATCGGCCCCGCCAGCCCCACCACCGCCGGCAACACACTCACCGGAACCAGAATCAACGCATAAGCAACCGCCTGTCGCGACGTCCGAGACCCGTCCGGATCAATCAGCGGCAGCATCCGATGCCCCGCCCGTGCATAGTCCGCCCGATGAACCCACGCAATCGACAGAAAATGCGGAAACTGCCAGAGAAATACAATCAAAAACAACGACCAGGCCTCGATCCCCAGCCCCCCCGTCGCCGCCGCCCAGCCGATCACCGGGGGCAACGCCCCAGGCACCGCCCCGATCACCGTATTCAACGTCGTCACCGGCTTCAGCGGCGTGTAAACCGCCACGTACAGCACAAACGTCGCCACTGCGACCCCCGCCGCCAGCGGCCGTACCATCGTCAGCAACCCCGCCCCCGTCAATCCCAGCACCGCTCCAAACACAAGCGCCGCAATCACTCCCACTCGACCCTGAGGCACCGGCCGCCGCGCCGTCCGGCGCATCCGGGCGTCACGTCCCCCCTCAATCGCCTGATTCCACGCGCTCGCTCCCGCCGCCACAAGCGCCGTCCCTACCAACACCGACACCCAGTCCAGCGGACGACCCGAAGCCCGCGCTCCCAGCCAGTAGCCCGCCGCCGTCGTCAATACCACCATCAACACGATCCGCGGCTTCGTCAACGCCATGTAATCCGAAAGCAACGAGTGCGCCGCCGCCTCCTCGTGCCGCGCGACCGCCCAACCGCCCGCAATCGGTCCCAGAGGCGTCGTTGGATCCGCCACCGCCTCAGCGCTCACGACACCACCTCCATCCCGCGGCCACCACTTCCCGCCCCAACGGGTACCGCCTCACCGCCATCCCACGAATCCCGCTTCGCCACCGGCATCCCATGCCGCCAGCACCTCATCGCCAGCAAAACGGCCGACGCCAGCAACAACGCACCCACTCCTTGATGCGCCACACGGATCAACGCCTGCCCCTCACTCACCTCACGCGCCACGCCGTTGAACGGCCACAGCACCACCGTCGCGGCCAGCCCCAAAGCCACCTGCGCAACCGACCATAGCAAGCACCACCTCGCCACCGCGTCGATCCCGTAAGGCCGCAATAAACTCACCTTCGGCCCCACACCTCGCCCCACCATCACCGCATGCGCCAAAACTCCCAGCGCCAGTGTCCCGTGAATCCCCAGGGCCAGCGTCGAGCCGTAATGCCGCACCCACGCACCCAGAACGATCTGCGCCGCCAGCAATCCCAGCAACACTGTCCCCTGCCGCCGCAGCGACCCATTTACGGCCTCCGAGCGACCCGCACTCGCCCAACGCCGCGACGTCACCTCCCAAAGCACAACCAGCAGCGCGAAAAACGCCTGCGCCGTCCAGCCATGAATGAAGGCCAAAAACGTCGAGTTCAGCAACACGCGATAGCCACCCAGCACACCCTGGCCCACCACCGCCGCCAGGGCCAGCCAGGCCAACGCAAGTACGCCATCTCGGCGGACCACTCCACTCCAGATCGCCAAAACCAGGCTAAACAACCCCACAAACCCCAGCGCCGCCAATCCTCGTGCTACCGGCCGATTCAAGATCTCGATCGTCCCCCTGGGATTCAGCATCGCGATTCCCGCCACACTCGCCGCCAGCACCAGCGGGATCAACCCCCGCCAACCCGCCCGCGACACGCTGAAAACCGCGACCAGCCCCAGACACGCCAGCCCCACCGCCGATCCGTAGAGCCGATGACTATGCTCGGCAAAAACCCCCCATGGCGCCTCAAACATGTTGTAGTAAAACATGTTCACGCCAAACGTGGTCGGCCAGTCCGGCACCGTCATCCCCACACGATGCACCGTCACCGCGCCGCCCACCAGCAGCAGCGGCCACGTGAAAATTGCCGCGATCAACGCCAGCGCATGCGGAATCCGATTCTTCGAGACGGGATCAGAATGGACGGACGTGTCGTGAGTCATCACAGGGCAGTTCAGTCAAAAATGGGCGGAAAACCGTGGAAACAAACTCACGCAAGGCACCCGACTTCCCCCCGCCGGCTCACGATTGAGCCGGTTCCAGAACCGTCGCCTTGCTCTGCGGCGGCATCGGCTGGGTCTGCGGAAGATAATCCTCCTCAGCCCCCGGAGCGCTGTACTCATAAGCCGCGTGATACACCGTCGGAATCCGCGCGAAATTGTAATGCGGCGGCGGCGAATTGGTCGCCCATTCCAGCGAATTGGCACGCCACGGATTCTCACCCGCACGCTTGCCCGCGATCAAGCTGCTGAAAAAATTGTATACCAAAATGAGCTGCGCGGCCCCGAGCAGCAACGCGTTCACCGTCATGAACTGGTTCATCCAGATCACGCCCGGCTTGTTCAGAAACTCATACTCGTACGGCGTCGCGAGCCGCCGCGGATGCCCATACATCCCGATGATATGCATCAGGAAAAACGTGCCGTTGAAGAAGAGGAACGACAGGAAGAAGTGGATCTTGCCCAGCCGCTCACTCATCATCCGCCCAAACATCTTCGGGAACCAGTAATACAGCCCCGCGAAGATCCCGAACGTGCTCCCCCCGAACAACACGTAATGAATATGCCCGACGATGAAATACGTGTCGTGGATGTGCATATCCACCGGCGTCGCCGCCATGAAAATCCCCGACAGACCGCCGATGATGAACATCGACACAAACGCGATCGCGTTCAACATCGGCGTCGTCAAATGGATCGACCCACCCCACATCGTCCCGATCCAGTTGAACGTCTTGATCGCTGACGGCAGGGCAATCATCATCGTCGAGAGCATGAACGTGGCACCTAAAGCCGGGTTCATGCCCGACTGGAACATGTGGTGCCCCCACACCAGAAATCCCAGGACCGCAATCCCCGCGATCGCAAACACCATCGGCTTGTAGCCGAACAGCGGCTTGCGGCTAAACGTGCTGATCACGTCCGACACGATCCCCATCGCCGGCAAGATCATGATGTAAACCGCCGGATGGCTGTAAAACCAGAACAGGTGCTGCCACAAAATCGTCTGCCCGCCGCCCACCGGACCCGGTTGATTCGCCACACTCCACGCCACAGGCGTGAAAAAGTTCGTCCCAATCGTCCTGTCCAGAAGCTGCATCACCAACGCCGACGTCAACACCGGCAGCGCAAACGCCTGCAAAATCGCCGTGATGAACAACGCCCACACCGTCATCGGCATCCGAAACATCTTCATCCCCGGCGCACGCAGCATCAAAATCGTCGTGATGTAGTTGATCGAACCCATCATCGACGACACGCCCGCCAGCAATAACGCCATCAACCACAAGGTCTGCCCGTTCATCGACCCCGGCGTCGCCCACCGGAACAACGCGAGCAGCGGATAACTCGTCCACCCCGCCTCCGCCGCGCCTCCCGGCACCGTAAACGACAACAGCATCAACATGAACGACGGCCACATGAACCAGTAACTGAACATATTCAACTTCGGAAACGCCATATCCCGCGCGCCGATCATCAGCGGAATCAAGAAGTTCCCGAACGCACCAGTCAAAATCGGGATGATCACGAAGAAAATCATCACCGTCGCATGCATCGTGAACAGCTTGTTGTAAAACTCGGGCGGCATCTGCCCGCCCGTCTTCCACTGACCTTCCATCACCGTGCTCAAAATCGGCACCCGGCTCCAGGGCCAGGCCAACTGCCAACGCACCGCCAGCGCCAGCAATCCCCCAAGAATGAAAAAAAGCAGCCCTGAAAACAGAAACTGAACCCCTATGATCTTGTGATCCGTCGAAAAGACGTAGCGGCTCAAAACATTCGAAGGCGCTGGATGCACATGGTCGTCGACATGACCGTGACCATGCCCCCCATGGTCGCCGTGACCACCTCCTTCCGACGACGCGATCGCCTTACGCCGCGTCTCCTTACTAACAGGCTCAATGTTGCCGTCCGCCGAACCCAGGCTGTTCGTGCTCATGGCCGCTCAGTTCCCCCCGGCGCCAGGCGCCGATTCAGTGGAGGCCGTGGCGACGGCCCCTGCATCCAACTGCGAACGGTTCTGCTCGCGTAACGCCTGCGCCATCCATTCCTCGAATTCACGCTGCGTGTCATGCACCGTCACCACACCCCGCATCTTGTAATGTCCCCAACCGCAAAGCTCCGCGCACACCAGGTCATACTTCCCCGCCTCGTCCGCATCAAACCAAACCGGAATCGTCAACCCAGGCACCGCATCCTGCTTGATCCGCATCGACGGCAGAAAAAACGAGTGCAGCACATCCTGAGTCTTCAGGTAAATCACCACCGGCTCATCCTTCACAAAATGCAGATCATTCACCACCTGCAAATCATCAGCAGTCCCGAGCTTTCGATCCGGACCCGGATACCGAATCTTCCACTGAAACTGACGCGCCGTCACCTCCGCCAGCGGAGCCACCTTGGGCTGGCTCGACCGAAACTTGATATCGGTCCACGCACCCAACTGATACAACGCGATGAACACCAAAATCGCCGCCGGAATGATCGTCCAGATCACTTCCAGACGCTGACTCCCATGTTGATACGTCGCCTTCGCCCGCCGCTCACTCCCATACCTCCACATCGTCCAGATCAACGCGATCTGCGTCCCCACAAACACGATCCCCGTGATCGCCAGAATCAGGATGAAGAGGTGATCCACCTCCGCCCCGATATGCAGCGGTCCCCGCAGCGACACATTGTGCGGCAGCCAAAACGACGGATCCACCGCCCCATACGCAAACGCACCAACCGCCAGCACGGCCACAATCAGAAAGAGCAGGCTCCAGTATCGCACGGATCTCAGCTCCAGGTTTGCAAGGGAATGCGGTCGTGCATCGCTCGAAGCATCTCGTTCATCATCAAAATCGCGCTCAATCCCCGGTTCCCGACCGTCGCCTCTCCAACCACGCCCACGTCAATGCCCGCCACTGGCGACCGAGGCCCCACCGGAAACCGACCCCACATCCGCCGTCGCCGTCGCCGCCGCCGTGGCAACCGGCTCCGCGTCCTTCAGGAGCTCCGGTTGATAGGGCAACGCCAGCACAAAATTGACCAGATCCCACACCTCTTCATCCGAAGTGAGCTGGCTCCCCAGATGCACCGGCATCGGCGTGCCATTGATCCCCTTGGCGATCCGCCAATAAATGTCGATCGGCCGCCGCCCACCCTTGTACTGCCCCGTCGTCAAGTTCCCAGGACGAATCGGATTCCCCCAGTCGTCCCCCCACTTCTTGTTGGCCTTCTCCGCCTCGTCCTTCAACGCCAGAAACTTCTCTCGACTCGGATTGCCGTCAAACACCGCCTTCACAAACGTTCGGTAATCAATAAAGCTCTCGCCGTTCCCCTTGGCATCGAGACCGTGGCACCCGTAACACTGCAGCCCCTTCTCACCCAGAAAAAGCTGCCGCCCTCGGGCAATGCTCGCCTCGGTCGACGGCGATCGCGGCACCTGCGGGTTCAGGACATTCCCTTCCGCGTTCGACCACCGCTCAAAAACCAGATCGACAATCTCCTGCGCCGACTCCGCGCTCAACTCGCTCTCCGCCGACTCATCATCCAAATCCTGAGCAAAGTAGAGCAACCCAGCTTCCGCCTCACCCCGCATGCTCAGAAAGATCACATAGTCAATCACCTGCTGAATCTCATTCTCCGTCAACAACGCCTCAAACGCCGGCATCGACGAATTGGCAATCCCATGCCGGATCGTCCGATCCAGATCCGCACGCGTCGGCTTGCTGTCCGGCCCCGATCCCGAAGTCGACGTGAACTTGAACACCCCCGGCCGATAATCCCGCGGCGCAGGCCACAAAAACGGAGCCGTCGGCCCGTTCCCGTCACCACTCGCCCCGTGGCAGTGCATGCACTGCTCACGATAAATCGAATACCCTCCGCGAATCCGCTCGTCCCGCCCGTCCGCCGTCTTGTAAACAACCGCTTTCGCCTCACCCGACCCTTCACCCATCACGGCATAGGCCGCCAACCGCGCTCCGCCCTCAGGCAAAGGCGCACCCGGCGGAACCCGCATCTGGTCCGGGCTTGCCCCAAACCACTCCGATAGCCGCTTCTCAACCGTCGCCCGCACCACCGGCTTCTCCGCCAGCTTCGCGGTCATCTCGGGATGAACACTGTACGACACCGGCAGCGGACCCTCGAGCTGCCCGCACCCCGCGGACAACGCAACGATCAACCCCGCCGCTCCCGCGCCAATCCGGCGAAACCAGGACTTCACGCCCGAGCCCTCCGACAATGTCAACAACACCACCCACTCGACGGCCGCCCTCGACCGCAAAGGTCGAGTGCGAACCGCCACGCTGCAACGATCGTTCACGACCTGACCGGAGTGGAAGAGAGGAGAAGGCGGAATGCGATTCCCGAAGCACCAAAACCAACCCAGACCTTGCGCGGCCCGCCGCAGCGTCGTGATGCCTCAGTAAGGTTTGCATCCTAACGAACTACTACCCCACCCTCAAGGGGCCGAACCCGCAACCTCTAAAGTGATAGTATATGCAGACTCTTCCAGACGTCCTCGATCACTCCGCGACTCACCCCGTCCCGCTCAAAAATCCCTCCTTCCTGACGACTCCTGACTTCCTCGTTTCACTTCCTCATCCACTCCAACCTCCCCTCGCCGGTAATCACTCTCGCAAACGCAACGCCCCCACATCTCTCCGCTCAGGCCCACGTAAAACCCATTCCCGCCCGCACCCCAGGGAAACCCGCCCCATCTCTCCCGCCGCGGTGCCCCCAAACGCCAGCGTCTTGCCAGCCTCGAACGACCGGGCTATCGTGCGAAATAGCTTACCCTCCGCTCGCATCAACGGTCGCTCCCTCATGGACCTGTTCCCCGCCATCGACCTCCGCGCCGGCCGTTGCGTCCGACTCGTCCAAGGCGACTACAACCGCGAGACCGTCTTCAGCGACGACCCCGCCGATATGGCCCAACGCTGGCAAGCCGCAGGTGCCACCCATCTTCACCTCGTAGACCTCGACGCCGCTAAGTCAGGCCAGCCCGTGAACATCGAAGCCGTCCGATCCATCCTCTCCGCCGTCTCCATCCCCTGCCAGCTCGGTGGCGGCGTCCGCGACGACGCCTCGGCCCAGACCTGGCTCGACGCCGGCATC
>JBGSYY010000262.1:0-11642 GCA_041750675.1 Isosphaeraceae bacterium | reverse complement strand
AAGGCACCAGCCGACGAGATGACGGAGGAGGCGGCGGCGAAGGGCGTCGATTGAGCCGGCCAGACAGGCGGCGGCGAGGGCGAAGAGGGCGGGGAAAGAGGACCAGATCGCCAGGCCGCCGAGGCAGATTCCCAGGGCGGCGTGACGAGGCGTGGGTGGAAATCGCAAGGCATGGAGCGTGCCCAGGCTGAGTGCGAGCACGACGGCGACATCGAGCATGTAGGGTTTCAGCTCGGTGGCGTAATAGATTTGTTCGTCGGAGAAGGCGAGGAGAGCGAGGGCGAGCAGGGCGGCGTTGGGATTGAGGATGCGGCGTGCGAGGTCGCGGAAGAGGAATAGTGAGGCGATGCCCGCGATTAAGGGGAGGGAGCGGGTGACGAATCGCGAGGTGCCGAAGGCGGCGATGAGGGTACGCTCGGCGGCGAGGAAGAGGGGCGGGACGAGCTGGGTGCCCTGGAGCGGCTCGGTGAGCTGGGTGGGTGAGCCGTGAGTGAGGTTGCCGATCAAGGCCGCCTCGTCGAGCCAGTATTCGCGATTCGCAAGAAATGCGGCGAGTCGCAGGGCGATGCCCGCGGCGATGAGGAGGGTGGCGGGTGGGATGGGTTGATCGAGCCGGATCATGGGGGAGCGGGTTGGTAAGCGGCGGTCTGGTCGAGATTTGGCGGTCGGTTATTGACCTTCAGGCTGTTCGGTTCCGATACGGGTTTGCCCGAAGTCATCGCCGCGCAGGCGAGAATCCCGTGAGCGAGCGGTGAATACCATGGATTCCCGCCTGCGCGGGGATGACACCAGCTTCGATGGGTGGCATATCGCTGGAAAACGCCCCTATGGATCCCCGCCTGCCGGGGATGACATGGGTGGAACCGGACGGTCCGAGGATCAATCGGAGGAAAGCGTACCATGAAGGAGTGTGCGAGCCGGAAGGGGCGGACCTGGTGGGCTGTTGTTTCGGGAGTTCGCGGGTGATACTTTGCCTGGATCGACCCGGGCGATCTGGAAGCCGGGGGAGGGCGCTCAGCGCCTGGACCTGGCTCTGGTTTTTGAGCGAGATTTCACCCACGCTGGCGACGGCTGCACGCAATTCTTTTACATCGAGGTTGATCCTGAGATGACGCCAAAGATCGTACGGAACCTCCCGAAGCGACAAGTGGTAGTGAAGGGCGTGCTCCTGACGTTGGTGGGCTTGCTGGCGGTTGGGGGGGTAGCACGGGCCGAGAGCAAGAAGTATGGCGAGTTGCTCAAGCGGATTCCCGAACAGGCCAACGTGATGATGTTCGTCGACGCGGAATCGTTGCTGAACAGCCCGCTGGCGGAGGCGGAGAAGTGGCGGCAGATGCTGGCGGACCGGCCCACGGGTGTCTTGGGCGTGGGATTGGACGCGAAGAAGCTGGCGATCGCGACGCGGCTCGATCCGCGGACGCTGGACGAAGAATGGAAGATTGGGATGGTGGAGTCGGCCGGGGCGCTGCCCAAGCCGAGCACGCTGGCGAACCGCGAAGGTGGGCGGATTGAGGAGATCGAGACCCAGAAGGTCGTCTGGACGCCGCGAAATTTTTACCTCTTCACGTTTGAGCCGAACATTATTGGCTTCGTCGTGCCGTCGGATCGGCAGAGGGTTGTGCAATGGATTGTGACGACCTTGAGCAAGCCGCGAACGTTTGCTCCGGCGTGGGCAGATCGGGCGCTGTTTCGTGCTGATCAGGGGTCGCAGGTGGTGCTTGCCGTGAACCTGAAGGACGTGCTCTCGAAAGAAGAGATTGAGAGCTGGCTGATGACGCTGCCTGGTGTGAAGGAGAACAAGCTCGATGCGTCGATTCTGGCGGCTCGGCTGGCGACGGTGAAGTCGGCGTTTTTGCAGGTGGATGTGACACGCGGGATCAAGGGAACGGTTCAGATTGAGTTCAATGAGGATCTGACGTATGCCGCGCCCGTGGCGAAGGAAATTGTGACATCGACACTGGCGGCGCTGGGTGCGCAGCTTGGCGACGACATGGCGAGCTGGGCCGCTACCGTACAGACGAAGACGATCAGCCTGGAGGGGCGGCTTGATACGAATGCGTTGCGACGGATCTTGAGCATTGCGTCGGCGCCACGGTTGACGACGGAGTACGAGTCGACGGCCCAAGGCTCCGCGCCGGCGGCCGATCCGAACGCGCCGGCGGCGCCCCGCCCCGAACCGAGTGAGCCGGATGTGGCGAAGGCGTCGCAGCTTTACTTCCGTTCGATCGTGGACATCACGGACGCGATTCGCCAGCAGCGGAACCAGGACTGGACGCATATTCGATTCTGGATGGACAAGTGCGCGCGGCAGATTGACGAGCTGCCGATCCTGTATGTCGATACGGACCTTCTGGACTGGGGCGCGCTGGTTTCCAAGGAACTGCGTGAGATGGCATTCGGCATCAATTATGTGAACAAGGACCGGCAGTATCGCCGGGCGAGCAGCCCCAAGGGCTTTTATGGAGGCTACGGGTACGGGGTCGGCTACGCCAGCGGTCCGGACGTGCGTGAGATGAAGACACAAAGCAATTCGATGATCAGCGTGGGGATCGACGGGACATGGAAGGGGATTGAGTCGTCGATCGGCGAGATGCGTCGGAAGATGGTCGAGAAGTACAAGGTGGATTTCTGAAGCGGGTGTTGGCCGCGAGGCCGTTTGATGTCTCGGAGGGTGCGTTGCGCGGGCTGGGGCCCGCTGACGGCACCCTTCGCCAATGAGGAGAGGCGGAGGAGGTGGGGTTGCGCGGGCTGGGGCCCGGGGACGGCACCCTACCGTTGTGAGGAGAGAAGGAGGATCGCGATGCGTTCGGCGAGTCGTCGGCTGTTTCTTGGGGTTGCGGGGACGACGGCGCTGGGGGCGTCTTTGCCGCGCCGGGTGTGGGCCGGCTCGGCGGGGGAGCGGGTGCGGGTGGCGGTGGTTGGGGTGAATGGTCGAGGGATCGACCTGGCGCGGATGTTCTCGAAGGCGGAGAACGCGGAGGTGGTGGCGATCTGCGATGTGGATTCGCGGGTCGTGGGGAAGGCGGTGGGGATCGTCGAGGAGGCGACGGGGAAGCGGCCGAGAGTGGAGGGCGACTTTCGACGGTTGCTTGATGACGCGGAGATCGACGCGATGGCGATCGCGACGCCCGACCACTGGCACGCGCCGATGACTGTGATGGCGTGTCAGGCAGGGAAGGATGTTTATGTCGAGAAGCCGGCAAGCCATAATGTGATTGAAGGGCGGCGGATGGTGGACGCGGCGCGGGCGAATGGGCGCGTCGTTCAGCTTGGGACGCAGAGGCGGAGCGCGGAATATATCGCCGATGCGGTGAAGCATCTGCGGTCGGGGGGAATTGGGAAAGTTGGCCTGGCGCGGACGTGGATGCATCAGAAGCGGCAGGGGATCGGCCATGACATGCCGAGTGAGCCGCCGGCGGAGCTGGATTGGGGGCTATGGCAGGGGCCTGCGCCGGTGCGGCCGTTTTATGCCAATCGCGTGCCGTATGGCTGGCACTGGTTCTGGCATTATGGGACGGGTGAGCTGGGGAATAATGGGATTCATGGAGTGGATGTGGCGCGGTGGGGGCTGGGGGTCGATGCGCCTCGGCGTGTGAGTTCGGGTGGTGGGAAGTATGTGTTTGACGACGACCAGGAGGTGCCGGATACGCAGATCACGACGTGGGAATTCGACGATTGCGCCTTGGTGTGGGAGCATCGGATGTGGTCGACGCATGGGTTGGAAGGCAGCGCGTTTGGGATCGCCTTTTATGGGACGGACGGGACGTTGATCGTGGATGAGAAGGGCTGGCGAGTCGAAGACGGCGCGACAGCGGGTGGGCCGGCGGACTCGCACCAGGAGGCGCATGTGGCGAATTTTGTGGAGTGCGTGCGGTCGCGTGAAGCGCCCAAAGCGGAGATCGAGACAGGCCATCTGTCAACGCGGCTGTGCCATCTCGGCAATATCGCTCAGCGGCTGGGTCGAAAACTGACATTCGACGCGGTGAGCGAGACGTTTGGGGACGATGCCGAGGCGAACGCGCTGCTGGGCCGTGAATACAGCGAGGCGTTTCCGTTGCCGACGGTCGGGTAAGACGATGTTGGCGAGATAGACGGAAACGCCGTGGGAAGTGCGAATCTGAGGTCGGGATCAGGCCGCCTGGTGGGGGCGGCGCGGGGTGGTTGTGGTCGTCCGCGCGGGCAACACTCCGGCGAAACGGGACCGCGGACGATTTCGCGATGATCGGCGAATGGTGTAGAGTGACATCCCGGATCGTGAGTGTCACCCTTACTCGGAGCGTGGTTTCGCCGATGATTCGACACAATATGATGGTATGCGTTTGTGTTGTTGTGATTGTGTTGTCGGCGTTGGCGGCTCCGGGTTGGTGTCAGGGGGTGCCGGCGGAAAACGCGGCGTCGGGTTTGCTGACGCCGGAGCGTAAGGCGGCGCTGGGGGCGATTGAGGCGGGGTCGCTGAAGGCGCATGTGTCGTTTTTGGCGTCGGACGCGTTGCAGGGGCGGGATACGCCCTCGCCGGGATTGGAGATCGCGGCGGAGTATATCGCGTCGCGGTTTCGTGGGGCGGGTTTGGAGCCGGCGGGGGATGACGGGTATTTCCAGACCAGTCGATGGAGCACGACGGCGGCGGACCCGGCGTCATTCCGGTGCGTGGTGAATGTGGGGGATCGGACGATGGCTCTGCCGCCTGAGCGCGTGAGCCTGGCGGGAGTGACGGGTCCCTTGGAGATGGTCGACGCGCCGATCCTGTGGCTCACGGATGTGAGCGAGGAGGCGCTGAACGCGTTGACAGCGGAGACGATCGAGGGGAAGGCAGTGATTCTCGACCCGCCGAGCGTTGCGGGGGAGGATCGACGGGTGGCGCAACGAGGACGAGCGGGCGCGTTGAGGCGGCTGCGGGAATTGAAGGCGGGGGCGCTTGTGACTCTGGCGCCGAGCGACGAGCCGGGGAGCGGGCTGCCGAGTGGTCGGCTGGTGGATGCGGAGCGGCGGCCGATTTTCCGACCGGTGGAGCGCGCGACGGCCGTGATCGTGCCAATCGCCGTGCATGATCGGGCGGTGGTTGAGGCGTTGCGGGCGGCAAAGGAGGAGCCGAACGGGGCGACGTTGACACTGGCTCTGGGCGCGGCGGTGGAGCGTGAGGTGATTCTCAAGAATGTGGCGGGGATTTTACGGGGGTCGGACCCGGAGCTGGCGGAGACGTTTGTGATCGTTTCGGCGCACTACGACCATATTGGCGTGGGCGCGGGGCCGATGACGGGCGCGATGGGGGGGATCGAGGGGACGACCGACAGGATTTTCAACGGTGCGAATGACGACGCGAGCGGGACGGCGATGGTGGTTGAGCTGGCCGAAGCGCTGGGGCGATTGGAGACGCGGCCCAAGCGCTCGATCCTGTTTCTGACGTTTTTCGGTGAGGAGAAGGGGCTGTTTGGGTCGCGGTATTATGGGCGTCGTCCGCTTGTGCCCCTGGCGCAGACGGTGGCGATGATCAACCTGGAGCAGGTGGGCCGGACGGACGACGCCCAGGATGGGCCGCAGGTGAATCGGGGCTCGCTGACGGGGTTTGATTTTTCGGATGTGGGTGAGCGGATGCGGGTGGCGGGCCAGGCGATGGGCGTCGAGATCTTCAAGCATCCCAAGAACAGCGACGCGTTTTTCGGCCGGAGCGACAATCAGGCATTGGCCGACCAGGGCGTGCCCGCACACACGCTTTGCGTGGCGTTTCTGTATCCCGACTATCACCAGGCGGGCGACCACTGGGACAAGCTGGACTACGCCAACATGGCGCGAGTGGGTCGGGCGGTGGGCCTGGCGTTGATCGCGCTGGCCGATGATCCGGCGGCCCCGAAATGGGATGCGGAGAATCCGAAGGCGGCGCGCTATGTCAAAGCGGCGAAAACGCTTTCGGGTCAGGAGGCCGAGTCGAAGTAAAAGGTTGCCGATCGTGCCGATCCGGCCTGATCTGGGTACGAAAAACGCTTAAGTTTTCCCGGGGATTTGTCGGCATGGGGCGGAGAAGGTACTATGTTGAACTCGGCTCGCGGGTTTGCGCCGAGAGGTATCGATTGACGCCACCGGCGAATTCGTGCGACCGTGCTGGTCAAGAATTGAGACTTTTGGGGATCGAGGGAGCCTGGCGAGACTTGATCGGTAAGATCACAACTTGACGAATGGTGAGGAATGCCGATAATGCGTGCATGGATGCAAATCGAGGGTTTTGAGAATCGGTTTGGATTTTGGGGTCGCTCGGGCTTAGGGAATGGAGTATTCAAGGTAGTGGGGTGGATGAGGCTTGAAGCCAGGTGGCGAGCGGACTGATTTTGAGGGGGAGGGGGAGGCGCGTGGCGGAACCGGGACGGCGGGGCAAGACACGTCGGCGGGGATATGCACCGCGGGTTGAGGCGCTTGAGGCGCTTCGGCTGCTTGAGGCGGCACCTGGTGTTGCGCCGTTGGTTTTGACGCACGAGCCGCCGCCGGCGCTGGAGCCGCGCGGTGCGTTGACGCTGGTGCCGCCGGTGGAGACGGTTGGTGCGGCGGAATATGCGTCGGACGTGGATGCGTGGGACGCGGCGCTGGGGCGATCGGACCTGGCCGACTGGTATGTCGAGGGGCAGTATGTACCGGAGCCTGAGGCGGTTGGGCTGGGCTTGAGCCAACTGGACCGGTATTTGGGGAAGGCGTGGGCGCGTGCGGGTCTGGGGTCGCAGCAGTTTGACGACTGCACGCAGGCGGTGCATACGACGATGCTGCAGAACCTGGGCCGGCCTGGGTTTGACCGGATGCTGGGGACGATAGGGCGTGAGGGTGTGACTCGGGTGATTAACCGGGAGACCGAGATCGGGATGGATTTTTTCCGTGCGGTGGACATGGTGAAGAAGCGAGCGATGCGTCAGCGGAGCCATGCCGCGCTTGACGATCGGCCGGACCTGGCGGCGCCTGGGGTGTCGGGGCGGTCGGCGGATCGTTATGGGGCGTTGCACGAGGCGATCGAGAGTGCGCTGGATCCGCGTGAGGCGGAGTTGATTCGCGCGACGTTGGATGGGTTTTCGCCGGCGGAGATCGCGGATCAGTGGGGGTTGGCGGCGAAGACGGTGAGCAACGAGAAGAGCCGTGCGATCCACAAGCTGCGTGAAGTGTTGATGGCGGATCTCGACGCCTGAGATTGCTGGGATGGCTGCGTAAATCGGCGTGGTATCAGAGGCCCGGCTTTCCGGCGTGATCGCGTGAGGCGGTCGGTTTGGAACGCGGTTTATGAGCGGTTGGGCGGTGGGGATCGGCGTTACGTCGCGCGAGCTGGGCGGCCTGGCGGCGTTGGTCCATGACGGCGCCGATTTCGCGGCTGAGGCGGGGCAGTCGCATGAGGAGCGACTGAACGAAGTCAGGCTCGAGGACGAGGGCTTCGAGGTCGTCGCTAGCGACGACCTCGAGGTCGCTGATTTGCGAGCCCATGATGGAGCCTTCGCCGAAGTATTCGCCGGGGCCGATCTGGCCGATCTCGTGGAGCTTGCCGCTGGGGTCGCGGGTAGAGAGGGCGGCGGTGCCCTGGAGGATCAGATAGAAGCCATTCGCGGGGATGCCGATGCGGAGAATGCACTCGCCGGCGGCGAATTCGCGGAGGTGGAGGTGCTCGGCGAGCTGTTTACGGTTTTCCGGGCTGCCCAGGGCGTTTTCGGAGAACCAGTGGGGGAAGAGGTGAGCCAGTTGGGAAGGGTCGGGTTCGGGGCGGGCCATTTCCTTGGGTGTGGATTGGATTTCGGTCTGGATCGGGAATGGGATGGTTAGCCCGTGGCGTTGAACGGCATACCAAACGCGGGTCATGAAGTGGTCGCGGATCGCGTACAGCGTTTCCTGTGACTCGACAGAGAAGATGATCAGGTAGTTGATGGAGAAGTCGGCGTAGTCGAGGGTACGGATCAGCGGGGGTGGGTCGGTGAGGACGCCTGGGGTGGTGCGGAGGAGGTTGAGTAGAATGTCTTTGACTTTGTTGGGAGGATCGTCGTAGGAGAAGCCGAGCTGGAGATTTTCGGTGCGGATGGTGCTGGGTCGTGAGAGGTTTCGAAACGAGCCTTTGTTGAGAGTGGAGTTGGGGACGACGAGGATTTCGCGGGTGGGGGTTTCGACGTGGACGGATCGCCAGTTGATTTCCTTGACCTTGCCGCGAGTGCCTTCGACCTCGATCCAATCGCCGACGGAGACGGGGCGTTCGAAGAGGAGCATGAGGCCGGCGAAGACGTTGCCGAGTGGTTCCTGAAGGGCGAGGCCAATAACGATCGAACCGACGCCGAGGGCGGTTAGCCAGGAGGTGAGGTCCTGGTTCCAGACGGTGCTGAGGATGACGGCGAAGCCGATGATGACGAGGACCAAACGAACGAGCTGAAGCAGGAGCTTGGGGACGCGGGCCTGCCAGCTATCGGCCTCGGCGGTGTCGAAGACGACGTCGTTGACGAAGGCGAGGGCGGTGTGGAGCAGCCCGAGCCAGAGTGCGGTAAGGGCGATCCGGACGAGGATGGAGGACTCGGGAAGGTTGATGACCTTTGAGAGGAGAAGCCACCCGCCGAGGGCCGGCAGGACGAGGTTGCGGAGGATCCGAACGGTGTCGTGAATCGGCAGCCGGTTGCGGCGCAGGATGCTGGCGAGTTCACCGAGCAGGATGAGGGCGAGAGGGAAGGCGATGATGAGGCCGAACGCCCAGCGGAGGGTGGAGGGATCGAAGAGGGAGAAGTCGTTCATGAAGGGTGATGGGGGCATGACGTGAGGTCCGGCTCGCGGGATTGTGGGTGGTGCGAGGGTTGCGGGCGTCGGCAAGGACGCGTTGGGGGATTAGGGCTGGGAGCGGCGGGCCGTTGAGGCGGATGGCGTGGGACGCGCTGAGATGGAGGCGAGGGTCCAGGTTTCGATGGTGTCCTTGCCCTTGAGGTTGACCGGATCGCCGGGCTCGAAGGTGTGGAGGTCCTGGAGACGATCGAAGACGGAGCGCGTGACATGGATTCCGACGGAATCTTCGTTGAGGGAGCTGAGGCCGCGGGCGACGTTGACGGTGTCACCCCAGAGGTCGTAGATGAACTTGTCGCGACCGACGATGCCGCCGACGACGAGGCCGGCGTTGATGCCGACCTGGAGGGAGAGGTGGGTGCCGCGTTCGCGGTTGAAGCGGTCGACGATGCGTTGGAGCTGGAGTGCGAACTCGATGACTCGGTTAGTGTGGTCGGGTCGCTGGACCGACATGCCGCAGACGGCCATGTAGGTGGAGCCGATGGATTTGACTTTTTCGACGCCGGCGCGTTCGGCGGCCTCGTCGAAGGCGATGATCAGATCGTTGAGGAGCATGAGGATGAGATCGGGGGGGACGTTGCCGTTGTCGAGGCCGAGGATCTCGGCGTAGAGGACGGTGACATCGGAGTAGGTGTCGGAGACCTGCTCTTCATCGGCCCCGGCTAAGAGGCGACGGGCGGCGACGGGTCCGGGCAGGATGTTGAGCAGGAGCTGCTCGTTCTCGCGAACTTTCTGTTCAAGCTGTTCCGACTTAGCGCGGAGGTTCTGAACCATCATGCCGAATGCGTCGCCCAGTTCGTGGAATTCCTGGGTCGACTTGATCTTGATGGCAACGTCGGTCTGGCCGGCGGCGATTCGTTTGGCGGCGTCCGTGAGGCGGCGAACGGGACGCGAGAAGCCGCGTGCGAGGAGGGCGGCAAGCAGAGTGGTTCCCAGCACCAGGGCGGTGGCTGTGGCGAGGAGTCTGCGACCATACTCACGGATGGGGGCGAAGGCTTCTTCGGCGTCGATCTTGGCGATCATGGCCCATTGGAGTCCCTCGAGATCGATGGGTGCCGAGGATGCGAGGACGGAGACGCCGCGGTAGTCGCCGGAGACGCCGAGGAACTCACGGCCGGCGATCGCCTCCAGGGCGGGCTGGGACTTGGAGGAGAGCAGGAGCGAGACCATGCCCGTGCGTTCGATGGCATCGACAGTGCGGGGGGGGATGCCGATGGCTCGATAATGAGCGACGGCTGCGATGGGATCTTCGCTCATTTCGCGGGTTTTAGATCGGAGCAAATGGTCGGGACCGACCAGGATGACCTCGCCGGTCTTGCCGAGGCCCTCCTTTTCCCATGCTTTATCGCCGGAAAGGACGCGGTTGATGTTGTCGACCGGATACTGAACGACGAGGATTCCGGTCATCCGGTTGTCCTCAAAGATGGGGGTGGCCACGAAGGCGGCGGGCTTGTTGAGATTGGGCCGGTAGAAATCGAAGTCCGTAAACTTGTAGTCGCCTTGATCCATATTTTTCTGAACGTTGCGGACTAGCTCGCCCAGGTTGGATTGGGCGTAAGGCCCGGTATCGAGGTTTGTGCCCAGTTCGACGGTTTTTTGATAGGTGTAGACAATATCGAGTGTATCTGGGTCAACGAGCATCAAGTCCTCGAACCCGAACCGCGTGACGAGGGCCGCGATGGCGGGATGGTAGGCTCGGTGGGCGGCGGCGTAGGGGCTATCGTCGCCCTCGCTGGCATCGAGGAGTTGACCCTGGAGGTAGGGATTGGGATTCTTGGCGATGTACCAGTACTGGAGATGGCGGGCGGCGAATGAGCGGGGGTAGAGGAGATCGAAGACGGGAACTGCGCCGACGCTCGCTTCCAGGTCGGGGAGGAATTTCTCCTTGTAGAAGCGTGTCAATCCATCGTCGACCTCGTTAGGGACCGGCTTGGATTCAAGCTCGCGGTACGCCTCGGAGAAGGCGCTCATGGCGCGTAGGATGCGTGGGCCTTGCGCGCCGGCGAGCGTGATGTCGCGCAAACCGTCGAGTTTGACCTGGAGCAGCTTCTGTTTACTGGTTCGGATGCCGACGAGTCGCTCGTGGATGGAAGCGAAAAGTGCGTCGCGGCCGCTCGTGTAACCGATGTAGCCGATGACGCCGATGGCGAACAGGCAGACCGCCAGCACCAGCAAGATGAGCTTGGCCTGAATACCAAGGCGTGAGAACACCGATTCCTCCTTGATACGGCGTGCGACCGATTGAGCGAGATAGGCTACCGCAAGGACCGGTGTTGGTGCAAACGCGGGAACGGGTCGGAAGGGTTGATCGTGAAAGGGAAGCGGTCACGCGATCCGGGTTTTACGGATCTTGGCGTAGAAGACGACCTCGGGTGCGGGCGGCAGGGGATCGGACTTCTTGGGCTTGCTCGCCCCGTTGAGAAACTTGTCTATGTAGACGTACGTTGGCGAGGGTGGTGATGAGGAAGGCGAGGAGGTTGCCGACGAGGATGTTGCCAATTTTCCATTGGCTGAAGTTGGTGGCGGGAGTGACGTCGCTGATCGAGGGCAAGATCACGTTGGTAACCAGCTGAGATCTGGACCGGAGGACGACAAGGACTTTCAGGCGGCGTTGGCTTCGGCGAGGAACTGGCGGGTGGCTTCGTTGGTGGGGGCGGTGAAGATCTGGGCGGGGGGGCCGGATTCGAGGATGTGGCCTTGGCCGAAGACGTGGACGGTGTGCGCGACCTGGCGGGCGAAGCTCATGGCGTGGGTGACGACGATCATGGTCTGGCCGTCGCGGGCGAGGTCGGCGATGACGGAGAGGACCTCGGCGGTGGCACGGGGGTCGAGGGCGCTGGTGGGCTCGTCGAAGAGGATGACCTCGGGCC
>JBGSYY010000261.1:0-8552 GCA_041750675.1 Isosphaeraceae bacterium | reverse complement strand
ACGCCATCGAATATCTCCACACCGGCCAGCTCGGCTCGATCTACATGGTCAAGGGTTTGTGCTACAAGCCGCGTGGATCGATCGGCATCAAGCCCAACGGCCCCGTCCCCGAAGGTCTCAATTACAACCTCTGGTGCGGCCCCGCCGAGATGCGCTCGTTCAACGAGAACCGTCTCCATTACAACTGGCACTGGTTCTGGAACACCGGCAACGGCGACCTCGGCAACCAGGGGGGTCCACCAGATGGACATCGCCCGCTGGGGCATCAACAAGATGGCGCTACCCAATGAGGTCTCAGCCTCCGGCGGTCGGTTCGGCTACATCGACCAGGCCGAAACGCCGAACACCGAAACGGTCCAGGCCCGCTACGACGATTGCCTGCTCCAGTTCGAGGTCCGCGGCCTGCCCACCAACCCCGAGCTGGGCGTCAAGGTCGGCGTCATCTTCTATGGAACCGAAGGGATCATGGCCATCCCCAGCTACACCGACTGGCAGGTCTTCCTCGGCGACAAGCTCGAAAAAGGCCCCGGCGGCAAGGGTGGCGGTGACCACTACGGCAACTTCGTCAAAGCCGCACTCGCCAACGACTCCTCCCAGCTCAACGCCCCCATTCTCGACGGCCACCTCTCCGCGGCCCTCTGCCACCTTGGCAACATTAGCTATCGCGTCGGCCGCTCGCTCCAGATCGACCCGGCGACCGAAACCATCCTCAACGACGAAGCCGCCAGCGCCTTGCTCACCCGACCCTATCGCCCCGGCTTCGATCTTCCCGAAATTGCTTGATCCGACTCATTCCTCTCCGCGAGGCACAGTGGCTTTCCCCACATCCACCGATTCCCGCCTGCCGGAGAACCGACCTTCTCCACAGTGGCACTTGACGCTCGACCCGCCGAATCGATGAAATAATTCTGCGATGTACGGCACGGTTCCCGCGCGTCCCTGACTTCTCTACGTTCCATTCGCCGTCTCCCTTCTCACGGCCCAGGCAGTCCTCCGCGACGAGATCTTGATCCGCCCCTGCACGGCAACGGCCACCCTTGTCTCGATCTAGACAATGCGGTTGTGTGCCTATCTCCACCCAGTCGCGGCGGACTACTCTCCCTCATTCGAAATCGGTGGTTCACTCGGTGTCCAGTCACCCAAAACTCGATGACCTCGCCGCGTATGTCGAAGCCAATAGCGCACAGGTCCTCGACCGCTGGCGGCAAGCCGTCAAATCCGACCCCCGGCTTCCCACCACCTCCAGCCTCTCCCATTCCTGGTTCTTCGACCATATCCCCGACATACTCGAAGACTACATCCAACGCCTCCGTGCCGACTCCGACGCTCAGATAGAAAAGTCCGAGGCCGACGCCAAGGAAGATGCCGTCGCCCATGGCCTTCACCGCTGGCAGCAGGGATTCCACCTCCGCGAACTGACCCGCGAATGGCTGCACCTCCAGGTGGCCGTGCAGGACGTCCTCGACGCCTACGAATCGGCCACCCTCGTTCCCAATCGCCTTCGTCTCCAATCGGCCCGACGCCTCTTGACCCACCTCTGCGGTGAAGGCATCTCGGAAAGCACCGCGGAGTACCTCGAACGCCGCGAGGCCGAAGCCGCCGGCCAGGTCCGTGACCTCGAGCGCGTGCTCGACGAATGGAAGGATGGCGAACGCCATCGCAACGCGCTCTGGCGCGAAGCCGCCCACGACCTTCGCGGCAGTATGGGCATTCTCAGGAACGCCACGTTCGCTCTCGGTCAGCCCGGAATCGCCGAAGAGGATCAGGGCGAGGTCATCACCATACTGAACCAGGGGGTCCACTCGATGCAGTCGATGCTCGAGGACGTTCTGAGCCTCGCCCGGCTCCAGGCTGGGCAAGAACAGCGCCGGCTTTCCCGCATCGACGTCGCGCCGCTTCTTCAAGAACTTTGCACATCCCTCACCGACCGCGCTGCGGCGAAGAAACTCGCACTCAAGGCCGAAGGCCCCGCGTCCTTCGTCGTCGATAGCGACCCGGTAAAACTCCACCGGATCGCTCAAAATCTCCTGCTCAATTCACTCTACTACACCCACGAAGGCGGTGTCACCGTCTCCTGGGATCACTGCGATCCGGCCAATTCCGCCCGTTGGGTTCTCCGGGTCAACGATACTGGCCCGGGCATTACGGAATCCACATCGTCCGAAGCGCCGATTCGGGCCGCGCTGGAGAGGGCGACCGAGGAAAACCCATCAGCCGATTCCGCCGCCCCGATGACCTCCCAGGACTCCGGACCGAATCCGAATCGACGTCCTTCGCACCAACTCCCCAATCCCTCATCCGGCGAAGGGATCGGCCTGGCGATCGTCAAACGGCTTTCCGAACTGCTCGACGCCACGCTCGAAGTCGAAAGCCGGCCCGGCCAGGGCACCTCGATCCGCGTGATCCTACCTCGTCAGTACGAGGTCGCTTCGGATCAAGTCCCGGATTGAGCGGATCGCTCCAACTTCGGAGCTCCCGGAACGACAACGGGCCGGGCCTTGATACAGATTCAAGGCCCAGCCCATCTTTAGCTCATACCGGTCGAATCAGGCGACGATCATCACTTCGCCGCCAGGGCCTTCTCGATGGCCTCGGTCAGCTTGCTGTCGTCGGGCGCGGTCTTGGGATCGAATCGAGCGATCACCTTGCCGTCGCGGCCCACCAGGAACTTCGCGAAGTTCCAGCCGATCTCGCCGGCGAACTCCGGATTGGTCTCCTTCGAGGTCAAATACTGATAAACCGGGTGAATCCCCTGGCCCTTGACGACGATCTTGGAGAACATCGGGAAGCTGACGTCATACTTCGAGGTGCAGAACTCCTTGATCTGCGCGTCGGTACCCGGCTCCTGACCTCCGAACTCATTCGCCGGGAAGCCCAGCACGACAAACCCTTGACCCTTGTACTTCTCGTACAGGTCCTCCAGGCCCGCGTACTGCGGCGTCAGGCCGCACTTGCTGGCCACGTTGACAAACATCACAACCTTGCCTTGATAGTCGGCCAGGTTGACCTCTTTGCCGTCGATATCCTTGACCTTGAAATCGAGCACGCAATCATCCTTCCCGGCGGCCTGGGCAGCCAGACCGACCGAAACGACCAACGCCAGCGAGAGCGGAAGAGCCAGGTGACGCATCATTTTGTCGCAACTCCTTGATACCAAATCGAAAACCCGTCACGGACCCACGCAGGCCCGGACAACCCCTCTGTTGTGGCCTCTCGGCCCGTCCGAATCAAGAGAATTCCCAGCCGGACTCATCCGAACCGATAAGGGCTCCCAAGATTCCCGATCATTCTTGGCGTTGATTCCCAGGAATCGGGCCAGTGCGAACGCTACTGACGATTCAGGAACCCGCGACCCTTCATCCACGTCTCGCAAAGCTTGGGCCACGCCTGAAAGCTCGGCTCCGGCTTGATCCGTTCCTTCCAGCCCGTTCCCAAACCCAGGCCATGCACGCCCTTCTCGAAGACATGGATCTCGAACGGAACCTTCGCCTTGCTCAAGGCCATCGCGTAAAGCAGACTGTTTTCGGGCGGCACCGCCGAATCCTCGGAGGTGTGGGCCAGGAACGCGGGTGGCGTGTCCTTGGTCACCTGCGCCTCGTTCGAGAAACTGGCGAGAAGCGCCGGGTCGGGATTCTCGCCCAGCAAGTTCGTCGCCGAGCCGCCGTGGGCGAATTCAGTCGCCAGCGCAACCACCGGGTAAATCAAGATCGAGAAGTCGGGCCGGCAGCTCAACCGGTCGACCGGGTCCTGGGCGTCGGGCTTGCCGGCGTCGAAGTGCGTCGAGGCCGTCGACGCCAGGTGCCCGCCCGCCGAAAAGCCCATGATGCCGACTCGATCGGGATGAATCCCCCAATCCCCCGCATGGCTCCGTGTCAGCCGGATCGCGCGCTGGGCGTCCTGCAAGGGCGCTGGGTTGTGATACTTGGGGGCAAGTCGATACTTGACCATGATTCCCGCCACGCCGAACGAATTCAGCCACTTGGCGACCTCCTCGCCCTCATGCTCGGTCGCCAGGAACGCATACCCGCCGCCGGGGCAGATCACCACCGCCGCGCCGGTCGCCGTCTCCTTGGGCGGCAACCAGACGGTGATCGTCGGCACGTCGCCCGAGTGAAACGCATCCTCTCCCGGTTCACTGCCCAGCGCGCCCGGAGCGCCGTCAGGCCACAGCGGCAGCACAATCGGCTCGTCACCCCGCGCCGCGAGGCTCGTCAAACTGAAAAACACTAAAAGCGTCAGGCTTCGTTTCATGGGATCGCTGTCCGTGAGAATGCGCGACGGAACCAGGACACAACCTCACCCAGTCTCAGCCCCACGCGGGCTCGCGTCAAAGGTCTGCTCACCCGTTCTTCTCCGGTTCCTTGGCCAAGGCAGGCTCGGTCTCCGTCTCGATGTCCTCCGGTCTCTTTCCATTGGCGTAGTCTCTGGGCGAGAGACCATAGCCCTCGGTAATCGAGTCGACGTCGGCACCCCGGTCAAGCATGGCACTGATCCGATCCGTCTCGCCCCGTTCCGCCGCCTCCAGCATGGGCCATTCCAGCGCGGCACGGACGCGTGCTCGGCGCTCACCCTCGGCGACCAGACCAAGCACCAGGCCAACGGCCAGTATCAGGCCGAGAAGCGTCCTCAGTCGGATTCTCCAGGCTGGAATCCTTGGCATCGTCATCGTGCTCCACAGCCGCTTCACGGGAATTGATGGTCCACGATGACGGAGGATGTTGCCAGCCCGTCGAGGCGGACCATTTTGGCCTCAGGGCCGGTGATGCCAGAATCCGGCGCAACCTGCCAAGTTGGCAGTCTGGGGTTGTCGGCTGGCATCATTCATTCAACACAAACTGTATCTTGGTAACCACTTAATAACATGAGATGGGCGCTGGTATTGCCTTTGCATAAGTAATGAATCGACTGGTTCCGGACACATGTTCTTTCGCCCGGTCGACCGGAGCGGATTGGTCCTGGATCGTGGCCGTCGACAAGACATATACAGAGGGAGACTCTCACCGTGTCGAAAATCTTGGCGTATGACGACGAGGCTCGTCAAAAGCTGGCGAGCGGGGTGGGCAAGTTGGCCCGCGCCGTGCGGAGCACACTGGGCCCACGAGGCCGTAATGTGGTGATCGACAAAGGCTGGGGCAGCCCCAACATCACCAAGGACGGCGTGACGGTGGCCGAGGATATCGAGCTCAACGACCCTTATGAAAACATGGGCGCGCAGCTCGTGAAGGAAGCCGCCAGCAAGACCTCCGACGCGGCCGGTGACGGCACCACGACGGCGACTGTGCTGGCCGAGGCCATCTATCGCGAAGGCCTTCGCGCCCTGGCCTCGGGTGCCGACGCAATGTCGCTCAAGCGTGGCATCGACAAGGCCGTGACGGCCGTGGTCGAGCACATCAAGAGCCAGTCCAAGAAGGTCTCCGACAAGGAGATCATCGAGGTCGCGTCGATTGCCGCCAACAACGATCGTGCCATCGGCGAGAAGCTGGCCGACGCCTTCAAGCGAGTGGGCACCGACGGCGTGATCACCGTCGAGGAAGGCAAGGGGTTCGAAACGACGGTCGACGTGGTCGAGGGCATGCAGTTCGACCGCGGCTACCTCAGCCCCCACTTCGTCACCGACGCCGACCGCATGGAAGTCGTCCTCGAAGACGCCTACGTGCTCATCTACGAGGAGAAGATCACCTCGCCCCGGCATTTGATTCCGCTGCTTGAGAACATCTCCCGTTCCGGGAAGCCACTCTTGATCATCGCCGAGGATGTTGAGGGCGAGGCCCTGGCGACCCTGGTTGTGAACAAGCTGCGCGGCATTCTCAACGTGGCCGCCGTGAAGGCCCCCGGCTATGGCGACCGCCGTAAGGCGATGCTCGGCGATATCGCCGTGCTGACCGGCGGCAAGGCGATCTTCAAGGACCTGGGCATCGAGCTGGAAAACGTCGAGCTGACCGACCTGGGCCGCGCCAAGAAGGTCATTCTCGACAACGACAACACGACGATCGTCGAAGGCGCCGGCTCGGCCGAGGAGATCAAGGGGCGCTGCGAGATGATTCGCCGCGAGGTCACCCAGACCGACAGCGACTACGACAAGGAGAAGCTCCAGGAGCGGCTGGCGAAGCTCGCCGGCGGCGTCGCGCAGATCAACGTCGGCGCGGCCACCGAGACCGAGATGAAGGAGCGCAAGGCGCTCGTCGAAGACGCGTTGCACGCCACCCGCGCTGCCATCGAAGAAGGTATCGTGCCCGGCGGCGGCATCGCCCTGATTCGTTCGTCACAGGTTCTCGCCAAGAACCTGGGCCTCGAAGGTGACGAGGCAATGGGTGTGGGCATCATTCGCAAGTCGCTCGAAATCCCCACCCGCTCGATCGCCGAAAACGCCGGCCTCGACGGCGCAGTGGTCGTCAACAAGATCAATAAGTCCGACAGCCCGACCTTCGGCTTCAACGCCGAGACCGGCGAATATGGCGACATGTTCACCTTCGGCGTCGTCGATCCCGCCAAGGTCAGTCGCAGCGCACTTCAGAACGCGGCGAGCGTCGCCGGCCTGCTGCTCACCACCGAGGCCCTGATCGCCGAGAAGAAGGAGAAGAAGCAGGCCGGCGGCGGCGACCCACACGACCACGGCGGCATGGGTGGTATGGGTGGTATGGGTGGTATGGGCGGCATGGGTGGCATGGGTGGCATGGGCGGCATGATGTGATCATGGGCCTCGCCTTGCATTCGCCCTTCCATCAACACTCTTAGTTCCAACACACCGAATCGATTTTCCACCACAACACGGATTCACGACCCCCTTATCGAGGAGAGAGTTCCCATGGCCCTGAAGGTTCGTCCCCTGGAAGACCGCGTCGTCATCGAGCAGATCGAGGCCGAGGAAAAGACCGCGGGCGGCATCGTGTTGCCCGACACCGCGAAGGAAAAGCCCCAGCGCGGCAAGGTTCTGTCGGTCGGCCCCGGCAAGTTGCTCGACAACGGCAGCCGCGCCGAGATCTCGCTCAAGGCGGGCGACGAGGTGCTTTTCGGCAAGTACTCGGGCACCGACATCAAGGTCGATGGCCACGAGATCAAGATTCTCCGCGAGTCGGACATCCTGGCGAAAATCGTCAAGTGAGGTTGAGTGCCAGGTGCTGAGTATCGAGTACTGAGCGGTCTTTACCTCCCGCGTCCTGTCGCTCCTCACACTCGACTCAGCACACTCGACTCAGCACTCAGCACTCCCCAATCACACGCACTTATTTCACTGGAGATTCTACTCGTGCCCAAGCAGATCCTGTTTTCCGAAGCGGCCCGCCGCAAGATGCTCGAAGGGGTGGATACCCTGGCTGAGGCGGTTGGCACCACGCTCGGCCCAACCGGCCGCAACGTGATCATCAGCAAGTCCTTCGGCGGCCCGACCGTCACGAAGGACGGCGTCACCGTCTCGAAGGAGATCGAGCTGCCCGATCCCTTTGAAAACATGGGCGCAAAGCTCGTGAACGTGGTCGCCAGCAAGACGTCCGACGTCGCCGGCGATGGCACCACGACCGCGACCATCCTGGCCCGCGCGATTTATCGCGAAGGCCTGAAGAACATCACGGGCGGCGCGAATCCGACGGCCGTGCGACGTGGAATCGAGAAGGCCGTCGAGGTTGCCGTCAACACGCTGCACGACGAGATCAGCAAGCCGGTCTCAAAGAAGGCGGAGATCGCGCAGGTCGGCACCATCTCGGCCAACAACGATCCCAAGATCGGCGATATGCTGGCGAACGCGGTTGAGCGAGTGGGGCGCGACGGCGTGATCACGGTCGAGGACGGCAAAGCCTCCGAGACCACGCTCGAATTCGTCGAGGGCATGCAGTTCGATAAGGGCTACATCAGCCCGTATTTCGTGACCGATCCGACTTCCATGGAAGCC
This sequence comes from Isosphaeraceae bacterium, assembly GCA_041750675.1. GTDB lineage: Bacteria > Planctomycetota > Planctomycetia > Isosphaerales > Isosphaeraceae > BPJS01. The sequence goes on along the minus strand of JBGSYY010000261.1, from coordinate 667 downwards.
GTGCTCGACAACTGCCTGATCCTGCTCCACGAAAAGAAGATTTCCAACCTCCGCGATCTGGTGCCGGTGTTGGAGAAGATCGCCCAGGCGGGCCAGCCGCTGTTGATCATCGCCGAGGATGTCGAGGGCGAGGCCCTGGCCGCCCTGGTGGTGAACAAGCTCCGCGGCGTCCTCAACGTCTGCGCCGTCAAGGCTCCCGGCTTCGGCGATCGTCGCAAGGCGATGCTTCAAGATATGGCCATTCTGACCGGCGGCATCGTGGTGAGCGAGGATCTCGGCCTCAAGCTGGAGAACCTCGACATCAAGGAGCTGGGCAAGGCCAAGCAGGTCAAGATCGACAAGGACAGCACCACGGTCATCCAGGGCGCGGGCAAGAAGGCCGACATCCAGAAGCGCGTCGACCAGCTCCGCCGCCAGATCGAGGAGACCGAGAGCGAGTACGACAAGGAGAAATTCCAGGAGCGGCTCGCCAAGATCTCCGGCGGCGTGGCGCTGATCAACGTCGGTGCGGCGACCGAGGCCGAGATGAAGGAAACCAAGGCTCGCGTCGAGGACGCCCTTCATGCCACCCGCGCGGCGGCCGCCGAAGGAGTCGTTCCGGGCGGCGGCACGGCCCTCCTGCGTTGCATTCCGGCCGTCGAGGCCCTGCGCAAGACGCTCACGGGCG
>JBGSYY010000260.1:0-6178 GCA_041750675.1 Isosphaeraceae bacterium | reverse complement strand
AGCCGGAGACCGGCGGCCGGCTGGAGCCTTTGTATCGGTGGGCGAGCGACGAGGACGTGGAGAGAGCCCTGGCACTGGCTGAGGCGGCGGCCGGGGTGTATCGGCGGATGGAGGCGGTGCGGCGGGCGGCGCTCTTGCGGGCGATCGCCGACGGGATCGAGGCGAATCGCGATGTGATCGTAGCGCGGGCGAAGCGGGAGACGGCGTTGCCGGAAGCGCGATTGGTGGGAGAGACGGGACGGACGACGGGTCAGTTGCGGATGTTTGCCAAGGTGGTTGAGGACGGAAGTTGGGTCGATGCGCGGATTGATCGCGCCGATCCGGGACGGACGCCGGTTCCAAAGCCGGATGTGCGATCGATGCGCGAGCCGCTGGGGCCCGTGGCGGTGTTCAGTTCGAGCAATTTTCCGCTGGCCTTTTCTGTGGGGGGAGGGGATACGGCGTCGGCGTTGGCGGCGGGATGCCCGGTGATCGTCAAGGCGCATCAGGGGCATCTGGGAACTTCTGAACTGGTGGGTCGGGTGGTGCAGGAGGCGGCGAGGGCAACAAAGATGCCGGAGGGTGTGTTTTCGCTGCTGTATGGGCCGGGGCGAGGTGTTGGGATCGCGCTGGTGCGCGACCCGAGAGTGCGCGCGGTGGGGTTCACGGGATCGCGTTCGGGTGGTCGGGCGCTGATGGACGCGGCGGCGGCGCGGCCTGCGCCGATTCCCGTTTACGCGGAGATGGGCAGCATCAATCCCATGTTCCTCTTGCCGGGCGCGGTGGCGGCGCGGGGTGAGGCGATTGCGACGGGATTGCATGGTTCGGTGACGCTCGGGGTCGGACAGTTTTGCACCAATCCTGGGTTGGTGTTTCTGGAGCAAGGGGCCGACGGCGACACGTTGGTATCCCGATTGGCGGACTTGATGAAGGGGACGGCGGCGGGGGCGATGTTGACGCCGGATATCCACGAGGCGTATGGGCACGGGGTTTATAAGTTTTCCAATATCGAAGGCGTACGACTCGCCGCGCGAGGTTCGGTCGACGGGACCGGACTGCGCTGCGGAACGGCAATGTTCGAGACCGACACGGCAACGTTCTTGAAGAAAAAGAAAAAGTTGCTGGAGGAGGTATTTGGGCCGTCGACCTTGGTGGTCCGATGTAAGGGAATGGGGGAGATGATGGCGGCGGCGGAGGTGCTGGACGGTCAGCTCACGGCAACGGTGCATGGGGATGCGTCGGATTGGTCGACGTCGGAAGAACTGGTCGACCTGTTGACGACGCGAGCGGGACGACTGGTGTTCAACGGGTTTCCGACGGGTGTCGAGGTGTGCGACGCGATGCATCATGGAGGCCCCTACCCCGCGACTTCGGACGGGATGTCGACTTCGGTTGGGACGCGAGCGATTGGTCGGTTTGCGCGGCCCGTTTGCTATCAGAGCACACCGGCGCAATTGCTGCCGATCGAGCTGAGAGACGGGAATCCGGCTGGCATCTGGCGGATGGTGGATGGGGTGATTGGCAAGCTTTGAGCTTGAGGATCGACCGAACTTGCGGCTCATAATTGTTGGAGGTCGTCGGGATGGACGGGGATCGACGGCTGCGGCCGGGGGCGGGTCGTCGGGAGGGTGGGTTTGAGCCCAAGGGGCGGCAGGTGGAGCCGTCAGCGGTTGCAGAGATTGAGGGACTACTGGGTGTTGGTCCGGGTCGGCGGGATTTGCTGATTGAGTATCTGCATGTTTTGCAGGATACGCATGGACATTTGTCGGCGCGGCATCTAGCTGCGCTGGCGGAGTGGATGAAGCTGGCGCTGACGGAGGTTTATGAAGTCGCGACGTTTTACGCGCACTTCGACGTGGTGCTTGAGGGTGAGACGCCGCCGCCGCGGCGTACGGTACGGGTTTGCGATGGGATTTCCTGCATGCTTGGCGGAGCAGAATCCCTGCTGTCGGAACTCCGTGAGTGCTTGGAGCCGGACGTGCGGGTCTTGCCTGCGCCGTGCATCGGGCGATGCGAGCGAGCGCCGGCGGTCTTCGTGGGTAAGAACGCGGTGGACCATGCGGGTGTGGCGAGCGTGGCGGCAGCAGTGGCCGAGGGCCGGTTCGCGGCGGAGATTCCAGATTATCGCGGGTTGGAGGAGTATCGGGCTGGGGGTGGATACGAGCTTCTGAGCCCGGACGGCTTGCTGCGGGGGTTAAGTGCAGAGACGGTGATCGAGCGGCTGGATAGCTCGGGCCTGAAGGGATTGGGCGGAGCGGGATTTCGCACGGCGCAGAAGTGGCGGTTGGTTCGTCAGCAGCCGGGGCCACGTTACGTGGCGGTCAATGCCGACGAGGGCGAGCCGGGGACGTTCAAGGATCGTCATTACCTGGAGAGCGACCCGCATCGGTTTCTGGAGGGGATGTTGATCGCAGCGTGGGCGGTCGAAGCGCATTCTCTCTACATCTATTTACGCGATGAGTATCCGGCGGTGCGGGTGATTTTAGAGCGTGAGCTGGGAGAATTGGATCGTGTGGGGTTGATTCCGGCGGGGACTCGAATCGAGTTGAGGCGAGGGGCGGGAGCTTACATCTGCGGGGAAGAGACCGCGATGCTCGAGAGCATCGAGGGGAAGCGCGGCTATCCGCGGCACAAGCCGCCGTTTCCGACGCAGGTGGGATTGTTCGGCCAGCCGACGTTGATCCATAACGTCGAGACGCTGTACTGGGTTCGTGCGGTGCTGGAGCATGGTCCGGAATGGCTATCAAACCGAGGCCGAAATGGACGGCAGGGTTTGCGGACGTTTTCCGTATCGGGGCGAGTGGCGCGGCCGGGTGTGAAGTTGGCGGACGCGGGGATCACGGTGCGGGAGTTGATCGAGGAGCATTGTGGGGGAATGCTGCCTGGGCATGAGTTCAAGGGATACTTGCCGGGTGGTGCGTCCGGAGGAATCTTGCCGGCGTCGATGGGGAATCTGCCGCTCGATTTCGGGACACTAGAGGCGCATGGGTGCTTTATTGGATCGGCGGCGGTGATTGTGCTTTCGGACCAGGATGACACACGAATGGTCGCTCGGGAGTTGATGCGATTTTTCGCTGATGAGAGTTGTGGGCAATGCACACCGTGCCGATGCGGGACGGAGAAGGCGCTGGAATTGATGCGCGCCGGCACTTGGGACGAGAGCTTGTTGACGGAATTGAGCGGGACGATGCGGGATGCCTCAATTTGCGGTTTGGGTCAAGCGGCGGCGAACCCGTTGCTGTGCTCGATGCGGTATTTCCCGGAGGACCGGCCATGAGCGGAGCGGCGGCGGCGACCGAGACGGGAATTATTTTCGAGCTGGATGGTCGAGAAGTTTGTGCGATGCCCGGGGAGACGATCTGGGAGGTTGCGCGGCGGAATGACGTGGCGATTCCGCACCTCTGTCATTCCGCGGAGCCGGGGTATCGTCCAGACGGAAATTGTCGTGTGTGCATGGTGGAGATTGTGGGGGAGCGGGTACTGGGGGCGTCGTGCATTCGTCGGCCGGTGGCGGGGATGAAGGTTTCGACGATTTCGAAGCGTGCGGAATCGGCGAGAGCGATGGTTATGGAGTTGTTGGTGGCGGATCAGCCTGCGCGCGTCGAGTCGCATGATCCCGATTCGCGGCTGTGGCGATGGGCGGATCGGATGGACGTGACATCGAGCCGGTTTCCTCCAAGGAAGGCCGTGCCGGCCGCCGACCGCAGTCATCCGGCGATGACGGTGCAGCTCGACGCGTGCATTCAGTGCGGCTTGTGTGTGCGCGCGTGCCGCGAGGTGCAGGTCAACGACGTAATCGGCATGGCGTATCGCGGACATGCGGCGAAGATCGTCTTCGACTTCGACGACCCGATGGGCCGGAGTACGTGTGTGGCCTGCGGCGAGTGCGTGCAGGCGTGCCCGACGGGGGCGTTGATGCCATCGTCATTGATGGATGCGAGCGGGCGGAAGGTGATCAGACCGGAGAAAACGGTGGCGAGCCTCTGTCCGTATTGCGGTGTGGGATGTCAGGCCACCTATCACGTTCATCAGAACCGGATTGTGCAGGTGGAGGGGCGGGACGGGCCGGCGAATCATCAGCGGCTGTGCGTGAAGGGGCGATATGGCTTTGACTATGTTCATAGTCCGCAACGATTAACACGGCCGCTGATCCGTCGCGCCGATGCGCCGCGGGGGGCGGAGGTGGTTGTGGATCCGAGCAATCCGTTGACGCATTTTCGTGAGGCGAGCTGGGAGGAGGCGCTCGACGCCGCGGCGGCGGGGTTTCGGCGGGTTCGCGATGAGCGCGGGCCGGAGGGGCTGGCGGGATTCGGGTCGGCGAAGGGATCGAACGAGGAGGCGTATCTGTTTCAAAAGCTGGTGCGCACAGGATTCGGCACCAATAATGTGGATCATTGCACACGATTGTGTCATGCGTCGAGTGTGGCGGCATTGATGGAGGGGATTGGGTCTGGGGCGGTGACGGCGTCGGTTTCGGAGTGTGCGAACGCGGACGTGATTCTGGTGATCGGCGCGAATCCGACAGTGAATCATCCGGTGGCGGCGACGTTTTTGAAGAACGCGGTGAAACGCGGGGCGACGTTGATTGTCGCGGATCCGAGAGGTCAGGCGCTAAGCCGGCTGGCGAGGTTCGACCTGAGATTTCGGCCGGGGACGGATGTGGCGTTGCTCAATGCGCTGTTGCATACGATTGTCGAGGAAGGTTTGGTAGACACGGGGTATGTCGAGCGATTCACTGAGGGATTCTCGGCGTTGCGTGAGAGTGTGCGGGGGTATAGTCCCGAGACGATGGCGGAGATTTGCGGGATACCGGCGGCAACCTTGCGCGAGGTGGCGCGGACATTCGCGCGGGCGAAGGCCGCGATGATCTTCTGGGGGATGGGGATCTCGCAGCATGTGCATGGGACGGACAACGCGCGGTGCCTGATCGCGTTGGCCTTATTGACTGGGCAAGTGGGTCGGCCGGGAACCGGTCTGCATCCGTTGCGGGGGCAGAATAATGTGCAGGGGGCGTCAGACGCGGGGTTGATCCCGATGGTTTACCCCGACTACCGGGCCGTGGGCGATCCGGAGACGCGTTTGTTCTTCGAGGACCTTTGGGGAACCGCGCTCAATCCGACGCCGGGACTCACGGTGGTGGAGATCATGCGGGCGATCGAGGCGGGGACGATCCGGGGGATGTATATCCTTGGGGAGAACCCGGCGATGTCGGACCCGGACTTGAATCACGCCCGGAAGGCGTTGGCCGCACTGGAGCATCTGGTGGTGCAGGAGATTTTTTTGACGGAGACGGCGTATCACGCGCATGTGATTTTGCCGGCAACGGCGTTTCCGGAGAAGGCGGGGACGTTCACCAACACCGATCGGCGAGTGCAGATGGGTCGACCGGTTCTGGAGCCGCCGGGCGAGGCGCGGGCTGATTGGTGGATCATCCAGGAACTGGCGAAGCGATTGGGCCTTTCATGGAGTTATGAGCATCCACGTGATGTGTTTGCGGAGATGCGGCGTGGGATGGTGTCGCTTACTGGGATCACCTGGAATCGGCTGGAACGTGAGGGGGCGGTGACGTATCCGTGTGAGTCGGAGGACGTGGCGGGGCAGGATGTGATTTTTGGTGAAGGATTCGCGACGGTGAGCGGGCGGGCGCGGCTGATGCCGGCGGAGGTGTTGCCGCCCGATGAGGTGCCGGACGCTGAGTTTCCCATGATTTTGACGACCGGTCGGCTGCTGGAACACTGGCACACGGGCGCGATGACGCGGCGGGCGACGGTGCTGGACGCGATCGAGCCGGATGCTCGGGTGCATCTGAACCCGAGAGAGCTGAGTCGGCTTGGGGTTGAGCCGGGTGGGTGGGTGCGCGTGGAGACGCGGCGGGGATCGATCGAACTGGCGACGCGGGCAGACCGGAACGTGCCGCGCGGGTTGATATTTCTGCCGTTTTGCTATGCGGAGGCGGCGGCGAACTTGTTGACCAATCCCGCGCTTGATCCGTTTGGAAAGATCCCGGAGTTCAAGTTTTGCGCGGCGCGGGTGGAGGCGGTGGGGTGAAGACGGTGTGCCCGCGCACGCGCCACGAATCGATGGGTCAGCCGATCTTTTCTTGATAGTTGGCCATCATGTGTGCGTTGAGGTGGGACGTGACGATTTTCCAGACCTGATCGACGAGATTACCCTGGATCAAGCCTCCGGCGACATCGCC
>JBGSYY010000259.1:0-3271 GCA_041750675.1 Isosphaeraceae bacterium | reverse complement strand
CGCGGCGGTGTCGATGGGCGTGCCCTCGCGAATGGAATGCAGCGCGCCCGACAGGCGACGCGCCCGGGAGTAGGCTTGAAAGGTCATACCATAATGCCTCTGGAAGTGACGGCGCACGGTGGCCGGGTCGATGCCCCGGCGCTTCAGGTCGGCGTCGGTGATGCGCTGATGGGGGGATTTTTCGATGTCGGCCAGCAGGGCCGCGGCCCATTCGGGCTGGTCGTCGAGGGCCATGGGCCGGCAACGCTTGCAGGGTCGATAGCCGGCGAAGAGCGCGGCGCGGGGTGTCGAGAAAAACTCGACGTTTTTCGTCAGCGGCTTCCGCGCGGGGCAGGTCGGCCGGCAGAAGATGGCCGTGGTGCGAACGCCCAGGACGAAAACGCCGTTGTAGGCGGGATCGCGCTCCAGGTAGGCGCGTTCCAGCTCGGTTCGTGGGGGCAGGCCGTTCATGGAAGTCAGCATACGGAGGACGGCCCGCGCGGTTCCACCGAAGAACGGGCGCGGAAGTGGAATCCTTGGTCTGCAACCAAGCGAAACTTGCTTTTGTCGGCATTTCGGACCGAATCACTCCAATCAAACCCTTCGTTTCCCCGAAAATCTCGGTTTGATGGGCCTCACGCATCACCTAGACTCCAGTCAACCCCTTCAACCGGCCGATCCGGTTCGGAGGCGGGGGTGACGCCTCTGGGTGCTGCCCCGCTACGATGGTCAGAGAGGTCACCCGTATTCCCGGGTGCGTGGACCCGCTGGATGGTCCCGATGTGAGGGCTGGATTCGCCATGAGCCTCCGAGTTTCCCGCGAAGGTAAGACGACCACGGTCGAGCTGGCCGGACGCATCGGCGCCGACCTCCCGGCGGAGATCGAGAGCGACCTGCTCGCCGCCATCACTCCTGGCGGCGTGCTTGAGTTGGATGTGTCGGCCGTTCAGGACATCACGGCCAGCGGCCTGCGCTCGCTGCTGTTGCTTTACCGTCGCGTGCTTCATGTCGGCGGGCGGGTCTCGATGGTCGGGGCGTCGACCGAAACGCTCGACGTTCTTGACGCGATCGGCTTTCTCCATCTCAGGCCGGGGCAGACGGCTGCGCTTTCGGGATCGGCCGCGGTGGCCGCGCTGGGCCGCATCGACGTCTATCCCACACACCGCCACGGGCCGTTCGCCCTGGGCCAAGGCCTGCCGCTGCCCTTCGGCGCGTTGTTTTTGCCCGGCGGCCAGAGCGTCAATTTCAGCGTCTTTTCGGCCCATGCCGAGCATTGCACGCTCGTGCTCTACGAGAAGGACCGCCGCGAGCCGGTTGACGAGATCCCGTTCCCGCTCGAATTCCGGGTGGGCCAGGTTTTCACCATGGTCGTCTTCGGGCTTGATCCTGAGCGGATGGAATACGGCTTCCGAATGGACGGGCCTCTCGCGCCGAGCCGCGGTCATCGCTTTGACCGCACCAAGATCCTGCTCGACCCCTATGCCCGAGCCATCGGCGGACGCGACGTGTGGGGCGACCTGGGAACCGCTGCCGAGCCGCCGCCCCTTCGCGCCCGTCTCGTGCCCGATGATTTCGACTGGGAGGACGATCGCCATCCGTCCGTGCCTACCGAAGACCTGATCATCTATGAAATGCATGTTCGGGGCTTCACGCAGCATCCTTCGTCGAGAGTGAAGCACCCCGGCACGTTCGCGGCGATCCGCGAGAAGATTCCGTATCTCAAGAAGCTGGGCGTGAATGCCGTCGAGCTGATGCCGATCTTCGAGTTTGACGAGTTCGAAAATTCGCGGATCGACGCCAAAACCGGCCAGCGGCTGATGAATTACTGGGGCTACAGCACCGTCGGCTTCTTCTCGCCCAAGGCGGGCTACGCCCACACCGGCCGTATCGGCATGCAGGCCGACGAGCTGAAAGCCACCATCAAGGAACTGCATCGCGCGGGGATTGAGGTGATTCTCGACGTCGTCTTCAACCATACGGCGGAGGGGAACGAAAACGGGCCGACGCTTTCGCTCCGAGGTCTGGACAACAAGACCTATTACCTGCTCACGCCTGACGGCCACTACCTCAACTTCTCGGGCTGCGGCAACACGCTCAACTGCAATCATCCGGTCGTACGCGACCTGGTGGTGAACTGCCTGCGCTACTGGGTGTCGCAATATCATATTGATGGATTTCGATTTGATCTCGCCAGCATCCTGGGCCGCGACGTCCACGGCGACCCGCTGCACAACCCGCCGCTGCTCGAAGCGTTGGCTCATGACCCGATTTTGGCCCATTGCAAGCTGATCGCCGAGGCGTGGGACGCCGCCGGGCTGTATCAGGTCGGCAATTTTCCCTCGTATGGCCGCTGGGCCGAGTGGAACGGACGGTTTCGCGATTGCGTGCGCCGGTTTCTCAAAGGCGACCCGGGACAGGTCCGGGAGATCGCCCAGCGCCTGATGGGATCGCCCGATCTTTATGCGGACCGAGGTCCGGCCGCCAGTGTCAATTTCGTCACGTGTCACGATGGATTCACGCTCAACGACCTTGTCTCCTACAACGACAAGCACAACGAGGCCAACGGTGAAGGCAACCGCGACGGTTGCAACGACAACGCGAGCTGGAACTGCGGCGTGGAAGGCCCTACCGACGATCCGGCGATTCTGGCCCTTCGTGATCGTCAGCGCAAGAACGCACTCACTCTGCTCATGATCAGCCAGGGTGTGCCCATGATTCTGATGGGCGACGAGTGTGGACGCACGCAGAACGGCAACAACAACGCCTATTGCCACGATACGCCGCTTTCGTGGCTCGATTGGTCGCTCGGTGAGCAGAACGCCGATCAGTTTCGCTTCACCCGCGAGCTGATCGCCTTCCGCCAGCGGCACACGGCGTTGCGCTATCCACTCCACCCCGGCGACCGAGGCGCAGGCCGCTATCTGGAAGTGACCTGGCACGGGCCGATCGCCTGGCAGCCGGATTGGTCGCACGACAGCCGGACGCTGGCCATCATGCTCCGGGGCGCGAACGGCGAATCGAGCCGCCGCGAGGACGTGCTCTACATCGCGCTGAACATGGACCATGTGACCCACAGCTTCGGGCTGCCGACGCCGCCCACGGGGACCCGGTGGCACGTCGCGCTCAACACGGGCGTCCCCGCGCCCGAGGAGATCTGGCCCGCCGGCCAGGAGCCGCCGGTGATTGACCCCCGCTACATCCTGGTCGGCGATCACGCCATCACCATACTGATCGCGCGGCCGGTCGTCTGAGATTGCGGGCCGGATCAGGTTGTCGGCGGTTTCGCGGCCGT
>JBGSYY010000258.1:0-5988 GCA_041750675.1 Isosphaeraceae bacterium | reverse complement strand
CCCGGCACCTCGCCATCCACCTCGCCCGTCAGCACACCGGTGCCAGCTTCGCCCGCCTGGGCCGCTATTTCGGCCGCCGCGACACGAAAACGATTCGTCACGCCTGCCAATCCGCCAGCAAAAGACTCCGCAACGACCCCCGCCTCGCCGCCGCCGTCCCAATCTCCCCCAGCGAGGACCGCGGCGCAACCCTATGAAATCGTCGCCATGCGGTCTCAACGCCGGACGACCCTAGAAACACGCGTGAAACGATCCGGCCCCCCCTCCTGGGGTGCCGGCCCGTCTCGTCATCACGTCTCTCGTTAAGCCGCGACTTGCCTCAGGTGACGACCCTTCTACGCTCGTCGTGAACGACGACCTGTGGCCGCGGTTTGCTGAAGAGCCTGAGCGTCGGTCCCGCCCCCACGACCGCCCCGCCGATCGCCGAAAACATCGACAACAAGGTGCCAAGGAAGGTCCACCAGGTCGCTGACGACGCTTGCCGACGCGTCTCCGGATTCTCAATCGCCGTGCGCGCCTCGGCAGGCGCATTTTTGACCCCTTCCTTCCAGTTGTCGATTTGCTGCTGCTCGACGCCCGCCCGACGCGCTGCGTCCTCCCAATCCTTGCTCGGCGTGTCCTCGACGGCCCGGCTCATGTTCGCCATGCCGACCATGGCGTTGAATCCGGCGCTGACGCCCGAACCAAGCATCCAGAGCAGCATCGCAAACACCAAGCCCCACAAAATGACGCCATAAGCCACCGCCTCGTTGCGATTCTCGCCAACCATCATCTGACTGGTCAGCCAGCCGCCCAAGAACAGCGAGAGCATCATGCTCAAAATGGCCCAGATGGCCGCGCCGGTGGTCAGGTCGTTGCCGCGCACATCGCCTCCCACAGACAGCCCGATCGCCGCGCCCAGCAGCGTCAACAACAGGTAAACCGCCACCGCAACCACCGCCCCGGCGAACAGGGGAGACCAGTGGATCCGGCTCCGTACACCGATCAAATCCTCGGTCCTCGCGCTCACATCGTCGGCCATATCACACACTCCGCTTCAAAAAGGCGGGAGCCGGTTCGCACGAACCCCTCCCGATCGGCCGGGGCCGCCCCGGTGAGGAGGCTAATCAGCCACGGCCCGACACCGGGCCCGCCGCCGCTTTACTACTGCATCTCCCATACCGAACCCCGACCCCCAGCGCATCGCCGCCACTCCGGCATCGCCACATCGGGGCAGGATGGGGAACTTGGAGACCGCCGCTCAGCGATCGAACCTCATAACCGAAGGGCAGGGAAAAGACGTGCTGACTGATTTTCCGACACGGATTCGCCCACGAGCGCGAGGCCGCTGCGTGGTTGCGACTCCCTCCGCAGCGTCCCCGAAGATCGCCGCGCATCGCCCAATTACCGCAAGGCCGTCACCCCCCGGAACCTCACCATCCAACTCGCCCGCGCGCGCTCCACCGGAATCCCGATCCCGCCTTCGATATGATGCCGCTTGGGGAATCCACATCTCTGACCGCCGTCCCCGCCTTCATCTGCGGATCGTCTTCGGCCTCCTCAACCCCGACCTCCCCCATCTGCGAAAATCTGTGGATCGCCTTTCCCGTCTCACCCCGACCAGCCGAGGCTTGCTCCATCCATGTCTACTCGCATGACGAAACACTTCCAGCGCAACTTCGCCCACGAATGCCACGCCCACGCCCAGGTCGTCGCCTCTCTGGAAACCGTCCCGCTCGACCGCCGCGACTCCGCCGAATATCGCAAGGCCGTCGCGCTCCTCGCCCACATGGGCATTGCGCGGGTCGCCTGGTTCGAACGGCTCGGAACCGGCCGCTCCACCGTCTCGAATCTCTTCCCGGATCAGATGTCGCTCGACGAGGTGGCCTCGCGCTGGACCGAGGCCGCCCGTGTATGGATGTCCTATCTGGACACCCTCACCGACGTCGATCTCGACCGCGTCGTCGAATACCAGAGCCTCGACGCCGACCGGTTTCAGAATCGCGTTGAAGAAATCCTCTCCCAGCTCGAAACCCACGCCCCCTACCACCGAGGCCAGATCGCCACCCTCGTCCGGCACGCCGGTGGAACCCCCGCCCTGACCGACCTCATCTATTGGCTCCGCCAACCCATCTCAGCCTCGTAGGACGCGTGAAGCACGCTGTCTGCAACGCTCCCAACAACTCCAAACGCTTCTTGACATTCTCTGATGTTGCATATACAACTATGCACGGAGTCGATTCTATGCCCAAACCCCAACGCCAGACCCAGCACTTCGCGGCCGACACCATCGCCGGCGAATGCGTCGCCGTTCGCCTCCGCGTGCTCAACCGCGCGGTCAGCGCTCTCTACGACGACGCCCTCCGTCCCCACGGCCTCCGCGTTGGTCAGCTCAACCTGCTCGTCGCCATTGCCCACCTCGGCGAGCCATCACCGGCGCAGCTCTGCCGCGTCCTTCGCATGGACAAATCCACTCTCAGCCGCGACACCGAGATCCTCCGCCGCCACGGCTGGATCGACCTCGTCGAAATCCCGGGCCGGACCCGCCCCCTGAAAATCACCAAGGCCGGCCACGCCCTCATCGACCGCGCCGCCCCCGCCTGGCGGCAGGCCCAATCCAAGGCCCGCGCCCTCATGGGCATCGATGCCGCGACCTCCGTCGCCGCCGTCGTCGAGGCCCTGTGGGCCGCCGAATCCCAGTCCTCCTGATTCCGATCCTTTTCATTTTTCTCAACACAGTTGCATATGCAACTCACAGGCTCAAGAACGGAGTCCGACTCTCATGACCCGCATTGACACCCATCCGACCGTCGCAAACCACCGCGCCCGAGCCGCCAATCTCTCCCCCCGGACCCCACTCGATGTCAACGACCTCCGCGCCCTCTGCCTTGACATGGGCGTCGACGACGTTGGCTTCGTCGCCCTCGACCGCCCCGAACTGGACGACCAGCGCGCCGAGATCCTGGCCCTCTACCCCTGGGCCAGGGGCCTCATCAGCATCGTCTGCCGCATGAATCGCGAGCCGATCCGCAGCCCCGCCCGCTCCGTCGCGAACCGTGAATTCCATCACACCGGCGACGCCACCAACGACGCCGCCCGCGCCATCGTCGCCGCCCTGGAGGCCCGTGGCCTCCGCGCCGTCAACCCCTCGATGGGCCTCCCCATGGAGATGGACCTCTTCCCGGGCAAGACCTGGGTCGTCGCCCACAAGCCCGTCGCCGTCGCCGCCGGCCTGGGCCAGATGGGCATCCATCGAAATGTGATTCACCCCAAGTTCGGCAACTTCATCCTGCTCGCCACCGTTATCGTCGACGCCGATTTCAGCGAGTCGTCCATCCCCATCGACTACAACCCCTGCCTTTCCTGCAAGCTCTGCGTCGCCGCTTGCCCCGTCGGCGCCATCGCCGCTGACGGCCACTTCGACTTCTCCGCCTGCTACACCCACAACTACCGCGAGTTCATGGGCGGCTTCACCGACTGGGTCGAGCAGATCGCCGACAGCCGCGACGCCGTCGATTACCGCCATCGCGTCAGCGACTCCGAGTCCGCCTCGATGTGGCAAAGCCTCGGCTTCGGCCCCAACTACAAGGCCGCCTATTGCCTCGCGGTCTGCCCCGCCGGTGAAGACGTCATCGGTCCCTTCCTCGACGATCGCAAGACCTTTCTCGCCGAGGTCGTCACGCCACTGCAAGAAAAGGTCGAAACCCTCTATGTCGCCCCCGGCTCCGACGCCGAGATTCACGCCGCCAGGCGTTTCCCTCACAAGCGAACGAAGCGCGTGAACTCCGGCCTTCGTCCCACCAATGTCGCCGGCTTCCTCAGCGCCTTGCCCCACGTTTTCCAGCGCCACAAGTCCGAGGGGCTCGCCGCCACCTATCACTTCACCTTCCAGGGCGCGGAACAGATCGATGCCACCATCGTCATCGCCGACAAATCCATCCGAGTCGAACTCGGCCACCACGGAACCCCCAACCTCCACGTCCGCGCCGACGCCGCCACCTGGATCAGCTTCCTCCGCAAGGAGCGAAACCTCGTCTGGGCCTTGCTCCACCGAAAGATCGTCCTGAAAGGCTCACCACGACTACTCCTGGCCTTCGGACGTTGTTTCGCAGGCTGAATTCGATGTCCGATTCCGAGCGAAAGCCCGCGCACGGGTGCCTTGGCATCCCGTGCGCGGGCCACTTCGATTACTTCGATTTCTTCTTCGGAAACGTCAGCGCGCCCTGGCCTTGCCACCAGTAGGCAAGGGGATCGGTCGATCCCAGCACGAACGGCGCGGATCGCGCGTACATGATCCAGCTTCCCGTGGCACCCGCGAACTTGCCCGTCGACTCTTTGGGCTGGGCCACAAACTCCGCGATGAAGTACGCCGTCACGATCGGAGCGCCTTCCGGAGTCAGCCCCACAATCGTCAATTCAAAAGTACCCGGTTCCTCGGCTCCGTACGCCTCGCGTCCAAAAACCGTGACGAGTTGATCGCCGTTGGCCCCGGTGAAGACGAACGGAATGGCATCGCCGTTGGCGTCGATACCGCTGCCGAACTCGCCCTTGAAGCCGACGAGATTACCTTCCGGATCAACAACAGGATCCGCCGAATCGGTCCCCACGGCGCCCTCGCCGCAATAGCGGCCCAATTGCGTCGCCTGACCAATCGACCAGAACATCCGAGCCGGCTGGCCAGGCAAGGGAATCCCCGTGGGCCCGATACCGCCGCCGACAATCTTGAACGGCTTGACAACCTGCGCCCGCGCTGACTCAGCCGCCGCCGAGAGCCACAACACACCGACCGCCAGCGACATGGCCAGGGTCCGCAATCGAGAGATGCGCATCTTCGGAAGAACTCCTCTTGGTCCGCATGAAAAACCCGCCAACGCCCCGCCGCGCGAACCAGCCGGGGAACACGGGATCAAACAGCGAAACAGCCCCGACACCGGCTCACTTCCCCCGAGGATGCAGCGTGCCCAGAACCTGGAACCTCAGGTTTCCGGGAACGCCGGTGAACGCGCCCGTCATGATGCCCTCGCCCTCGGCATCCGCCAGCCGGCCGGTCCCGCCGTCGGCGACGATCGTGGCTTTGAAGCCGAACTGAAAGTCCGGGTCACCCGAAGGAAAGACCTCGCCGCTGTAAAACACGTAAAGAATGTCCCCGTTCGCCGCCGTCCACTCAGCCTCCCCGTCAAACTTGAGAACCACCTCTTCGGCCTCATTGATTTCCACATAGAGACTGTGGAAGCCCTCACCCGCGAATCGGCCCAGATGGGTCGACTTGCCCTGGAACTCATCAACATCCACATCCCCTTGAGGCTCCGTCGTCCCCGCCCCCGTGACCTTCCAGTTGGGCGGACCGTCGCCAGCCCTCGTTACGGTGGGCCACAGCGCCGCCACTAGCGCGACCAGCACCAGCGACCGCAATCCGCGCATTATCATCGTCATAGCACGATATCCTTACTTGTGACACCATTGTCAACATCGCCGCTTCGAGGACTCTCGGTGGATGTCATCCCCGCCGGGATTCGATTCTCAGGGCTCACTCACGTTCCCGATCGCCCTGATCTCGAAGCGCAGTCCATCACAACAATGAAGGACTGGCCTCATGTCATAACCGAACAGAAACACGAATGCAAACAAAGCGAGACATTTCTTTGTCAAGGAACGAACGGGCGATGGCCGCTTCTGGGGTCGCCCTGTGGCATCCGCCCCTCCCCGCGTCGTGCTAACATGGCGTCGAGACAGCCTGCGGCCGCGCTCGCGCCGGCCTGTAATCGGCCCCGACTCACTCCATTTATTTCTGCGAGGATGTGAATATGCGTCGGCATACACTCTTTTTGACGGTCGCCAGCGTCATTGTGGCGGTCCCGCTCAGCGCCTTCGCACAGAAGGACGACAAGCCCGCCTACGGCTACCGCGACACCCCGTTCCTCCCCGGCAACACCTACCGCGTCCACGACGCCGACCGCCCCCTCCCGCCCGTGATCGATCCCGGCACCCCCGAGCAGGACGGACCACCCG
>JBGSYY010000257.1:0-4930 GCA_041750675.1 Isosphaeraceae bacterium | reverse complement strand
CTCGCCGGCGCGGCCGCGGTCGCCGGTGTAACCGCTGGGCTTGAGCCATTCGCTTGCGCCATAGGTGCCGGTGCGCCACTGGTAGACCATGTTGGCCGGAACGTCCGAGAAGAGCAGGGAGCCGCGGTCCAGCTCGGGCATCCAGATGGGGCCTTCGGACCAGTCGAAGCCGTCGGCGATTTGTTCCACACGAGCATCTTTGGGAACGAGTTCGTCGAAGCGCGGGTCGAGACGCTCAATCGTGCCGATGGTTTTGGGATAGTCTTCGGCGGGTTGGGGCGGGGTGACGGTGGTCTGCGCAGCCAGTGGGGCGGTCGCGCAGAGGGCGGCGAGGAGGAGGAGAGTGGATCGCATCGTTGCGCTTGGCTCCACGGAGTTCTGGTCAAGAAGGAGAGGCGGTTGCTTGACAGGGTAAACGTGCCGCGCGCTGTGGGCAATCAACCAGAGACCGAGGCGGGATGAGCGCCTGGACTCGGGGTGTCGGATACGAGCTGAGGTCGCCAGAAACCGGGGACGCCACTCAGGCGTCGGCGCGGGTGGGTTTGAGGGCGCGGGCGATGTTGCGGGCGGCTTGCCGCAGGCGTTGCTCGTTCTCGACCAGGGCGAGGCGGAGGTGGCCTTCGCCCATGTCGCCAAAGCCGACGCCGGGGCTGACGGCAACTTCGGCCTCGCGCAGCAACTTCATCGCGAAATCGACCGATCCCATCTGGCTCCGCCAAGGCTCGGGCATGGCGGTCCAGACGAACATGCCGGCCTGGGGCGAGGCGACATCCCAGCCGGCGCGGCGGAGGCCGTCGACGAAGATATCACGTCTTCGCTGGTATTCGGCGACCTGGGCCATGCGGGCCTCCTCGCCGTGGCGAATGGCGACGATGGCAGCAATCTGAACGGCCTGGAAAAGGCCATAATCGTAGTAGCCCTTGATGGCCTTGAGGGCGCGGAGGGCGTCGGGGTTGCCGGCGGTGAATCCGACCCGCCAGCCGGCCATGTTGTAGCCCTTGGACATGGTCGTGAACTCGCAGCCGATCTCCTTTGCTCCGGGAACGGAGAGGAAGCTGGGCGGGACGTAGCCGTCGAAGCCGATGTCGCCGTAAGCGAAATCGTGGATCACCAGGAACTTGAATCGCTTGGCGAGTTTGACGACTTCGACGAAGAACGAACGATCGACGACGGTGGCGGTCGGGTTGTGGGGAAAGTTGAGCACCAGCACCTTGGGCCGGGGCAGCAGTCGCTGGCAGGTGACGGCGACCTCGTCGAGGAACCGGGCGGGGTCGCGGACGTCGATGGCGATGGCGTTGGCGCTGGCGAGTGTGACAGCGTGGGAGTGGATTGGAAACGTCGGCGCGGGCACCAGCGCCGTGTCACCCGGCCCCAGCAGGGCCAGACACATGTGGCTGAAGCCCTCTTTGGAGCCGATCGTGGTGACGATCTCGTGCTCGGGATCGAGGGTGACGCCGAAGCGGGATTCGTACTTCTTGGCGACCTCCTTACGGAGATTGAAGACACCGTTGGCGACGCTGTAGCGGTGGTTGCGGGTGTCGCGCGCGGCCTCGCAGAGCTTGTCGACGACCCACTCGGGGGGCGGGTCGGTCGGGTTACCCATGCCCAGGTCGATGACATCGGCACCGGCGACGCGCATCTGGTATTTCAGCTCGTTGATCCGGCCGAACAGATAGGGCGGCAGGTTCTTGACGCGGGAAGAGACCTCGATGGTGAACGGCTGACCCGGATCGGCTCCGGTTCCGTCGTTTGGGTCGCGATAGAGGGTCGGGTCGACCGGGGCGGACATGGTGTGGTCCGTAGTCAGTGGTGCCGTGGAGAGTCGTGCTCGGCGTTCTCGACGCGCGAGCGAAATGACGCGGAAATCGAGAGAGTCGATCCTAGCGATTTTGGGCGGGTTCGGGAACGACGGCAGGCTCGTTTTGGTTGCGTGGTGGCTTCAATTGCCAGCGTTCGTCGAAGAAATCGGCGGCGACGACCTTGCCGGGGTGTCGAGAGTCTGGAGGAGTGTCGAGGTCGATGACGGCCCAGTCGGGGAGTTTGGGCGTCTGGCGGGCGTTGTTCAGGTAGTCATATTCGCGGAAGGTGAACGAGCTATTGAGAACGACGTAACGCTCGGGGTTGAGCGGGTTGGGATAGATGGCGATGAGGGCATGATGAGCGGCGTCATGAGTCGTATCCCCGACCTGAATCGCCTGATCGGTCCAGACGATCGGCAACTTGTCGGCGATGCGCCTGAGGATGGCGTTGCTCGACGGGTCGCCCCAGAGCACGAGGTTGTGGGCGGCGATATCGGTGTCGGTGATCTCAGTGTCGTCCTTCACGCGGGCGACGCCGCGGAAGTGCCGTCGCCAGTGTTCAATGGCGCGGTCCAATTCCGAGTTCGACCAGGCGGCGAGCTTGGGATGGGAGGATTCGCCGGTGGGACGAACAAACATGAAGGAATCCATGAAGGCGTCGTCGATGGGGCCTTGCAGGCCGTGTTTCTTGCGGAGTCCGCCATCGTCGGGCAGGGGGCCGAGTTTCCAGGTGTCGCCGGCTTTGTGGAAGGAGGCGCGCCAGGAGCGGTCGGAGCCGTTCAGCGGGATGTCAACCCATTGAAGATGGTTGATGGAAAGCAAGAACTCGCGGTCCGGTCCTGGTGAAACAGCAGATTCCTTAAGGAATTCCTCGCTCAGTGGAGAAGAGCCGGCAGGATAATCGATGGTGAAAGCCGTTACGTTGTCGATTTCCACAAGGAACGACGTGTCGAAGACACCAAGCCGGATCTCGGCCGGCTTCCAGTGCTCTTCGAGAGCGTCGATGGTCAGATTCGCAGATTGGTTATACCGGAGAGTGAAAGTGCGAAAGCCTTGCTGGCCAGGCGCAGGCTGGCGTCCCAGACGTGCTAGATCATCGAGCCGCCGCTCGACTTCCTGCTTCGCCCCTGGCTCGTACTTATGGGCGGTGTTGGGTCCGATGATGTGTGCGAGTTCGACGCCGTAAGGCTTGAGTGCCTCGGCCATGATGTCCGCCGCCTGCTTCTGCTTGTCGATCTCGCCGCTGTACGCAACGGTCGGAACCATACGGAGGTTGCCCGCCCACTTGTCGCAATCATAGAGACTCCAGAGCGTGCGCTCGTACCAGGGCGGATCGAGCGTCTCACTCTGGAAAACGTTCAAGAATCGCGGGGTCTCGGAGAATCCGGCTCCGGGATTCGCGGCGAACCAGCGGGTCGGATCATGCACGGCGAATTGCCAGGCCGCCGCGCCGCCCATCGAGAAACCGCGCTCGCTGATCCGATCGTCGTCGATCTTGTAGCGTGTGCGCGTCGAATCGAGCGCTTCGTACACGTCGACTTCGCCCGCGAATTTGAACGCGTTGCAATAACGACCGTAAGGGTGGAGGACGATCGTGTCGCGGGGCGTGAACTCGCCATCGCGGGTCATCCGTTCGTGGATGAAGTTCAACTCGCTCAGTGTCTCACCCCGGCCGTGGAACCAGATATCGAGCCGGTAGCGGTCCTTGCCCCGGAACTCGTACGACTCGGGGATCACCAGTCCGTAGGGCTGGATCGAGCCGTCGATTTTCGAGACATACGCGCGGACGACGCGGCCGGTCGCGCGGGTCCAGTCGGGATCCCGGCCCAGGGCCAAAATCTCGGCGCGGCGCTGTCCTTCCCTGAGTAGAACACGGGCCTTGTCGAACTCGGCGGGGTCAAAAAATTCGTTGTGGTTCAGGGCGTCGGCGACCGCCTTGTGAAAAATCGCGGCGTCGGGCCGGAGATCGAGGACGGGCAAATCGGCGCGAGGCGTGATCGTGGCGAGGGTCGTTTCGAGTTGCTTTAGCCCCTGTTCCAACTCGCGACGGATCTCATCGGGAACGTCGATTCCCTCTTTGGGGATGCGGCGGACCTGGGCGGTCTGGTTGTCGTCCGGGCCATCGACCCGTGCGATCGCGGGCAGAGGAAGGAACAACAGCAAGAGGGCGATTTTGCGCATGATGCGGCTCGCGAAAACAGTCAGAACAAGGTGTCCTCGACCCAACCGAAAGCGCATCATAACCGGAGCGAAGGGCCGTGACCCGGTGGAACACCCCCAAGGGCGATGTCATGGAAAACGTCCACAGCCAGCCGAACACTCGTTCGCGTCGATCGTTCCTGCGTGAAACCGCTGCGGCGTTCGCGTTGCCAGTGCTTGCGCCCCGCGCTCTCCTCACGCAGCAACCGCAGCGCCGGCTCAAGGTCGCCGCGCTTTGCTCGTCGTTCCGCTATCGCGAACATGCTCATGTAATCCTCGAAAACTTTCTCAATCCGTACCTGTTCCGTGGCGAGGTCGTCGATCCCCGGCCAGAGTTCGAGATCGCCTCGCTCTACCTCGACCAGGCCCCGGACGACGACATGGGCCGCGTTGTGGCGGGCCAGCGGGATATCCCAGTCTTGGGCACCATCGACGAAGCTCTCTGCCTGGGCGGGCGCGAGCTGGCCGTCGATGCCGTGCTGTCGATCGGCGAGCACGGCACGTATCCACGGAACGAGAAAGGCCAGGTCGAGTATCCCCGCAAGCGGTTTTTCGATGAGATCTCGGCGGTGGTTGAGCGCTCGGGGCGAGCCGTTCCGGTATTTACCGATAAACATTTGTCGTATCGAACGGACTGGGCGATCGAGATGGTCGAGACGGCGCGGCGGTTGAAGATACCGTTCATGGCCGGGTCGTCGGTTCCCCTGGCGGAGCGAAGGCCGGGCCTTGAGATTCCCATCGGCGCGAAGTTCGACTCCGCGTTGTCGATTCACGGCGGGCCGGTTGAGAGTTACGATTTTCACGGCCTGGAAGTGCTGCAATCGCTCGTTGAGCGACGTGCCGGGGGCGAGACGGGGGTCGCCTCGGTGCGGTTTCTGGAAGGCGACGCGTTGTGGTCGGCCGCCGAAAGCGGCGCGTGGTCGGTCCCGCTG
>JBGSYY010000256.1:0-5538 GCA_041750675.1 Isosphaeraceae bacterium | reverse complement strand
ACGGCTTCGGGATCGGCGGTTGGCGACGCGGAAGGGTCGAGCTGACTGGCGCGGGTGAGGAGCGCGGCGAGGCGGTCGCAGGCGGCGAGGGCGTGGTTGGAGGACGTGGGGGCGGGCATCGGGAATCCAGAGGGGGCGGTGGCGTGGGGTGTTTCCGGGGTCTGTGAGGAATCGTGGCGGTCGGGGGGTTGGATGTCAACGGCGCGATGAGTGTGTGGCGTCGGGGTGGTTGAATCGCGGGGGGCCTGGGTTGATGATGGGGCGTCGATGGAAGGTCGGGAGCAGCACGCTAATTATTGTTAAATGATGGAGATGTAACGATGATTGGGCAAGTGATTGGACTGGGGCTGGTGGTGGTGGTCTTGCTGGGCGTGGGTAAAGCGGATGAGCCGATTCGTCTGGATCGAGAGAATCCGCATTATTTGAGCTTTCGCGGGCGGCCGGCGATTCTGGTGGGGTCGGGTGAGCATTATGGGGCGGTGTTGAACCTGGATTTTGATCATGGGCCGTATTTGGAGGCTCTGTCGAAGGCGGGGTTGAACCTGACGCGGACATTCAGCGGGACGTATCGAGAGGTTCCCGGCTCGTTTCAGATCGAGAAGAATACGCTGGCCCCGGCCCCGAATCGTTATCAAGCGCCGTGGAAAAAGGTGGCCGAAGCGGGCGATGGCAAGGTCGAGCGTTACGATTTGGATCAGTTTGATCCAGCGTATTTCGAGCGGCTGGAGGCGTTTGTGATCGGGACGAACGAGGCGAACGTGGTGGTGGAACTGGTTTTGTTCTGTCCGTTTTACGAGCAGGAGCTTTGGGATGTGAATCCGATGAACGCGAAGAACAATGTGAATGGGATTGGTGAGTGCTTGCGTGAGGAGGTTTACACGCTCAAGCATCCGGAGCTATTGAAGCGGCAACTTGCGTTTGTGCGTGAAGTGGTGAAACGGATGAACGGGTATGACAATCTCTACTTCGAGATCTGTAACGAGCCGTATTTCGGGGGCGTTACGTTGGACTGGCAGCGTCGGATCGCAGAGGAGATCGTTGAGGTTGAGAAGGGTCTGCCCAAGAAGCACTTGATCGCGCAGAACATTGCCAATGAGAAGCAGAAGGTGGACGAGCCGGTCCATCACGAAGTGGACATCTTGAATTTCCACTATGCCGAGCCGCAGGCGGCGCTGGAGAATTACGGGCTAGACCGGGCGTTGGGGGATGATGAGACGGGATTCGACGGGACGGGCGACCGGACGTATCGGACGGAGGCGTGGCGTTTTTTGCTGTCGGGCGGGTCGATTTTCAGTCATCTGGATTATTCGTTCACGGTTGATGATGAGGATGGGACGGCGGTGATTCGTGAGCCGACGCCGGGGGGTGGCGGGCCGAGGCTGAGGAGTCAGTTGGCGCTGATGAAGCGCACGATCGAGGGCTTGGATTTCTTGAAGATGAAGCCGGAACCTGGGGTTATAGGCCGCTTGCCGGAGGGCGCTCGGGGCGTGGCGCTGGTGGAGGCGGGGCGACAGTATTTGATTCATGTTGACGGCGGCGGCGGCGGCGGCGGGGAATGGATGGTGGCGATTCCTGATGGCGAGTATCGAGTTTCGTGGATTGATCCGCGAATGGGTTGGAGTTTGGGTGAGGGTGTTTTGAGCGTTCAGGTGGAGCCGGGATCGACGATTCCGATGACGCCGCCGGGATATGCCGAGGACGTGGTGCTTAGACTGATTCGCAACGACGTTGCAGGTTTTAATTCAGACAAGGAGTGAGTGAACCGTGGACTTGTGTTCAATCGTTGCGACGTGTGGGCTGGTGTGCGGGTTGTCGATGTGTGCAAGTGAGCCGGGACGGGGGCCGCGATTCGTGGTGCGACTGGACCCGGGGGTGGCGTCGGGGCCGGTGACGGGGCGGTTGATCGTGGCGATTGATGATGGGGGCGCGGGGGGCCGGGAGCCGAGGCGTCGGATTGGGGAGGTGGTGGGTGGTCCGAAGCTGTTGCTGGCGCGGGACGTGGACGATTGGGCGCCGGGGGAGTCGATCGCGATTGACGGTGGGGCGGATTCGTATCCGGCGGAGGGTGTTTCGCGGTTTGAAGCGGGGGAGTATCGGGTTCAGGTTGTTCTGCGAACCAATCCCGATCTGAGGGTGCTGAATGCGCCGGGGGATTTGCATTCGAAGGTTGCGGCGGGAGTGCGAGTTGATCCGGGGGAGGGTGTCGAGGCGGTGGCGCTGGTGCTGGATCGGCGGGAACCTTTGGAGGAAATGCCCGAGGATACTGAGCGTGTGAAGTATCTGCGGCTGCCATCGGCGAAGCTGAGTGCGTTTCATGGTCGGCCGATGTTTGTGCGGGTGGCGGTGGCGTTGCCGAAGGGGCATGGCGAGGAGCCGGGGCGGACGTATCCGGTCTGGGTTCAGGTGGGCGGGTATGGGTCGCGATTCACGGAGGCAGGTGGTCGGTTCCGTCCCGGTGGGTCGTTTGCGAAGTTCTGGGAGGCGGACGACACGCCCAGGTTTTTGCATGTGCAACTGGATGGGTCGGGGCCTCTGGGTGATCCGTATCAGGTGAATTCGGCCAATCATGGGCCGTATGGGGATGTGGTTGTGGAGGAGGTTTTGCCGGAGATTGAGCAGCGGTTTCGGGGGAATGGGCGGCGGGTGGTGAGTGGGGGGTCGACGGGTGGTTGGGTGAGCCTGGCGTTGCAGTTGACGTATCCCGAGGCGTTTGCGGGCTGCTGGTCGGCGTGTGCGGATTCGGTGGATTTCCGTCGGTTTCAGCTTGTGAACATTTATGACGACGACAATGCGTATGTTGATGATAGGGGCGTGGAGCGGGCGGCGGCGCGTGATCCGAGGACGGGGCGGGTGCGGTATACGATGCGTCAGGAGGCGGGGTTGGAGAATGTGATTGGACGGGGTGGGTCGTGGGCGGAGTCGGGTGGGCAATGGGGGGCGTGGAACGCGACGTATGGTCCGAGGGGCCAGGATGGGCGACCGCTGGCGTTGTGGGATCCGAAGACGGGGGTGATCGACAAGAGCGTTGTTGACCATTGGCGGGAATATGATCTGCGGTTGCAGCTCGAAAAGAACTGGGTGCGATTGGAGCCGTTGGTGAGGGGGAAGGTGCGGATCTGGATGGGGGATGCGGATGATTTTTTTTTGAATGAGGCGATGCGACTCTTTGACAAGGCGGTGCGCGGGTTGGAGCCGCCGGCGGATTTTCAGATCACGTATGGGCCGGGGCGAGGTCATTGCTGGCGTGATATTGACGATGCGGAGATGGTGCGGCAGATGGCGGAGGTGGTTGACGCGCGACCGTGAAGCCGCGTTGAGAATCAAGTCTGCTTTGATGTTGGGATCGAAAGTCCGGCTCAGTGAGTTTTCGTTGGGATATGCGGCGTTGATGTTAGCGGCCGTACGCTTGGCTTGGTTGTAGTCGCAGCGGTGGGCACTGGGGTTTTTGAAGGAGTCGGAGCCGACGATGGGGCTGTCGATCGCGCGTTGTTTGACGACGCACGAGATGATTCCGGTGGGGCGGCTTTGGGCGGAGGCGGTGGGGGGTGGGGTTTTCGGGTGGGTTGAAATTGTGAGCGGGGGGCGGATGTCGGCGCGGGGTGTGGCGCGTGATAATCTTCTGAGCGTGCGTGTTTGATTCACGACTTTTCAGGAGGATCGCCGTCGATGTCCCCAATTCAGGTTGATCGCCGCAGGTTCCTTGGCGCCACGGGCGCGGGGTTGGGTTATTTCTTCAGCGCTCCGGCATATTCGGCGACGCGGCTGGGACGCAAGCCGAACGAGACATTGCGGTTTGCCGGGATCGGCGTGGGCGGGAAGGGATCGAGCGACATCGACCAGGCGGGCGAGCTGGGTGATGTGGTTGCGTTGTGCGACGTCGATCAGCGCCAGCTTGCTCCCAAGGCGGAGAAGTGGCCCAAGGCGAGAACATTTTCGGATTTCCGAGCGTTGCTGGACGCATGTGGGAAGGAGATCGACGCGGTTGTGGTGAGCACACCGGACCACGCGCACGCCTTGCCGTCGTTAACGGCGATCCGGATGGGCAAGCATGTGTATTGCCAGAAGCCGCTGACGCACTCGGTGTTCGAGGCGCGGATGCTGCGCGAGGCGGCGAGGAAGTACAAGGTTTGCACGCAGATGGGCAACCAGGGATCAGCGCAGTCGGGGCTACGGCGGGGGATCGAGCTGATTCAGGATGGCGTGATCGGGCCGGTGCGCGAGGTTCACGTCTGGACGAACCGGCCGATCTGGCCGCAGGCACCGGAGATCACGGCTCGGCCGGATCGCGCGGATGTTTGGCCCAGCGAAGTGAACTGGGATGGGTTTCTGGCGGGCGCGCCGCTGCGGCCGTATGTCAATGACACGTATCACACGTTCAAGTGGCGGGGCTGGTGGGATTTCGGCACGGGTGCGATTGGCGACATGGCCTGCCACACGGCGAACATGCCGTTTCGGGCGCTCAAGCTGGAGTATCCGACGGCGGTGTCGGCGGAGAGTGGCGAGGTCAATCCGGAGACCTATCCGGCATGGGCGCGGGTGACGATTGAGTTTCCCGAGCGGGAGGGGATGCCGGGCGTGAAGTTGATCTGGCACGAGGGTCGGAAGGACGGCGAGCTGGTGCTGCCGCCCAAGGAGTTGCTCTCGCGCGTGCCCATGACGCGGAAGAACGATGATACGGGCAAGATGGAGCTGGCTGACAGCGGATGCATGTTGGTGGGCGAGAAGGGGCTGCTGTTTTCGCCGAGTGATTACGGCTCGGAGTTTTTCCTGCTGCCGGAAGATGAGTTCACGCAGGTGAAGAATCGGAACTCACCGGAGCGGCTGCCGGTGAACGGCGATGGCGGCGATCAGGGGATGAAGAACGAGTGGGTTGAGGCGATTCGTGCGAACCGGCCGGAGATCGCGTTCTCGAACTTCGACATTGCCGGGCCGTTCACCGAGGCGTTCCTGCTGGGCAACGTGGCCATCAAGACGGGCAAGCGGATTGAGTGGGACGGGCCCAACATGAAGGTGACGAACGTGCCCGAGGCGAACGGACTGATTCAGACTGAGTATCGACGGGGCTGGGAAGTGACGCGGGAGGGCTGAGAGAGCGCGGGGCGGATATACCTGAGACGGGCCCCAGGATTTGTTCGTTGGATGGGTTGAGGGGCGAGGCCGTGCGCCCTGGATCCCCGCCTGCGCGGGGATGACTTGGGGGCATCCTGCGATCGGCCCTCAATCGTTACCTGGGATGCGTATAAGTTCGCTTTATGAAAACGGCTCGCTGAAGTGAACCGTCGAAAAGAGAAACGCCACCCGCCGCACCTTCAACAGGGTGTGGCGGGTGGCGTTGTTGGTTATCAGCTATTTTGGCTCAGAGCGTCGGGATCAACGGTTGGGGTCAAGGACGCGGCCCGCAGCGTCTCCGGCGTTCTCGATCGCGCGGCCCGCGGCTTCTCCGGCACCTTCGATGGCGCGCCCGGTATTTTCGGCGGCACCCTCGATGGCTCGTCCGGTGGCGTCGACGGCGCTGTTGGCGGCGTCTCCGGCTTCACG
>JBGSYY010000255.1:0-2324 GCA_041750675.1 Isosphaeraceae bacterium | reverse complement strand
GGCCGCCGGCCGCGCCGGTGTCGTCTGGTTCGGTTTCTGATGGGTATTGAGCCGGCATTGGCTTGTGATGATGATTCGGCTCCGACTGGCGCGATTACGTTTTTCCTGGAGGATCTTGCCCATGTTTCCCCTGGCGTTTTTACCGAACCTTCAAGGTCCGGAACTGATCATCGTGGCCGGCGTGGTGCTCTTGATGTTCGGCAACCGGTTGCCGAGCGTGATGCGTTCGCTGGGTCGAAGCGTGACCGAGTTCAAGAAGGGTGTTTCGGGAATCGAGGATGAGATTGAGCAGGCGAGCACGGCCGTGACGCCCGAGAAGAAGACCACGACCCCGGGCGGCTGAACGGCCGTGGGCGGAGCGGATTGGACAACAACGAGGTTCCTGAAGAATTTTTCAGGTGGAGCGAGGAGGCGAGTACGATGTTTCCCGGAAATCTTGGCCCTGGCGAGTTGATGGTGGTCGGCCTGATCGCGGTGCTCTTGTTCGGCAAGCGGCTGCCCGAGGTGGGCAAATCGCTGGGCAAGGGGATTGTCGAGTTCAAGAAGGGCCTGCGTGGGATAGAGGACGACGATCTGGGGACGAGTTCGTCGAGCTCCTCCGCCTCGTCGGTGCCGGCCGCGCGTGAGACGGCGGCGTCGGGACCGGGATCGATCGACATCAACGTGCCGAAATTTGAAACGCCGGTGGCGGCCCAACCGGCGAGCGGGACGGTCGCCCGGCCGTACGGCGATTGAACGGTAGTCGTCTCTGGCGCAACGCTCGGCGGCCGGCCCCTCTTGCCGAGGGGCCGATTGACGTGGTATTTAAGACACTCCGAGAAGCGGCCCCAAGGGCTGCCGACCGGGCGGCTAACTCAGCGGTTAGAGTGCCATCCTCACACGGTGGAAGTCACTGGTTCGAATCCAGTGCCGCCCATTCTCCTAAGTCTCGCCGACGCCTGAAGAAGCGTACCCGGCCCGCGTGGGCCGGCGCGGCAATCCAGCTCCAAACCCGTAGTCGACTACTGGTTTGGGAAAGGACACCGCGCCATGCCACGTCTCACCGTCAAGCCGCCCCGACTCTGCCGACATAAGGGGAGCGGCCAGGCTTGCGTCTATGTCGAGGGTCGAGCCCAGTACCTCGGCCGCTGGGGCTCCGCCGAGTCGCGCGAAGGCTATGTCCGTTTCGTGGCGGAATGGGCCACGAAGGGCGGGGCAACCTCTCCGACGACGCCCACGACCCCGGCGTCGATCCCCCTCGCCACGCTCCCCGACCTCACCGTGAGCGAGGCGATGCTCTCATTCTGGACCTGGGCCCAGGATCGCTATCGCGGGCCTGACGGTGAGCCGACCCGAACAGCCGACGGGTTCCGGCTGGCCCTGCGCCCGTTGCGGAAGCTTCACGGTGCGCTGCCACTGGCCGAGTTGAGTCCGAACCGGCTCAGAGAGGTTCAGAACGAGATGCTTGCCGCCGGCCTCACCCGCCAGACGGTCAATGGCCGGATCGGCAAGATCCGTCAGTTCGTGAGCTGGTGCGTCGGCCGCGAGCTTTGCCACGAGTCGATCGCCCGCGCCCTCGAACACGTCGAGCCGGTGAAGCCCCGTCCGGACGTCCGAGAAGGTCCAGGCCGTCGCCCTGTGTCCTGGACGACGGTCGAGGCCACGTTGCCCCACCTGCCCGAGATGCTCCAGGCGCTAGTCAAGGTGCTCTGGTTCACCGGTGCCCGCGTGGGGGAGGTCCGGCGTCTCACAACAGGCATGATCGATCGGACGGGCGAGGTCTGGGTTGCCGATCTGGCGAAGCACAAGACGGCGTGGGCTGGGAAGTCCCGTACGCTCCTCATCGGCCCTGAGGCTCAGGAGGCCCTACGGCCCTGGATTCGGCCCGACGAGCCCGACGCCGTCATCTTCAGCCCCAAGCGGCTCGAAGGGGCCACCTCCAAGAACCTGGGACGACGAGCGCCGGGAGAGGTTTATCACCGCGTGAGTCTGCCCCAGGCGATGCGACGGGCCTGCGCGGCCACGTTCCCCCACCCGACCCTGACGAAGGTCAAGCCGAGCAAGCGAACCCGGGAGCAACGGGCGGAGTTGAAACGGTGGGAGCGGGAACATCGGTGGTCGCTCGCCCAGCTCCGGCACTCTCGCGCGACCGAGTTGCGGGAGCAATTCGGCATCGAGACCGCGGCCCTGGTACTCGGTCACAGCCGCACGACGACCACCGCCGGCTACAGCCGCGAGGCGATCGCGCCGGCCGTCGAGGCGATTCGCCGCGTCGGGTAGGCGAATCCTGCTTATACTCAGTGGACCGCCCGGTTGATCCCCGGGCGCAGTGGCCCCGGCCCGGC
>JBGSYY010000254.1:0-3650 GCA_041750675.1 Isosphaeraceae bacterium | reverse complement strand
ACCGGGCCACGTCGATTGGCTCCGCGTCGAGGGCCACAATCACCTCGACGAGAAGGTGGTCATCGACGTCTCGCCCGACGGCCATTGGGTCGAGACCGACACCCACAGCAAGCAAACCGCCGCCGACCTCGCCCACTTCGGCTCCACCACCTGGCTCCGCGGCCTCCTCGAAAACCCCTCCGATCCCCACTACTTCGGCAAAGTCCCCCAGGCCACCGGCATGAAACGCTGGAAGAAATCCTCCAAGCTCGCCCCCGAGGATCTCGACCAGATCACCGACTTCTTCGCCAAGCACATCTTGACCATCCCCGAAGACCTCCCCGCCTCCGAGTGGTCCGAACGCTCCGAGATTCAGGAGCACCCAGGCTACAAATACTTCTCCGACGGCGGCGAATGCTTCACCTGCCACGCCGACTGGGTCTTCCCCAACGAGGAAGCCCCCAATCTCTACGGCTGGGGCACCGATTGGTGGACTCGCCGCATGATCCAGCGCCCAGCCGCACCCCACCTCTACGGCTTCCTCGAACCCAAGGACCAAATGCCCGCCTTCGCCGGCAAACTCACCGAAACCGACCTCCGCGCCATGATCCGCTACATCCGCGACGACTACCCCAACGCCTCCACCCCGCCCGACACCGCCTCACCCCACTCAGAATGAACCTTATGCGGAATTGAACCAATAGACATAATGCGATGAAATCCACTCACTCCAACTGGTTACACTACCCGAACGCCCAGCTGTGCTCCTCCCAGACCCATCTCTCCAATGGTGACCCATCCCCCAGTACCCCCGCCGTACACCCTCCTTCCCCCAAATCGCCCCGTCTCGGCAACTTTCGGCCCCTTGTTCCAACTCGTTCAGCTTCATCAGGTTTCGTCCAGATTCCCCGGTTCCCATTCCCCGCCCTGTCGTCCCGCTTCCCATTCCGAATGTTGTCCGACTTCCCATCCGCGGCCGGGTCGCACGATTCCCCATTTTTTTCCCGCTCATCCGGCCTTTTGACTTGTGCCAGGGTCGGTCCGCTTACTAGACTCGCGTTCGCTTCGGAAACGGAGCACCGCTCTCCGCCTCGGAGAACTCTCTCCGTGGCCTCCTTGATGATGCGGCAAATGCTCGCCACCGGACGGCGGACATGCGGCGCATCCTTCTTCCCTGATTACTACTCGATTCCAAGGTTTCCCGCTCTCCCGGCTTTCGCGAAGGTGCATGGTCCTCAGCGGCATGTTGCCGCTACCCATGCGGTTCGTGCGCCGGAGCCCTACCCCTGTTCCCAGGGTTCATGGCCCCAGCGCACGGACGACAAGGACGTTCTTTCGGTTCCTCAACACGGACGAGAGGTACGAACGCCATGTCGAAGGATCGCCCCCTGATCGGTATCAACGCCGATTACCTGGCCCCCACGCGGGGTCGTGCTCCGTATTCCGCTGTGCATAGCGGGTACTACGACAGCATCCTGCTCGCGGGTGGACTCCCAATCATCCTCCCGCCCCTGCACAAGGAGCACGATCTCGCTCCTATCCTGGAAAAACTCGACGGCGTCGTCCTCTCCGAGGGCGACGACATGGACCCCCGCAAGATGGGCCTCTCCCCCCATCCCGCGATCAAGCCAATCAACGAACGCCGCGAACTGGCCGACCGCATCATCTGCCGCGTCGCCCAGGCCCGCCGCATGCCCATCCTCGGTGTCGGCCTTGGTATGCAGGAGATGACCGTCGCCTATGGCGGCGGCATCTACCAGCACCTCCCCGAGGATCTGCCCAAAGCCATCCCCCACCGCGACCCCCAGGGCGGCATGCACCGCCATATCGTCAAGATGGCTCGAAACACCCTATTCGAGAAGATCTACGGCGACGAGGAAATCCCTGTCACCAGCTCCCATCACCAGGGACTCCGCAAGCTGCCTGCCGGCTTCCGCGCCGCCGCCCACGCCCCCGACGGACTCGTCGAGGCGATCGAGTGGAAGGCCAACGACTGGTTCGCCATCGGCGTCCAGTGGCACCCCCAGAACGAGGGCAACATCTCCCTCGACATGCAGCTCATGGAAACCTTCGTCGCCGCCTGCGCCAAGTGGAGCGGAACCAAGGAAGCCCAGCCCATCTTGCAACTCGCCCGCGCAGGCTGAGTGTTTTCCAAACTCTCAGGCCCGCAGCCTGGCCGTCAAACCGCACAAAGGCGGCCGTCGATACGGTTCAAGGCGGAACCCGTCCACGGTCGCCACTCACTCCTCCCACACGGATGTGCGAGCCTCCTGTTCCCGGCCACGGAGGGCCTGTTTTCTTTCATCTTTTTTTCAGCTCGGCACTCGCTCGGAAAGTCCTTGCAGCTCTCGGCCCTCACCGGATCTCCCAGGGTCTCTAAACCCCTGGGCCGCGAGAATCGGCTCGCCGAGAATCTCACGACCGTCGCACCTCATGGATGTGATCCACGGTCAATCGCCTGATACCCAGATCCAACGTATTTTCGGGTGAGTCCTCTCCTCTCTCTCTCCCCCCCGTGCTCCCGTCAGGGACGATTCGCAGCGGCCAGGACGGCCATTCCCGACCGCCCGCGTGAGGTTTTTCCAACCCTCCTCACGCGGGCGGTTTTTTCGCGCGTCTTGGCGTGATTCCAAGATCCTCCTCCTGAAACGGAATCTCCAAAGGCTGAGGGTGCTTTGCCTCGATCACCGACTCGCGTGACGTCCGCATCCCCCCCGAGGGATGCCTCGCCTCCGGATTCGGCACGGGATCGGGCAACGCGCCCGCGTAGGTCACACGTCCCCCCAACCCGCACGCCGTCATGCCATTCCGCCGCCTTGACGGGAGCCGCGCCACCAATCAACAAGCCCGCCAACGCCGCCGCCAGCAGCAGCCACGTCGAATTGACCTTCGTCATCATCAGGGCCCCCACGGAGAGCAACGCAATCCAGATCGTCAGTCCATCCACCACCGCCGACCTCGCCAGTTCAACCGCCACGATCCCGATCAGCGACCACGCCGCCGCGTTCACCCCATCCAGGAACGCACCCGCCGCCAGCGAACTCCGAAGCCGTGGAATCAATGGCCCGCTCAACCCCACGAGCACAAACCCTGGCAAGAAAATCGCCACCAGCGCCGCCCAGGCCCCCGCCGTTCCGCCCAGAAGGTAGCCCACGAATCCCGCCGTCGTGAACAACGGCCCCGGCGTGAACTGACCCACCGCCACCGCATCCAGAAGCTGCGTCTCCGTCAACCAGCCCCGGCCCGTCACCAGCTCCGCCCTCAATAACGACACCAATACATATCCTCCCCCATACAAGACTGCCCCGATCTTCAAGAACACCCAGAACAACGCCCAAAACCCCACTGTCACCGGCGCTGCGGCCATCCCTGCCGGCGCGGCCGCCATCCAAATCATGAGCGCCGACCGATCTTGCCTTTCCCGCACCAGCGCCAAGGCCGCCAGCGCCAGGCCGGCCCCGAGCAGCACGGCCAGTTCATTGACGCCCAGGACCACCGCCACGGCCGCCAACCCCGCGACGATCGCCTTCCGCCTGGTCCCAACCGCCCCCTTCGCCAGCCGCCACGCCGCCTGCGCCACAATCACCACCACCACCGGCTTCACTCCATACAACAGCCCGCGCACCGCCGGCAAACTGCCATACCGCACATAAAACGCTCCGATCAACGTC
>JBGSYY010000253.1:0-8586 GCA_041750675.1 Isosphaeraceae bacterium | reverse complement strand
GTGCGGCGTCGGCGCGGAGGTAGGTGGCCTCGCCCCGGCCGAGCGGGACGCGAGTGTGATCGACGACGTAGCCCTGGGGGAGCGAGGCATCGGGGGCGGTGGCGCCGATGTGGGGGTAGGTGAGGCCGAGCGAGTCCTGACGTTCCAGGAAGCGCAGGATCTGCTCGTCTGAGGGCCGATGCCAGCTTATGGCCATTCGCGATTCCGTGGTTTTCTGTGGCCGGTTCGGCTGGGGTTCGCCGTTGGGGGCCGTTCTTTCCATAATAGACACGGAGCGTCCAACCGGCTGGGACCGGCGGCAAGAATTGGCAGCGAGACCCGAACGGAGACAGCGAACGTGAACTCAACGCGATCGCCCGGCCTTGTGCTTCTGACCGGCGCCAGCGGTTATGTGGGGGGTCGGCTGCTGCCGTTACTGCGGGAGCGAGGTTGGATGGTGCGCTGCCTGGCGCGAGATGTGAAGCGGTTTCGCGAGCAGAATCGGGCGATTCTGGAGCAGGATGCGGGTGTGGAGGTGGTGGCCGGGGATGTGCTGGATCGAGCGTCCCTGGAGCGGGCGCTGGTGGGGATCGAGACGGCGTACTATCTGGTTCACCTGATGGCGGGGTCGAAGGATTTTGAAGAAGGAGATCGGCAGGCGGCGATTCACTTTGCTCAGGCGGCGCGGGGAGCCGGTGTGAAGCGGATCATCTATCTGGGGGGGCTGGGGGACGATGCGGACCCGAAGCTCTCGCCGCATTTGCGAAGCCGGCACGAGGTGGGGCGAATCTTGCGGGAGGAATCGGGGGGGATCGAGGTAATTGAGTTTCGGGCGGCGATGGTGGTGGGGGCGGGTAGTTTGTCGTTTGAGCTGATGCGGTCGCTGACGGATCGGCTGCCGGTGATGCTGTGTCCGCGCTGGTTGTCGACGCCGACACAGCCAATCGCGGTGGCGGATGTGCTGAATTATTTGGTGGCGGCGGCGGAGCGGGACGCGGGGCCGAGCCAGGTCTTCGAGATCGGTGGGACGGATGTTTCGACTTATGGAAAGTTAATCAAGGAATACGCACGGCAGCGGGGGTTGCGACGCTGGTTGATCTCGGTGCCGGTGTTGACGCCGTATTTATCGGGTCTGTGGCTGGCGATTGTGACGCCGGCGAGCTTTGAGGTAGGCCGGCATTTGATCGAGGGGTTGAAGAATCCGATGGTGGTGCGGGATAAAGCGGCGCTCGAGGCGTTTCCGGCAATCCGGCCAGTGGGGATACGCGAGGCAATCGGCAAGGCCTTGGAGGAATTGGGGTCGTTGGGGGGGTGAGGTTTCGTGGGGGAGGGCCGCCGGGTTGAGCGGCGGCCTTTGGGATGAAGCTCATTCGAGGTCGAAGAGCATGATCTCGGTGTTGGCGGTGAGCGCGGTGATGGAGAGGATGGTTTCGTCGCTGAGGGCCGCGCCGTCGCCGGTCTAGAGGGCATTGGCGTTGAGATCGACGGCGCCGCGGAGGACCTGAAGCCAGGCGTGTCGGCCGGGTTCCAGCGAATGAGCGACGGAGCGGCCGCGTTCGAGAGTGGCGAGGTAAACGTAGACGTTTTGGGCGATGGTGAGGGCACCTTCGGTGGCGTTTGGTGTGGCGATGGGGCGGAGGAGGTTGAGGCGCTTGGACTCGGGGAAGTGGCGTTGGTCGTAGGAGGGAGGGAGGCCGTTGCTCCTGGGGAGGAGCCAGATTTGATAGAAGTGAACGGGGAGCGTAAGGGAGGAGTTGAATTCACTGTGAGTGAGGCCAGTGCCTGCGGTCATGCGTTGGACCTCGCCGGGGCCGAGGGTACGGATAGTGCCGAGGCTATCGCGGTGGGCGAGTGAGCCTTCGAGGACGTAGGTGAGGATTTCCATGTTGGCGTGGCCGTGGGTGCCGAAGCCCTGGTCGGGGAGGACGGTGTCTTCGTTGATGACGCGGAGGGCACGGAAGCCCATGTGGGCGGGATCGTGATAGGCACCGAAGGAGAACGTGTGGCGGGTGTCGAGCCAGCCGTGGTTGAAGTGGCCGCGCTGGTTGTGGGGGCGGATGCGGATCATGGACCTCTCCTTGATATTCGTATCATTAATTGACACGTCGAGTAATCGGGCAAAAAAATGGAATGGAACGGGCGGAGTTCACTCATGCTCAGGTGTTTGGCGGGCTTTTTCCAGGAGGTGGGTGAGGGTGCGGAGTTCGTCGTGTGTGAGGTGGCCAAGGAGGGCGCGGTGGAGGGTGTCGACGGGTGAATCGAGGCGGGTGAGGAGTTCGCGTCCGCGTGGGGTGATGGCGACGTGGACGACGCGGCGGTCGTCGTGGGAGCGTTCGCGGGAGACGAGGCCGAGGCGTTCCAGCCGGTCGATGAGGCCGGTGATGCCTGGGACTTCGGTGACAAGGCGGTTGGCGATTTCGAGACTGGGGAGTGGCGTGTTTTCGCCGCGGAGGATGCGGAGGACGTTGTATTGGGCGGAGGTCAGCCCGTGTTGGCGAAAGAGGCGTGCGAAGCGGAGCTGGAGCTGGTCGGCAGTGCGCCAGAGGTTGAGCAGGGCTTCTTGCTCGGGGGTGGCGAACGGGCGCTTCTTCTTGAGCTGGCGTCCGAGTGTGGGCAAATCGTCATTCTTGGTCATGTCATTAGTTTATGTATCGACTAAACGGGTGTCAAGTGTTTAAGCTTGGTGCGACCAAGGGGTGGCAGTGAAGGCGGGAAGGCTAGGTGTGGGATGACTCTGGCTGCGACGGCGATGATGGTGGGGTGGGCAAGCTTGGGGGGTTGTAGGGGGCGACGTGGTGTTGGTCCGCGAAATCGGCGGTGAAATCCGCGAGCTTTGGGCGAGATTCCGCTTCTCGGGGTTGTTGTGTCCGGTTATGAACGAGGGGGATTTTTCCGCGCCAGCGTGTTGAGAGGTTTGGCGGAGTCTCTTGGTTGAGTTGAGACCGCCTTCTCTGTCTCACGCGTCCTTCACCTCGAGCGCCCTTCCACAGCAAAGGATTGCCAGATGGCACGGATCTGCCTGATCAACCCGCGTTTCCCCACGTCGTTCTGGGGCCTGAATCACGGCCTGCCCCTGCTGGGCAAGAAGGCCAACATGCCGGTGCTGGCGTTGCCGACGTTGGCGGGGCTGACGCCGCCGGGGCATCAGGTGGTGCTGATCGACGAGAACATTGAGGAGATTGACTTCGATGCGCTGGAGGCGTTTGACATTGTCGGGTTGACGGGGATGACGGTGCAGCGGGACCGGATGCGTGAAATTTTGGAGGAGCTGCGTCGGCGTGGGATTTTCGTGGTGATTGGCGGGCCTTGGGTGAGTGTGTCGGAGGAGTGGTTTGAGGATTTGGTGGATGTGACGTTTGTGGGAGAGGCGGAGACGACGTGGCCGCAGTTTTTGGCGGACTTCGCGGCGGGCACGCATGCGAAGCGTTATGAGCAGGCCGAGAAGACGGACATGACGACGGTGCCGGTGCCGCGTTACGACCTGGTGCCGTTTCGCGAGTATGCAATGGGGTGTATTCAGACGTCGCGGGGGTGTCCGTTTCAATGTGAGTTTTGCGACATCATCGTGATTTTTGGGCGTAAGCCGAGGATCAAGCGGGCGGAACAGGTGGTGGCTGAGATTGATGCGCAGTATCGGCTGGGGGCGCGCGTCGTTTTTTTGGTGGACGACAATTTCATTGGGAACAAGAAGGCGGCGAAGGTGATATTGCGGGCGATTATCGAGTGGCAGCGTCGTCATGGGTATCCGCTGGCGTTTTTCACCGAGGCATCGCTGGATCTGGCGGAGGATGACGAGCTGTTGCAGTTGATGAGTGAGGCGGGGTTGGTGGCGGTGTTCATCGGGATTGAGAGTCCCGATGAGGAGGCGTTGCGTGAGACGAAGAAATATCAAAACGTACGTGGTGGGATTGTGGAGCGGGTACACAAGGTGCAGAACGCGGGGCTGGAGGTCTATGCGGGGATGATTGTGGGGTTTGACAGTGACGAGCCGGACGTGTTTGACCGCCAGTATGAATTTCTGAATCAGGCGCGGGTGGTGGGCGCGATGGCCGGGATGTTGTCGGCGATTCCGAAGACGCCGCTGTATGACCGTTTGGAGGCGGAGGGGCGGCTGGACAATGCGGCGGCCGACGATCCCAGGATCGCGACCAATGTGGTGCCGTTGCGGATGACGCGCGAGGCTCTGCGCGACGGCTGGCTGGACCTGATGGGTCGTCTCTATGGCGCCGAGAATTTCATGGAACGGTTCGACGCGTTGTTTGTGGACGGAAAGCTGCCGCTGGCGTCGGCGAAGATGAACTGGCTGCGCCGGCACCGGTTTTTCACGTATTTGAAGGTCGAATCGCTGACGATCCTGGCCGCGCTGGGGATGCTGGCGAGGATCTGGACTGATCCGCGGACGAAGCCGTATCGAGGGGCGTATGGTCGCTCACTGCGCAAGCTGCTGCTCTCAGGCCGGCCGCCGCGTTATCTGTTTCAGTTTGCGTTCAAGTGCATCATGCACATGCATTTCGCGATCATGACACGGCAGATGGCGCGTGGGGAATCGCGGTTGGTCAATACGTGAGGGGGTGCAACTCACCGAATGGGGACACGAACACTCGGAGCCAGTCCCCATTGGGTGAGTCGGATCATAGGCGTGTCGGCGAACATCCCCAGAAGTCGGCAATGGTTTGATCAATTCCCGAGACCCTGTCGCTTGATCGGGGATTCTATGGAGAATGGGAGTTTCATGGTGGGGGAGAGTTGAACCGAGGTGGAGGACTGAGACGATGACTGAGATCACGCGAGGCTGGGGCAATCGGGGCGAGGGCGTGGGGCGGATGGGGCGTCGCGAGTTTTTGCGGGCGGCGGGGGTTGGTACGATTGCGGCGGGGATGTCGGGTGTTGGTGTGGCGGGATCATCGCGGTTCCGGCCGATTGGAGCGAACGAGGATGTTCGCGTCGCGCTGATTGGGGTTGGGTCGAAGGAGGCCGTGGGCGGAGTGGGAGGGCGTGGGAATCAATTGATTGATTCGCTACGGGGTGTTCCTGGTGTTCGGATCGTCGCGCTCTGTGATGTGGATCAGAGCATTTTGGGGCGTAAGGCGGAGGCGTTGAAGGGCGAAGGGATTCCGGTCGCGACGCATGGGGATTTGCGTCGGGTTTTCGATGACAAGGATATCGATGCCGTGGTCGTGGCCACGCCGAATCACTGGCATGCGCTGGCGACGGTTTGGGCGTGTCAGGCGGGCAAGGATGTGTATGTCGAGAAGCCGGTTTCGCATGGAATCTGGGAAGGTCGGCAGATGGTCGTCGCCGCGCGGCAGAACAACCGTATCGTCCAGTCGGGGACGCAGGCGCGGTCGAGTCCGGTGATGCGCGAGGCGATGGAGTGGCTGGGGCGTGGCGAGCTGGGGCCGCTCCGGTTTGGGCGGATCATTCTTTATCGGCAGCGAGATAGCATTGGCAAGGTGAGCAATCCGACGCCGATTCCGGCGGGGGTGGATTACGATTTGTGGTGCGGGCCGGTGGAGCCGGGACCGCTGCGGCGCAAGCAGTTGCACTACGACTGGCACTGGGATTGGTCGACGGGGTCGGGCGAGATGGGGAATAACGGGGTTCATTACATTGATCTTTGTCGATGGTTCATGAAGCTGGACGCGCCGGCACCACGGGTGATGAGTGTGGGTGGTCGGTTTGGATATGACGACGACGGTGAGACGCCGAACACGCAGGTGGCGATGCTCGACTTTGAGCCTGCGCCGGTTTACTGCGAGATCCGCGCCCTTCCGACCAAGACAGGCTCGACCGAGATGGACTCGTATCTCGATACGAAGGTGGGAGTGGTGTTTGACTGCGAGGGGGGTTATCTGGCGGGGGCGCATCTGCATATGAAGGCGTTCGACCGCGCCGGAAAGCAAGTCAAGGAGTTTGGTCCGATTCCCTGGGGCGAGATGGACACGGCGCACATGGCCAACTTTGTCGAGGCGGTGCGGAGCCGTGACGTGGCCGCGCTGCACGCCGACGTGCTTGAGGGGCATCGTTCAGCGGCATGCTGCCACCAGGTGAATCTATCGCATCGACTGGGTCAGGCCGGCTCGCCCGGTGAGATCGTGGAACGGACGAAGGCGAATCCGTTGTATGCGGAGGCGATCGACCGCTACCACGAGCATTTGCGGGCGAACGGGGTGGATTTCGCCGAGGCGGAGGTCGTTGGCCCTTGGCTAAGCTTCGATTCGGGGCGCGAGCAGTTTGTCGGCGAGTACGCGGGCGAGGCCAACGCGCTGATGCGGCGGGAGGATCGGAAGCCGTTTGTGGTGCCGGCGCTAGGGTGAGTACGTCTGCAGCCATGCAAAACGGGGACAGACACCGCCGAAGATGGACGGAGCCAGTCCCCGTTTTGGGCGATGCCGTTGAACAAGAGGATAGACCGTTGAGATCCTGGGAGCGACTCCGGTCAACCCGCGACGATGGCCGGTTCGGCGACCGGGGTGGGGCGGGTGCGGGGTCCGTTGAGGAAGCGTCCGATCACGGTGTAACGAACCATCACGTGATATGTCCATAAAAGAACGCCAGTCACGACGAC
Source organism: Isosphaeraceae bacterium (assembly GCA_041750675.1). Lineage (GTDB taxonomy): Bacteria > Planctomycetota > Planctomycetia > Isosphaerales > Isosphaeraceae > BPJS01. The sequence continues at coordinate 2,039 of JBGSYY010000253.1, read as the reverse complement.
GATGATGAGCAGGAATTTGGCGACGGCCGGCAGCGGCCAGTCGCGCACCAGCAGTTGGGCGGCGATGATGAGAGGGAGATGGGCGAGGTAGAGCCAGTAGGCGGAGTCGGACAGGTAGCGCATGGTTGGGCTTTCGGCTGGGCAGATGCGTCGGAACAGGCCCATCAATCCGAAGGTGAGCAGCCATGGGTAAGCGGCTTGCACGGCGACCGTGAGGAACCGCCGCGCGGTGGGATCGAGACTCATGCCTGGGAATCCGGTCCAGCCCGCCATCAGGGCGAGGCTGAGCGGGAAGAGGACGAAGAGGCCGACAGCGAGGGGGAGCCACCAGAGGTGGCCGACGCGCCCGGAGGGGTCATCATATCGGTAATAGAGTGCGCCGAAGCCGAAGAAGATCGCGTAGTAGACCAGTACGTGGGGAATCGGCAGCAGGCCGGCCGAGGTGTCGGGTCCGAAGATGGGGACACCGCCGCCACCTCCCATGAACCACTGGGGGATCATGGTGAGGGGGATGAGCCAGAGATAGCGGGCCGGAGACAGGACGAGCGACTGGGGAACCGGGATTGAGGGGAGACGAGAGCCGAAGGCGGAGAGGGCCGCGTAACCGAGGACGAGCCACCAGAGGAACCAGAGGAACCAGAGATGATTGAAGAGGGGCATTTGCATGAGGAGATCAGTAAGGGCGGGCTTACGGCCGGGGGTTGCGCCGTGCTGGCGTAACGTTTCGGTGATTTTGGCTTTGCGGTCTACCAACTTGTCTTCGTTGAGGTCGAGCTTGAGCAGGGAGGCGAAGTAACGCGTCGTTTCGGGATCGATGACGGCGACATCGAGGGGGGTTTCGCCGCGTTTGTTTGCGGCGTTGACGTTGGCACCGTTCTGAATGAGCAGGTCGACGATTTTGACGTGGCCGAGGAAGGCGGCGACCAGGATGGCGGATCCGCCTTCGGGATCGACGGCGTTGACGTCGGCGCCGCGTTGGATGAGGAGGTCAACGGCCTGGTCCTGACCGGCGGCGGCGGCCCAGAGCAAAGGCGCGCCACCATGTTGAGTGTCGCCGTCGTCCACCTTTACACCACTGGCCAGGTATCGCACGATCGCGTCGAGGTCGCCGGTTTGGGCGGCCGACCAGATGCCGGTCTTCGCTTCCGCCGGTGTGTCGCTGCTGGCTTTTCTTGAGGCGGTTGACAGCGCCAAATTGGAGATGGCGTTTGTGAGTGGGACGAGGGTGAACAAGCCGACGAGCATGGGGAGGAAGACGCGGCGAAAGCGATGTTTGACCAACGACCCGCGGCCGCGCCGGTGCAGAAGCATCGCGCTGAAGAAGCCGCTCATGACGAAGAAGAGCGGCATGCGGAAGCCGTGGATGGCGGAGAACAGGATTCCGAATTCGGGATTTTGCCGTGTATCCGAGACCATCCAGTAAGACGGGAAGAAAGCGAGGGCTGCGTGCAAGACGATCCCCAGCGCCATGGCACCGGCGCGGAGAGCGTCGAGATCGGAACGTCGGGCGAAGGTGGGGTGGTCGAGGCTCATGAAACGGATTCGACGGGCGTGGCCTGATATTGATTGGGGAGTGAGAGAGAGGGGAGTGGGCTGATTGCTCTTGGTTCCAGCGCGTGCCGACATCGCGATGGATTGCAGCCGTCTTTTTCACGGGGCCTGAGATTATCAAGCCAGGTGCTGCGGCACCATTCGATCGATGGCTGAACGGAGTAGTTTCAGAAAGGTGCGGCCTGACGGAGCGAGGATCAGCCCAGCGGGGGTGAAGGACCAGTCGAGCGGTAGATGAAGAGTGCCTCCCGCATCTTCCCAGGGATATTCGCAATTGTCAGATCGCTGGCCGTCACGTTTGACGGCGGGGGCGAGGAGTTCAATTTCTGTGGCCAAGCGACGCGCATGTCCTAGTGTAGTGCTTCAAAAATAATGAAACTTATAGGCCGCTTGCTGGGTAACTCCTCTGAAAGGAGGACGGCCCCCATGCGTGTTGCTCCCAAGATTGACTTGACGGCGGAAGAACGCAAGGTGCTTGAACGTTGGGC
>JBGSYY010000252.1:0-13406 GCA_041750675.1 Isosphaeraceae bacterium | reverse complement strand
GCGAGGAGGCTGTCGCGGAGGGGTTCGGCTTCGAGGCGGCGGCGATTGGCGCGGGCGAGCCAGAGGTTATCGGGATCGGCGGCGAGGGTCGCGGGGTCGGCGTTACTGGATTGGCGGTAGGTGGCGGTGAGGACGATATCGCGGTGGAGTTGCTTGATGGACCAGCCGGACGCGACGAACCGGGCGGCGAGATAATTGAGAAGCGCGGGGTGGGTGGGGCGTTCACCGAGTGCACCGAAGTTGGATGGGGTGCGGACAAGGCCCTCGCCGAAGTGGTGTTGCCAGATGCGATTGACGATGACGCGCGGGGTAAGTGGGTTGTCGGCGGTTGCGAGCCAGTGGGCGAGTTCTGATCGGCCGCTACCGATGAGGGTGGATGGAGGTTTGTCGCCGGCGATGACGCGGGGGAAGTGGCGTGGGACGAGATCGCCGAGGCGGCGATAATCTCCACGGATGTGGATATGAGCGTCGTTTATGCCTTCGTGGGTGCTGTTGGGCACGCCGCCGTCTTGAGCGACGAGGGCGAGGGGGATGGCGGGGGGAGGATTGGCGCGGAGGGTGTTGATGCGGGCTTCGAGGGCTGTGAGGTGATCGCGATCGGAGGGTTCGAAGTGGGCGGTGGCGGTATTCAGCTCGGTGCGGAGGGGGCTGGTGGGGGCGAGGAGTGTGGCGTGGAGGGGGGAGTCGGGGGTCTTGAGGGCGTTGGCGAGGGCGGTGGTTGCGTTGGCGAGGGCGGTGGGATCGTTGTTGTCGATGGCGGTTGCGATTTGGTCGAGGAGTGGGGGGCGGTCGGCGATGGGGGTTGAGTCGGAGGGGATGTCGAGGAAGCGCCAGATGGGTGGACCGCCGAGGCGTTCGGCGCGGGGGTTGCCCTGGCCGAGTGGGTCGTCGAGGAGTGTGGAGGTGAGGTCCCAGACGTGGCGGCCGTCGAGGGCGCGGAGGGTGAAGCTGAGGCGGGTGGTGTCGCAGGTGTATTCGGCCTTGCGATTGATGCGGAGGCGGATGCGGTCGCCGATATGGACGGGAATGGAGTCGAGAGCGTTGGGTGGGAGGTTGTCGGTGAATGCCTGTTCGCCGGCGTTGTCGATCTGGCTCTGGGCGATGGTGAGGAGGCGGGTGCCCTGAATTTTCTCGAGCGCCCAGGCGATGCCGTCGCCGCCGGCGGGATCGGCGTCGGCGATAACGCCGCGGATCTGGAGGGAGCCGTCGATGGGGCTAGTCCAGGAGATGGCGACGTCGGACTGGGGGCCGGGGTGAACGGCGACGGACTGTTTTTTGAGGAGGAAGGTGAGGAGGGAGCGGTCTTCGTTGGTGGTGTTGACGGAGAGTGAGGCCCAGTCGTTTTCGCCGCGCCAGGCGTGGACTCCGGGAGAATCGAGGATATTGGAGGCGGGGCGGTTGAGGAGGCGGCCTTCGGTGGCCTGGCCGAGGAGAGCACGCCAGGCGCGGAGGAGGTCGGGGTCAAGCTCGGCGCTGGGGTCGGGCTCGTTGCGGCTTTCGCGCGCAAGCGATTGGATATAAGTGGATGAGCGGGCCAATTCGCGGGTGAGAAAGGTGGTGACCGCCTGATCGCGGGCGGTGCGAAGTTCGGTTTCGAGGCGGGCGAGTTGGGCGGCGTGATACTTGGAGGCTTCGATGACGGAAGGCGGAACGATGGGAGTTCGGAGCATGGGCGAGCCGCCGGTTTTGATGCCGGGGTCGGGAAGGATGCGGGTGCTGAAGAAGATGCCGGCGAGGCCGTAGTAGTCGGCGGTGGGGATGGGGTCGAATTTATGGTCGTGGCAGCGGGCGCAGGCGAGAGTCAGGCCGAGGAAGACGCGACCGACGACGTCGATCTGGTCGTCGACGATGTCGGTGAGCATTTTTTCCTTGTCGGCGTCGCCGGTGCCCCATTCGCCGATGGTGAGGAGGCCGGTGGCGACCATGCCTTCGGCGTTGAAGTGTTCGGGGCCGGGGCCGGGGATGAGGTCGCCGGCGATCTGGTCGATGAGGAACTGGTTGTAGGGGGTGTCGGCGTTGAGGGCCTGGACGACCCAGTCGCGGTAGCGCCAGGCCTCAGTGATGTCGGTATCGCCGCCGATGCCGCGGGAGTCGCGGGAGTCGGCGTAGCGGACGAGATCGAGCCAATGGCGTGCCCAGCGCTCGCCGTGTTGGGGGGAGGCGAGGAGTCGGTCGACGATCCGTTCGTAGGCATCGGGGCGGATGTCGCTGAGGAAATTCTCAACGTCGATGGGGGAGGGTGGAAGTCCGATCAGATCGTAAGAGACGCGGCGGAGCCCGGCGCGGCGATCGGCTTCGGGGGCGTGATTGAGGTTGCGGGCTTCGATCTCGGCGAGGATGAATTGGTCGATGGGCGAGCGGGGCCAGGTGGTGTCGTGGACCCTGGGGAGCTCGGGCTGGCGTATGGGCTGGAAGGACCAGAACTGGCGGTCGGCGGCGGTGACTTCGGGGCTAGGGTGGCGGCGGGGTTGGGTGGTGGCGGGGGAATCGGGCCAGGGGAGGCCGAGTTTGATCCAGGATTCGAGGTTGGCGATTTGGGTGTCGTCGAGGCGGCCCTTGGGGGGCATTTTGAGGATGTCGTCGTCGTAGTGGACGGCCTGGATGAGAAGGCTATCGGCGGGGTTGCCGGGGATGGCGGCGGGGCCGGTGTCGCCGCCTTCGAGAATCCGGGCACGGGAGTCGAGGGAAAGCCCGCCCTTGCTTTCGGTGCCGGCGTGGCATTCGTGGCAGCGCTCGGCGAGGAGGGGTCGGATTTTGGTTTCGAAGAAGGTGGTGGGATCGAGATCCTGAGCAGGCGTCTGAATGGGGAGAACGGCGGCGAAGATCAGCGTCAGCGGGAGAGATAGGCGCGACATGGGTGAGGTGTCTCGTGGGGCGGCGTCGCGGTTGGGATTCGAAGTCTGCGGGCTGAATTCGGCGTGTTTACGTTACGCGAGGATCTGGGGAACGACGTTGCCGTGGACGTCGGTGAGGCGTTGTTCGCGGCCGCCGTGGAAGTAGGTGAGCTGGGTGTGGTCGAAGCCGAGGAGATGGAGGATGGTGGCGTGGAGGTCGTGGACGTGGACGGGGTTTTCGGCGGCGGCGTAGCCGATTTCGTCGGTTGCGCCGTGGATGGTGCCGCCCTTGACACCGCCGCCGGCGAGCCAGGCGGTGAAGCCCTTGGGGTTGTGATCGCGACCGGTGCCGTTCTGGCTGGTGGGCATGCGGCCGAATTCGCCAGTCCAGACGACGAGGGTGTCGTCGAGCAGGCCGCGGCGTTTGAGGTCGGTGAGGAGTCCGGCGATGGGTTGGTCGGTTTCGGCGCAGTGAAGTTTGTGATTGCGCTCGATGCCGCCGTGAGCGTCCCAATTCTGGTCGTTGTGGCCGCCGCCGGAGTAGATCTGGACGAAGCGGACACCGCGTTCGACGAGACGGCGGGCGAGCAAGCATTTGCGGCCGAAGTCGGCGGAGGTTTTGTTGTCGAGCCCGTAGAGGGTTTTGGTTTCGGGGGACTCGGCGTCGATGTCGACGGTTTCGGGGGCGTGGGCCTGCATTCGGTAGGCGAGTTCGTAGCTTTCGATGCGTGCGGCGAGTTCGGATTCGTGGGGACGCGCGGCGTAGTGGTCCTGATTCATGGAGGCGAGGAGGTCGAGCTGGTCGCGTTGTTCGGCGCGGGTGATGGGGCCGCGTGGGGAGAGGTTCAAGATGGGGTCGCCCGTGGTGCGGAACTGGGTTCCCTGGAAGGTGGCGGGCATATAGCCGGCGGACCAGTTGGGCGCACCGCCGATGGGGCCGCCCTGGGGATCGAGGAGGACGACGAAGCCGGGGAGGTTGCGGTTGAGCGTGCCGAGGCCGTAGGCGGCCCAGCTTCCGAGGCAGGGGCGACCCTGGAAGAGCGAGCCGGTGTTCATCTGGATCATGGCCGAGCCGTGGGCGAAGCTATCGGCATGCATGGATCGGATGACGGCCATGTCGTCGACGCAGCCGGCGAGCCGGGGAAACAGCTCGGAGACGTCGATGCCGGTACGGCCGTACCTGGCGAACTGGAAGGGCGAGCCGAGCAGTGTTCCCTTGGTTACGGAGCCTTTGCGGGACTCGATGTCGATGGTCTGGCCGTTTTTTTGGTTGAGGATCGGCTTGGGGTCGAAGAGGTCGACCTGTGAGGGGCCGCCGTACATGAAGAGGAAGATGACGCTTTTGGCGCGAGCGGGGAAGTGGGACGGCTTGGGAGCGAGGGGGTCGGCGGCTGAGCTGGAATCGTCGGCGCGGAGGCCGTCTTGCCAAAGCAAGGTGGAGAGGGCGAGGCCGGCGAAGCCGCCGCCGACGTTGGTGAAGAAGTCGCGGCGGGAGAGGGGGAACGGCCGCATGGGGGGAAAGCTCCGTGAGGCGTGTGCGGGATCAGGTGGCTTCGACAGTCATTTCGATTTTGACGTTGTTGCCATTGGGCCGTTCGAGGTTTCCGCGCCAGATCATGGAGGGCAGTGTCCTTACGGCAGGTTAGTCGATGGTGAGGAATTCGTTGGAGTTGAGGAGGACGAGGCAGAAGGCGGTGAGGGCGTCGTGATCCGGCTTGCTGGGAGGGGAGGGTTGAGGACGGCCGGCGATGCGGGCGGCGTGTTCGGTGAGGAAGCGGAGGGCGCGGGCGGACTCGGCGGGGGTGGGGTTGCGGGAGAAGGCGAGCTGGTAGGCGTGGGTGATCTGGGAGTTGAGGAGGCTGCCGGCTTCGCGCTCGAGTCGGTCGGCGAAGGCGGCGGCCTGGAGATGAGCGGCTTCGCTGTTGAGGAAGGTGAGGGCCTGGAGTGAGGTTGTGGTGGTGGGGCGGGCGGGGCAGGGTTCGTTGGTGTCGGGGGCGTCGAGCAATTCAAGCTCGGGGAGGAGCAAGGTTCTTTTGATATGCACATAGATGCTGCGGCGTATTGATTGGTCGGGAGAGGAGAGGTCCCAACCTTTGCCGGGGACGGACTGGCCGGCGAGAACGGCGGCGTCGATGGGAGGGCGGATGCTGGGCCCGGCCATTGCCGGATTGAGGCGTCCGGAGACCGCGAGCATGGAGTCGCGGATCGGTTCGGCTTCGAGGCGTCTCGGGGTGCGACGCCAGAGGAGTCGGTTGTCGGGATCGAGGTCGTGGGCCTGCGCGTTCCACTCGTTGGAACGGCGGTAGGCGGCGGAGGTGACGATGAGGCGGTGGATGGCCTTGAGGCTCCAGCCGGATTCGATGAGCTGGGCGGCGAGGTAATCGAGCAGCTCGGGGTGGGACGGGATGTCGCCCATGGCGCCGAAGTCGGACGGAGTGGCGACGATCCCGCGGCCGAAGTGGTGATGCCAGAGACGATTGGCGATGACGCGGGCGGTGAGCGGGTTTTCGGGCTGGGTGAGCCAACGGGCCAGGGCCGTGCGGCGGCCGGTGGATTGGCCATTGGGGCTGTTGATCCGAGGCGGACTGGGATCGATGGCCTGGAGGAAGGCGGGGAGAACTTCGTCGCCGGGCCGGTGGGCGTCGCCTCGAATGAGGAGGCGGGTAGGCTCGGCGGTGGGGGCGCGGTCGGTGAGGCCGAGTGTGAGTGGAAGCTGGGCGGGGCGGGTTTGTTCGAGGATTTCGATCTGCTTTTGAATGGCGGATTGAGTCGGCTTCTGGTCGTCGGCCAGGGATTCGAGGCGGGTTCGGAGGGTCGTGATCTGGCGGGTGACGGCGGCGTTGAGGTCGTCGCGGCGCCTTTGTTCGGCGGCGGAGGCGAGGGGTAGGCTGATGCTCTCGACTCTATCGCGGATGTAGGGACGGGATGGCTCGAAGAAGGCGAGCATCCGGTAGTAGTCGGTTTGTTTGATGGGGTCGAACTTGTGGTCGTGGCAGCGGGCGCAGTGGATGGTGAGGCCGAGGAAGGTGGTGCCGACGGTTTTCACGAGGTCGTCGAGCTGATCGAAGCGGTCCATGACGGGGTCGGCAGGCTCGTCGTCGATCAGCCCGAGGCGATGGAGTCCGGTGGCGATGAGAGCGTCGGCGTCGGGCTGGGGGAGTTCGTCGCCGGCGATTTGTTCGGTGAGGAAGCGGTCGTAGGGTTTGTCGGAGTTGAGGGCGCGGATGACGTAGTCGCGATATTTCCAGGCGTTGGGCTTGGGGTCGTCGCGTTCGTAGCCGTGAGTTTCGGCATAGCGGGCGACGTCGAGCCAGTGGCGGCCCCAGCGTTCGCCGAACTGTGGGCTGGCGAGCAGGCGGTCGACAAGACGTTCGTAGGCATCGGGGCGGGCGTCGGCCAGGAAGGCGGAGACCTCGGCGGGTTGGGGTGGGAGGCCGATGAGGTCGAAGGTGAGGCGGCGGATGAGAGTGCGGCGGTCGGCCTCGGGGGCGGGGGTGATTGACTCGCGGGCAAGGGCTGCCTCGAGGAAGGCGTCGACGGGGTTGCGGAGACGAGTGGCGGCGTCGGCGTCGACACGGGGGACTTCGGGTTTGCTGACGGGTTGGAAAATCCAGGGGGGATCTTCGAATGCCCAAACCAGGGTGGGGGCGGCGATGAGGAGTACGAGCAGGCCGGGGAGGAGAGGTCCACGGGGGCTGCGGATCATCGCGGAGGAACTCCAGTGGGTTTGGCGCGGGATGGCGGGCGAGTCGATCGCAGGTGGGGTACGCCCGGTGGGTGGACGTAATCAGAAGGCAGGTCTAGATCTTGTTTAATTTTGGTGAATTCGCGGGTGAGATGCAAGCGCGGGGATTGGATTCGACGTGATGGAAGCCGTCGTTGGGTGGGGCCTCGGCTGGTATGGGTCGATGTGCGCTTTGGCGAGAGGCCCTCTCCGGGGAAGGTTGCCCTGTGGGATCAAGGACTTTCCGTAACGACGTGGGAGGCGAGAGTCGCGTCGGGGGTCGTGGTGGCTGGATTGGTGGCGGGACGGTCAAGTTGGGCCAGGGCGCGGTGGGCGATGGGGAGTTTGGTGTCGGTTTCGAGGGCTTTATTGTAGTAAGCGCGGGCATCGTCGGTCTTGCCTTGGGCGGCGAGGACGTAGGCGATGTTGGCGTGGGCGGAGGCGGGACTGCCGACGCGGGCGAGGGTTTGATAGGCGGCGTCGGTCTGGCCAGAGGCGGCGAGGGTGAGGCCGAGGTTGGTCTGGGAACGCGCGTCGCTGGGGTCGAGCTGGACGGCTTTTTTGAGTAAGGAGGCGGCCTCGTCCCATCGGCCTTGAAGGTAGGCGCTGTAGCCGGCGTCGTTCCAGACGAGCGCGTCTTCGGGGGCGAGTTTTTGGGCGAGCAGGTATTGTTCCTTAGCCTCGTCGAAGCGGCCGAGGTGGTCGTAGGCGGAGGCGATGCGGCGGTGGAGGCGCGCCCGTTCGGGGGCCGGGGTGCGCTGGGCCACACTGGGCGAGAAGCGCATCAAGGCTTTTTGATATTCGGAGAGGGCTTTTTCGTGCTGGTTTTGCGATTCGAGGGCGCGGGCCATGTCGAGGTGGACAAGGACTTCCTGAGCCGGTGAAGGTTTGAGCGAGCCGGACATGGGCAGGGACTTGCTCTCGGAGCCGCCGTCAACCGAGAGGACGCCTGTCTCGGGCGTCTGCTGGGGACGGAGTGTCTGGGGGTTGCAGCCTGCGAAGGCGAGGAGCGAGAGGCTCAGGCTGGCGATGAGGGAGAGATTCTGGGCGAGTTTCATCGGGCACCTCCGCCGAATTCGGCGGTGCTTGTGGGGCTGACGCTGAAGCTGCGTGGTGCGGTGTAATCGCGGTAGATGAGCGTGTCGTGATTGTTGCCGGCGTCGGGTCCGATCATGCCTCGGAAGGCAGCGGGTCCGATGACGACACGGGCGGGGTTATCCACGAGCCGGGCATTTTGGAGGGAGGCGACGACGGCCATGCGTCGGGCTTCGGCGAGCGGTGGTTGGTCGGGCGTCCACTCGATGACGACCGGGCCGGACCAGCGATTGAGCCGCGAGGCGAGGTAGCTCAGGCGTCGGGCACCGCCGGGGGAGAGATCGGCGGTGCCGGCGAGGAAGTCGCTCTGGTAAAGCGTGTACGTGTGGACGTCGGCCTTGGCCTTCTGGCGGCCCATGTTGTCGTAGAGGGATCGGCCGAGTGCGGGTTCGTCGAAATACTGGGGGTAGCCGATGAGGTTGTCGCGAAGGCAGAAGCCGATCTTGTAGCCAAGGCGATACATCGCGCCCTTGCATCCTGAGCAGGCGCATTCGCCTGGCTCGGAGGAGATGAACGGTTCGCCGATGAGTGGGCCTTCGGCGTAGGCTTCCGGGGGCAGCGTGGAGATGTCGCCGGGAGCGACGCCGACCGTAACGGGAATCGCCGATTGGGGGGGAGCGAGCTGAGGCACCTGGGCGTGGGCGGCGTTGGCCCAGAGGCCGAGAGACGCCAGGGTCGAACCGAGAGCGGCGCGACGGATTTCGACGACCAGCCTGGTCATTGTCGGGGACTCCTGGCCGTTGGGAAAATGAGCCGCCCCTGAGGGGCTTTCTGGAAGGAGATGTTGGGGGTGTGCGAGGTTCAGGGGTGATGCCCCTGGCTGGTAGTGAACGCCCCGTTGGGGCTGCGGCTGTTTAGTCGGCATAGCCGTGGGGACCGACGACCCAGGTTTCTTCGCTCTTGGCGTGACGCATCATGCCGAAGGGGTCGAGTTCGTGAAGGGTCGCACGAAAGGGCTTGCCGGTGCGGCCTTCGATGCGGCCGAGGAGAAAGAACTCGGCGTCGTTGGGTTCGAGGTACCAGTCGCCCGGGGAGGGTGGGACTTGCTCGGCCTCCATGGCGTCGACCAGTTCGGGAGTGACGAGGACGACCAGTTCGGTCTCGGTCGTCTCGATCTTGTTGCGACTGAAGAAGGGGCCGATGATCGGGGCATCGCCGATCAAGGGGATGCGCGTGGTGTTTGCGTTGGTACGGGACGAAAGTAGACCGGCGATGGCGAGGGTCTGGCCTTCGCGTAACTCGACGACCGTTCGGGCGCTGCGCTGGTTGATACCGGGGACGGTGGTTCCGTTGACCGATGTGCCAGCGCCGTAGTTGAGTTCGCTGAAGGAAGGTTCGACGTCGAGGCGGATGGTGTCGTCGTCGATGATGTGGGGAATGAACTGGAGAATGGCACCGAAGTCGCGGAACTCGATGGTGATGACGTTGGCACCATTGACGCCGGCCTGGGGAACGGGGAAGGGGAAGCTGCCGCCGGCGAGGAAGCGGGCGGGTTGGCCGTCCATGGCGACCAGGTTTGGCTCGGCGACGATGCGGGCCAGGTTGTTCTGACGAAGGGCGTTGAGGAACATGGTGAAGCGGCCGGAATCGAAGATGCCGTAGATCTGGGATTGCGCGGCACCGACGCCACCGACGACGGTGTTGATGATGTTGTCGCCGATGATCCACTGAGTGTTGGCACCGAACTCACGGATGGCGGTGCGGTTCAATTCGGCGATTTTCACTTTGAGCAGTACCTGACGTGGACCGGGAACACGAACGCGATTGACGATCGTCCCGGGCGGGAGCAAGCCGCCGCCGGCGCGAGGCGAGACGGAGAGGAAGTTGGAGCGCTGGGCGTTTGTGCTGGGGGCACCGGCCCCTGTGGAGGCAGGGGAGGCCTGAAGTGGATCTTCGGCCTGGAGGTCGGGTTCGGAGCCGGGTTGACCGCCGGGGGCGGGGGGCTGGGGGGTCATTCCGGGCTGGGAGGCGTCGGGCGGGAGTTGGCCGGGATCTTGCTGGTAGCCGGCGCGGACGACTCCGTCGAGTGAGGCGACGCGGCGTGGTGTGTTGACGGGAATACTGGCGGCCTCGCCGACGAGGGTGGCCTGGACGACCTGGAGGACTTCGGACATGGTTTTGGCGTCGGGAACCTGACCTTCGAGGATGACCTGGGAGCTGATCTGGCTGACTTTTATGTTGGCCCCCTGAAAGATTCGTGCGATGCGATCTTCGAGTTCCTTGGTATCGATGCTGACGCGGACGCGGAGACTGGTGGAACGGCCTTGTTCGTCCCAGAGGGTGAGGGTGGTGTTGCCGAAGGAGAGGCCGTAGAGGTCGAGAAGTTTGGGGCTGGCTTCTTCCGCGTCGAGGAAGCGGACGTTGGCGATTGCGGGATTGGCGAGAAAGATCCGCGAGAGGGGCTTGCGGACCTCGAAGATTCGGGAGCGGCCGACGTAAACAGGGATTTCGGCGGTGGGATCGCCGTCGACTTCGACCAGGGAGTCGAGATCGAGGGGTCCACCCGGGCCGGGCTGATGGATCGGGGCGAGGACAGCGGGGGTGGCGACTGTCGGAGGGGTGATCGGGAGAACGGCGGGTTGCGGGATGGGGGGGAGGGACTCTTCAGAGTCGGGGATGGGCGGAGTGGGTGTTGGCGGAGTGGGGAGCGTTGCGAGTGGTTCCTCAAGGCCACCGAGATCCTGGGCAGCGACGCGTGCCCCGGACGGTGCGCTGAGGAGAATGAGGGAGAGCAACACGCTCAGGCCGAGCGGAAAGCCGGTGAGGCCGCGGCCGACTCCGTTGGTCCGAATTGCTTGGATTGGCACGGTCAGTCCCTCGACATTCAGGATCCCGCGGCTTGCCTGGCCGATGACGGTCGATGGCGTCGTGCCGGTCGTACCGTTTAGAGGGATTCGCTGGGTGGTACATTCGGCAAATCGAGGCTTGCGGCTTGACTCGATTAAGCACGTTGGTGATCGAGGGGAGTCGAAGGGCTGGCGGGTTTTCGGCGGGGTGGTGATGGCGTAAGGTGATTTGGGATTAGATGTTTGTGGGGGCGGGCTACGGTGCGACGCGCCCGGGTGCGGGCTGGCGTGCTCGACTATTGAAGCTGTATTGGATACGTGATGACAGAGAACGCAGAGGAGATGGCCAAATTGGGTAAGGGCGGGGCGCGATTGCGGTTTGGGCTGGGGGCGCTCGATCTGCATCTGGGTGGGGGATTACGGCCGGGCACGGTGACGGTGATCGCGGGGGCGACGGGAGCGGGTAAGACGCAGTTGGGGCTGCGATGGGCAGCGGCGGGTGCGGAACAGGAGGGATCGCGGGGGGTGGTGGTGGACGTTACCAGCCGGGGTGATAGTCAGAATCACGAAGAATATGCGCGGGAGCAGCTTGGGTGGAAGCCAGAAGGGTTCGCGACGGATACGGCGCTCGATTGGGAGCGAATGTGGGACCTCGAACGTGAGATCGGCGAGATTTATCGGCCGTTCGTGGCGACGGGACGGCGGGTGACGCGGCCTGATCTTGAGGCGGATGCGTGGCATGACTGGCAGCGGGACATGGGGCGGGTGTTACGGCAGACGGCGGCGTTTGCCTATGGGCAGATGGTGAGGGGAGTGCGGCGGTTTGTCGTCGACGGTTTCGAGCCGACGGCGCGGGCATCGGAATCGATACAGTTCGACTATTTCGAATATCTGTATCACCGGATTTTGCGACAGGAGCATGATTGGGCGGCGCGTGAGGTGTTTCGTGAAGCGTTTCGGGCGCAGCAGGAGAAGGTCGAGACGCATGCCTACGATTCGGGACGGGTGGGGGTTGTGGTGCTGTATACGACGCCGCACTTGATGTTGGACGACTTGCTGGCCGCACCGATTGGGGGTGGGGATTTGATGGCGACGGCGAACACCGTGATTGTGATGGGACGGACGCGACAGGCGGATGGGGGTCTGGGGCGTGCCTTGGCGGTAGTGAAGCATCGGGGGAGCGTGTGCGGGGACGAGCCGTTGGCGTATTCGTTAACGGCGGGCGGGCCCAAGTTTCATGTTGAGGATTGACTGAGATGAGTGTCGCGATCGAGCTGGGCGGGAAGGTCGCGCTGGTGACGGGAGCGGCGCGGGGGATCGGGGCGGAGATCGCGCGGACGTTGCACCGGGCGGGTGCGCGCGTTGTCTTGAATCAGCCGGATGCGGCGGGTGGGCCGATGGCGGAGGCGGCGGAGGCGTTGGTGACCGAGTTCGAAAACCTTCGAGCTGGATCGGCGCGGGTGGAAGTGGCGGATGTTTCGGATGCGGCGGCGGTGGAGGCGATGATGGGGCGGATCGCGAGTGTCGAGGAGCGGCTGGATATCGTGGTGAACAATGCGGGGATTTTGCGGGACCGGTCGGTGTCGCGGATGAGCCTGGAGGATTGGCAGGCGGTCTTGAACGTCAACCTGACGGGAGTCTTTCAGGTTTGCAAGTTTGCATTGCCGATGGTGGCAGAGGGCGGTGCGATTGTGAATTTGGGGAGCATCGCGGCAGACGCGGGGTTTCATGGGCAGGCGAATTACGCGGCGGCGAAGGCGGGGGTTCATGCGTTGACGCGGGTACTGGCGCGAGAGTGCGCCAAGCGGTCGATCCGTGTGAACGCGGTTGCGCCGGGGGTTGTGGAGACGCCCATGATGGGGCAGATTTCGGCTGAGGTTCGGGAGAAGATGGTGACCCAGATCGCGCTGGGGCGGTTCGCGCGGCCAGAGGAGATCGCGGGGGTGGTGCTGTTTTTGGTGTCGGACCTGGCCAGTTACGTGACGGGTGCGGTGGTGGACGTCAACGGCGGGTGGCGGGGCTGACGGTGTCTGTGAGGGAACCGTAAAGCTCGGGGCGGCGGTCGGCGATGCGATTAAATTCCATGGAGCCCGAGGCGCGAAGGATGCGTTTCGATCGGGCGAGGGTGGGATCAATGGCGGCGTGGGCGATGGCTTCTTTCTTGTCGGCCAGCTGGACCAAGGTGCGTCCGAAGGGGTCGTAGATGGCGGAGCCGCCGATGAAGCGGACTCCGCGCTCGGTGCCGATGCGGCTGGCGGTGAGGGTGTAGACGACGTTTTCGAGGGCGCGGCAGGGCATGAGGTGCTGGGCGAGGGGTTCCGCGCCCTCGGGCCAATTTGTGGGCAGGACGATGAGGTCGGCACCGGCCAGGGCCAGGGCGCGGGAGGGTTCGGGAAATGCGCCGTCGTAGCAGATCAAGGGGGCGACGCGGAGGCCGGCGAGTGTGGTGACCTGGGGGAGCGCGTTGCCGGGGTCAACGAAGCGGTCGACGCCCATCCTGGGGAGATGGGTTTTGCGATAGATGCCGGCGAGACCGTCGGGAGCGATGAGGACGCAGGCGTTGTAGAGGTGGTCGTTTTCGGCCAGGAGGAGGCCGACGATGGCGGAGATGTTGTGCTGGGCACAGGCGGCTTCGAGTGCGCGGATGGTGGGACCGTCGGGAGGTTCGGCGAGGGGGAGAGCCTCGGCTCGGCTATTGAGGACGTAGCCGCTGAGACTGCATTCGGGGAAGACGACGAGCCTGGCACCGGATTGGGCGGCGGAGGCGAGCTTGTTGAGGATGGCGCGGCGGTTGTGGTCGAGGTCGCCGAGAAGAGGGTTGGACTGGACGGTGGCGATGGGGATGCGGGAGTCGGCGAGTGCGTCAGGCATCGAGGTTTGGCCTTCGCTCGGGGTGGAGGTCGAGGGTGGCGGGAGCGGGGGCGTTGCGGGGCTGGGCGTCGAAGAGGAGGGCGACGCGGGCGGGGT
>JBGSYY010000251.1:0-7674 GCA_041750675.1 Isosphaeraceae bacterium | reverse complement strand
ACCAGCGGGGTGATCGTCTTCGCCCGCACCGCCCAGGCTGCGTCGGGCGATTCGGTTCCCGCCACCAGGGCCGACCAGGTACGCTCCGCGTCGCCCCCAGGCAGCGCCACCAGTTGCCCACTCAGCTCACGTGAAAGCGCCTCAATCTGCCAATCGACGGCGGCTGTGCTTTCCTCGAAGCCCAGGGCCAGGGCCCAGGCGGTCGACGCTGGGCCTTTGCCCCCGAGGCCTGTCAATCGCTCCAGGGCGCGTTGATTCAGCAGCTCGACGGCAATCGGCCGAGTTGCCGAGAGATTCAGCCTGTCCAACGCCACCGCGACATCGTGGATCGTGTCAAAGCTCGACCAGACGATCGCCGAATCGGCGGGCCGAGGGCGAACTTTGAGGGTCAGCTCGACGATCACGCCCAGGGTTCCTAGTGAGCCTGTCAGAAGACGCGGAAAATCGTAGCCCGCGACATTCTTGACCACACGCCCGCCCCCCCGGATCAATTCACCCGCGGCGTTGACGAATCCGACACCCAGAAGCATGTCTCGGGGACGCCCTGCGGCAAACCTTCGAGGACCGCTCGTATTTGTGGCAAAAATTCCGCCCAGGGTCGCGCGCTCCGGCCTCGGTGCATCGAGCGGCAAACGCTGACCTTCCTTCGCAAGTACCGCCTGGAGCGCGGCCAACGTCATGCCAGCCTCAATCGTGATCGTCATGTCCCCGGCGGGGTAGTCGATAATCCGCGCCAGGCGTGTCGTCTCCAGCGCAACTCCCTCGCGGGTCGGCATTCCGCCATAGTCCAGCGCGGTCGCTCCGCCTCGTGGGTAAACCGCCAGTCCCTCGCCGGTGATCGTACTCACGGCCTGCCGCAACTCGTCGATCGTCGTCGGAGTTTCCCGGCGAGCCGCAAGCGGGCCACTGCCCGGATTCCGATCCGCTTCGTCCCGAATCATCAAGGAATCGCCTCCATTTTCTGATTGCCAGGGCTCGCGATCGGAACCGCGAAACTTTCCGAGGGAGTCTCCATCGCCGCTCGCAAGGGCAGGCTGACGCGGAAACACGAGCCCTTGCCTGGTGTCGAGTCCACCTCGATCGTACCCCCGTGATCACGCACAATCCCGTAGCTGATGCTCAAGCCCAGGCCCGTTCCTTCGCCCACGGCCTTGGTCGTGAAAAATGGGTCGAAGATCCGCTCACGCGCCTCGGGCTCGATTCCGCAGCCATCATCCTCGACCTCGACCACAATCTTGCCAACCTCCCCACGAGCGCGGACGCTCACCCGCCCCGAGGGCTTACACGCCTCGATGGCATTGGACACCAAGTTCATGATCACCTGATCAATCTTTCCCGGACGGCAAACCAGCCGGGGCATCACGCCCAGCTCCAGATCGAGCCGCACATCCTTGGCCTTCGCTCGACCGTCGAGGATATGCACTGTCGAGCGAATCCGTTCCCCCAGGTCGACCTCCACGAACGCGTCCTCGTCCATCCGCGCGAAGGCACGCAGGTCGCTCACGATCCGCTGGATCCGGTCCAGGCCGTCGCGCGTGCGAGTCAGCAATCCTGGCAGGTTTTCCAGCAAGTAGTCGATATCGGCTTGCTCCCACAACACGCGGATTCGCTGGCGAATCTCGGGCGCTCGGGCGGCGAGCATCGGATCGGCGTCGCGCAACAGGCCGATCAGTTCCCGCACGTCCGTCAGATCGCGCTGCAAGACCGCCACATTGTTGCTCACAAACGCCAGCGGGTTATTGATCTCGTGCGCCACCCCGGCCACCACCTGGCCCAGCCCGGCCAGCTTGGCTGTCTCGATCATCTGCGATTGCGCCCGCTTCCGCTCCTCGTGCGCCTTCCGCTCCGATTCGGCCATCACCCTGAGTTGCTCGTTCTGCTCGACCAACCGCCGTTCGGCCAGGATTTCGCCCGTCACGTCCCAGAAGATGATCTGCACGCCGATCACTCGGTCGGCGGCGTCATAGAGCGGACTTTTGATGACATGAACATAATGTTCCTGTCCATCGGGCGTGACATGCTGTTCGATGATGTCGAGCGTCTGCCGGTTGTCCATCACCTTGTGGTCGTCACGCCGATACTTGTCTGCCAGCGTGGTGGGGAAAAAGTCGTGATCCGTCCGGCCCATCACTTCTTCGATCGGATGGCCGATCGTCTCGGAGAACCGCCGATTGGCGAAGGTGAATCGGCCCTCCGAATTCTTTCGCAAAATGCTCTGCGGCAGCGATTCCACCAACGCGTGGTAAAACATTTCCGACTGCCGGAGCGCCTCGGCCGCCCGCAGCCCCTTGTGCTCGCTGCGCTCCAGGGCGCTGGCGTGGAACCAGATCAGGCCCATCAGGCTCGCCGAGATCAGAATCACGGTCACGGCCAGCGAGGTGGTCTGGTCGATCGTCCCCCGCTCGATCGCGACCGACATCCCCAGCGCGACCACGATTGGCAGCATCAGGCACGTGGGCAGCAGCCGACGCGCCAGGTCGCCCGCCAGCCCATCGCTGGTCAGCACCCCCATCAACCCATGCTCCACGCTGCCGAACAACAACCCCAACGACAGCAACCCGAACGCCACGGCCGTGGGGAACCCCATCGGGTTCGCGCCCTCGACCTCGTACAGCGGCGAGGCGTGCAGCAAGTGACCCACCGCCGAGAGCAGCGACACCAGCATCAAGCCAACCGCGATCATCTGCGCCGCCACTACCCACCGACGCCCTCGCATGCCCAGGCAAACCAGCGCCGCCCCGAACAGGGAAAACGCCAGTGCCGTGTTGGGAGCGATGTGGTTTGTTGTACGGATCACGGGATCGCGGAGGTCGCCGGGAAAAAGCCAGTAATCGAAGCCGATCGGCCATCCCCCCATCCACCCGACGAATCGAATGATACCGATCAATAGAACGATGCCCGCCAGAGTCATTCCGGCGATTCTCGCTCGGGGCTGGAGCCGACCTCGGCGAATCAACTCCAGTGCCAGGCCCGAGCATATTAACGAGATCGCCGTGATCGGATTTGTCGCGGAATGACCCGGAAGAACACTCGTCAGCCAATCAACACGGAGCAGCCATCCCACCAGCACCAGCGCCCCAATGAGCGTAACGATCACGCTGGCTACCCGAGCAAACTGCGCATAGTTCGCCCGTCTGCGGGCCACACGCTGAACCGAATTCCCTTCGTCGATCCGGGTACTGTCGCTGAGGCTCATGGCGGGCCTCCGGGTTGGTGCGGACCCAGCCGCTCGTAGCGAACGTCCGCGCCCGAAAGCACTCGCTCGGCCGATTCTTGCACACGCCGCACCAACGCCAATGTCGACGGGTCGTCACCCAGCATGGGCCAGGCGTCCGTGATCAACACCTGGGCCTCGAACGCAAGCCGAAACAATGCACGCGCCAGCCGCCGGTCAATCTGAGTCGTTCCACGCAGCTCGGTTTCCAGGGAGTTCAGAGCGCTCAACAGCTCAGCGGCGATTTTCGGGGAAACGTCGTGACCGCGCCTGAGTAAGTCCAAAAACCCCTCACCAACACCGGCCTCGACCCCGCCCGCATGCTGGAGCACTCGAGCGGCCGACTCACTTCGCTGATTCTCAGAACCCGAAACGGTCTCCGGCTCGCTTCCCCTGATGCTCGATGGTCGCGGCAACGCCAGCCGATGCAGTTCCCCGGGATCGGTTTCCGTAAGCCCCGAGTCGACCGTTTCGACCAAGCGCAACGAGAACGCGGAACGCGAACTGCCCGACCCACGCTGGTCTCGTGCCACGTTGTCGGCCTGGTTCGAGATCTCGTCATCCGTCGGAGTATCCGGCGGCGTTGCGTCGACACGCCGACGCGCCACCTCGGCCTGAATCGCGCCGGTCAAGATTCCTTCGCAGTACGCCTGGGCATGAGCGACTCCGTCCAGGCGGGCAAGTGCCTCGGCATGTTCCAGAATTTGACCCGGCAGATAGACCGTGAACCGCTGCAAGGTCTCCGCATGGGTTGGCAGCATCTTCTCGAACACGCGATGCGCGCCCGGTAGCCGCCGCCAGCGAGAGAAGCGGAGCGCTTTGGACAAGGGGTCGTCCCTCTCTCTCACATGGTTGGTGAACCGCCCTGATCTTTCCACGAACCCACGACCGCCGACCCATCACGCTGAGGCTCGCCGCCCCGGACTTTTCCGTTCGATGCAGCCCGCCCCGCCCGGCAGCAGCTTTTCGGGACTGCATCGGCCTTCGGGATTGAAGACCGCACGCACTCGCGCCATCGCCGCCAGCGACTCCACCGAGAACAGCATCGGCATGAACGAGATCTTCTCGACGCCGATTCCATGTTCCCCGGTCACACTCCCACCCAGGCGAATGCAGGCCTCGAGAATTTCGTGGCTCGCCTCCAGCACGCGAACAACCTGTTCCGGCTCGCGCTCGTCAAACATCAAAATCGGATGGATATTCCCATCTCCAGCGTGAAACACGTTGGCGATTCGGATCTGGTGCCGCGCACCCACCTCGGCGATCACCCGCATGATCTCGGGCAGCTTGGTTCGCGGAACCACGCCATCCTGTGTGCAAAACGTCGGGCTCAAACGCCCAATCGCGCCAAAGGCCGCCTTCCGGCTCTTCCAGACTCCGACATACTCCGGCTCGGTCCGCGTTCGCCAGGGAATCCGCTTCTTGACCTCGCCGCCGTTCGCCTCGACGATCTTGGCGATCGCCGCCGCGTCGGCCTCCTGGCCCGCTTCCAGGCCGTCGGTTTCGATAATCAGAACCGCCCCCGCATCCGTCGGGAAACCAAAGTGGAACGCCTGCTCCACCGCCTGAATCATCAGGTTATCCAGCATCTCCAGAGCCGCCGGCACAATTCCTGCCTGAATGATTCCGCTGATCGCGCTGGCCGCGGCATCCACGGTCCCGAAGACACCAAGAAACGTTCGTCCGCCTTCCGGATCGCGTGTGAGCCGCACAATCACCTTGGTCACGATCCCGAACGTCCCCTCGTTGCCCACGATCAGGCCCGTGAGGTCGTAGCCCGGATCATCCTCGGCCGTCCCTCCAGCCTCCACGATCGTCCCATCCGGCAACACGAGCTCCACGCCCATCACATGATTGACGGTCACACCGTATTTCAGCGTGTGCGGCCCGCCCGAGTTCGTCGCCACGTTGCCGCCGATCGTGCACGCCCCCTGGCTCGACGGGTCAGGTGCATAGTGAAAACCCGTCCCCGCCAGTGTTCGCGTCAGCCAGACATTCACCACGCCCGGCTCGACAATCGCGTAGCGGTCGCGCAAATTCACTTCCAGAATTCGCTTCATCCGCGTCATGCAAATCATGACGCCGCCACCCACCGCCAGGGTTCCCCCCGACAAACTCGTGCCCGCCCCGCGCGCGACGAACGGAATCCCGAGCGCGCCGCACAGGCGGACGATCTCGACCACCTGCTCGGTCGTGGTCGGGAAAACCACCACATCCGGCACGCTCTTCTCGATCGTGAAGCCGTCGCACTCGTAAACAAGCAGTTCATCGCGATGCACGATGACATTCTCGACACCCACGATCCGACTCAGACCCTCTCCAAGTGTCGCCGGACGTGTGTTTTTCAGAAGGTCGGTTCGAGCAAGCGTTGTCATCTGAGGGCCTGGCTGGCTTGTGGAATCGGGCGAGACACGGAGTCAACACCAAAGGCCGTTCGCAACTGCGTATTAGCCTAACATCGCCCGACACCAATCGCCAACGACAGCCCACGCCGCCGAGCGCCGTCAAACCGATGCCACTCTCCACGTTCTTAGGATCATTTCACCAGAAGCGCTCCTCGGCCCAGGGGTCGCCCCGGTGGTGGTATCCGTTCCGCTCCCAGAATCCCGGCGCATCCTCGGCAAGAAACTCGACTCCACGAACCCACTTCGCACTTTTCCAGGCATAGAGCCGGGGAACGACCAGTCGCAACGGCCAGCCGTGGTCCGGCGTCAACGTGTTCCCGGAATTCGCCCAGGCAAACAGGCAATCGTCGGCCAGAAAGTCGGCGAGGGGCAGGTTTGTGTTCCAGCCCTGCTCGGCATGGACCAGCACGAACCTCGCAGTCGGCGTGAGACGAACGTGCTTCATCACCTCGGAAACCAGGACGCCTTCCCAGAGATTGTCGAGCAGGCTCCAGCGAGTCACGCAGTGCATGTCCGCCCGAACCTTGACGCTCGGCAGAGAGCGGAACTCGTCCCAGGTCCAGCTCTTGGGTTCCTCGACCAGCCCGTCCAGGCGCAGGCTCCAATGTTCCAGGTCGATCCCAGGGACCGACCCGGCGTGCAGCACCGGCCACTTCCGCGTCAGCGATTGCCCCGGCGGCAGCCGACGTTCGCGGAGCGTATCCGGGCTGACAATTTCTGACACTTCCTCACTTTTCACTTTGATCGTCCTCCGGCGGAACCGTAACGAAAAGCATTGTTTCGATCGAGGAAGCACCCAGGCCTGAGGCATTGTAGCCACACGCCGATACACCCCCGTGAAACCGTCGGCCCACTCTCCGGGTAAACTCTCCGACTGCCAAAAGTTCAACACTCGATGCCTCCGCGTCCCGTCCTGAGGAATTCGAGATCATGCAACGCCGTCAGTTCCTCAACTCAATCGCCGCCGGCCTGGCTGCCGGACCCTTGGCCACGGCCCGCGCTGGCGCTGAAACCACTCCTCCCACCAGGCCCTACGACGGGCCCAATGTGATCATCGTCCGCTTCGGCGGCGGCGTGCGACGGCAAGAGACGATCGCCCCCCAGGCCGAATACGCACCATTCCTGAAAAACGTGCTGGCCCCCGCCGGCGTCTGCTTTCCCTTGATGGAAATCGCCAGCCGCCCCGATGTCCAGACCAGCCACGGCGAAGGCACACTCAACATCCTTACCGGCATCTACGACGTCTATAAGGACGTCGACAGCCGCCTGCTGGGCGCTCGCTTCGAGGCCAAGGTGCCAACTCTCTTCGAAGGCTTCCGCAAGGCCTTCGACGTTCCTTCGCACCAGGCCCTCATCATCAACGGCGAGGACCGCATCGACGAGGAGTTCTACTCCTTTTCCAACCACCACCTCTTCGGCATCGATTACCGCTCGACGGTCCTCAGCCTTTATCGATACAAGCTCTACCTGCTCCGCGCCAGCCTGGCCGCCGGTCGGTTTCGCGGCGAGCAGAAGGCGGAGAAGGAAAAGGAGCTGCACAGCCTTGAGCAGCTCGACCGCCGCGCCCGCGACGTCAACGCCACCAACCCCGAGATCGAGCGCTTTTGGGAAGCCTGGGAGGGTTACTACGGCCGCTCCGGCTTCGTCAATCCGCGTGGCGATCGTTTGCTGGCCGAGCTGGCCCTCTGGGCCATGCGCAGGCTTCAACCCCGCCTGATGCTCATCAATTTCAACGATCCCGACTACGTTCACTGGGGTAACAAAGCGCATTACACCCTGGGCGTCACGATCGTCGACGAATCACTTCGCCGCCTCCACGAGGCCGCCGAGGCCGACCCCTACTATCGCGGCCGCACGGTCTTCATGGTCGTCCCGGACTGCGGTCGAGACAGCAATCCACTCGCCGCCGTACCGTTCCAACATCACTTCAACACGGCCAGCTCGCACCGGATTTTCGCCGTGGCCTGGGGGCCTGGGCTTGTCGATCGCGGCCGATCCGTCGATCGCGTCGTCGAGCAATGCCAGGTCGCCCGCACCGTCGCCGCCGCCATGGGC
>JBGSYY010000250.1:0-3990 GCA_041750675.1 Isosphaeraceae bacterium | reverse complement strand
CTTAAACTGAGTCTCGTATCGTTCGGAGGCGGGGTGGGCGACGGCGTAGGCGTCTTCGATGCCGCGCTCGGCGAGGGCCTGCTTGCGGGAGAGCTTGACGCGGTCCTGGTCGTCGATGTTGATGACCTTGACGAGCATGGTGTCGCCCATGTGGCAAATGTCGTTGACGTTGGCGACGTAGCCCTCGGACATCTCGCTGATGTGGACGAGGCCGTCGCGGCCGGGGAGCAGCTCGACGAACGCGCCGAAGTCCTTGATGGCAATGACGCGGCCTTCGAACACCTGGCCGATCTTGACGCCGGCGGTCATGGCCTCAATGCGATCGCGTGCGGCCTCGGCGCCTTCGGCGGTGAGGCTGGCGATCGAGACGACGCCGCTGTCGTCGATGTCAACCTTGGTCTTGGTATCTTCCTGGAGCTTGCGGATATTCTTGCCGCCGGGGCCGATCAGGAGGCCGATCTTCTCAGGGTTGATCTGGATCTGGATCAAACGCGGGGCGTTGGCGGAGATCTCCTCGCGGGGGCGGCGGATCGCGCGGAGCATGGTGCGGAGGATTTCGAGGCGGGCCTCACGCGACTGCTGGAGGGTCTCGCCGATGATCTGAGGGGTGATGCCCTTGTTCTTCAGGTCGAGCTGGATGCCGGTGATGCCACGCTGGGTGCCGGCGACCTTGAAGTCCATGTCGCCGTAGTGATCCTCGTCGCCAAGGATGTCGGTGAGCAGGATATACCGTCCGGACGCTTCATCCATGACCAGGCCGGTGGAGATGCCACCGACGGGGTCGGAGATCGGCACACCGGCGTCCATCAGGCTGAGGGTTGCTCCGCAGACCGAGGCCATCGAGCTGGAACCGTTGGATTCGAGGATGTCGCTGATGACGCGGATCGTGTAGGGGAATTCGGACGAGGGCGGGAGGATGGGCTGCACGGAGCGTTCGGCGAGCATACCGTGGCCGATTTCGCGGCGGCCGGGACCACGGATCGGCCGGACCTCACCGACGGAGAATGACGGCATGTTGTAGTCGAGCATGAACTTCTTGGCGAACTCGTCCATGATGCCGTCGACGCGCTGCTCGTCGGCAGATGTGCCGAGAACGGTGGTGACGAGGGCCTGAGTCTCACCGCGCTGGAAGATCGCGGAGCCGTGGACGCAGGGAAGGGTCGCGACCTCGCAGAAAATGGGTCGGAGGTCCTTGGGACCGCGGCCGTCGGGACGGTAGCCGTCGAGGATCAACTCGCGAACGACGCGTTCCTTCAGCGCATAGTAGGCGGACTTCAGAGCCTGGGGGCTGGGGGCGTCGGTAGCGCCTTCGGGGCACATCTCGGCGAGGACGCGGTCGCGGAGGGCGTCGGCGGCGGCGTTCCGCTCGGCTTTCACGAAGTTCTGCATGGCCTGGCGCAGATCTTGGGCGTAGCGCTCGTGGAGGGTCTGAACGAGGGGGTTCGGCTCCTCGACGGCGGGAACGAACGGGCTGAGGCCGGCGGCCTCGCGAAGCTCAAGCTGGAGGCTGATCATATCCTGGTTGAGGCGGTGGGCCTCAAGGATGCATTCGAGCATCTCGGCCTCGGGCAGCTCCTGACCGAAGCCTTCGATCATGACGACGGCCTTGTCGGTGCTGGCGACAACCAGGTCGAGGTCGGACTTGGCCATCTCGGCGGAGGTCGGGAAGGGTATGAGGCGGCCATCCACTCGTGCGAGCCGGACGGCTCCGATTGGCCCCATGAAGGGAACGCCCTCGGACAGCACGAGGGTGGCCGAGGCGGCGTTGATCGAGAGCACGTCGGGATCGTTGGAACGATCCGAGGCGATCGGCCCGGCCTGAATCTGCACCTCGTGGCGGTATTGCGACGGGAAGAGCGGGCGGAGCGGACGGTCGATCAGGCGCGAGGTGAGGATTTCCTTGGTCGTGGGGCGACCTTCACGCTTGATGAATCCGCCGGGGAACTTACCGGCGGTGTAGGTTTTCTCGCGATAGTCGACCATCATGGGGAAGAAATCGAGCCCTTCACGCCCGGGGGCGACGACGGTGGCGACAAGCGCAATGGTATCGCCGATCCGGATCGTGACGGAACCTGAGGCTTGCTTGGCGAGTTTGCCGGATTCGAGGGTGATCGTCTTGTCGCCGATGGTCTTGGAGACGGAGACGTGCTGTTTGACGCTGATAGCCATGAACACCTACCTCGGCCAGGTCGGGACCGGGTGCAGGCGGCTGAAAGGGGACGGTGTGAGAGGGAAGCCAGCCGGGAAGAGCAGCCGCGGCCGGCATGTCGATCGAGTTTGCCGAACTGGGAAAGGGGAGGTCCAGCGCCCGGCCTCGGGCGGGTCGTTAGCGATCCCGCGCGAGCGGCACGCGGACACTCATTTTCGCAGGTTGAGGCGATTGATCACGTCCAGGTAGCTCTTGCGGTTATGCTGCCGGAGATACTTAAGCAGGCCGGCCCGCTTGGAAACCATCATCAGCAGCCCACGGCGGCTGGCATGGTCCTTCTTGTGCGACTTGAAGTGATCGGTCAATTCGTTGATCCGGGCCGTCAGGAGGGCGACTTGCACCTCGGGCGACCCGGTGTCTGCCTGTGCGCGGTCGGCCTCGGTACGGCCGAATGCGCCCATAATCTCCTGCTTTTGCTCTTTCGTGATCGACATCACACGCCCCGAGGCCGCCGGCCCGATCCAAAGAACGTGGCCGCCTGTTGAAGTTTCTGAACGATTTAGCCTTGGAAAGTACACGAGCTTAGCGAGTGGGCGTCCGTTCTTCAATCCCACGACCCGAGAAAACGAGCGGCGGGGGCGCTGGGATCGCCGGAAATGGCTCGCGAGCGGCGGTGAGGGCGGGTGGATTCGCCGAGCCGGTCAGGTGGACTGGCTGATCGACGGCCGGAGCGAGAGTCAGGCCCATCGCCTCGATGCCCGCGCCCCAGGTGAAGCGGTGCCAGCTTTTCTCCCAGCGGGATTGGATGGTCACGCCGCCGCCAGGTGCAAGGCGAGGAACTGAGGCCAGGATGACTATGAGCATGAAGGCGGCGAGCATCCAGGGCCAGCGCGAGGGCCAGGGGGCGAGGCCATGGTCCGCTGAGAGCGTCGGTACGGGTCGTCGAATCAAGAACAGGACGATGAGTAAGACAAGGCCAGCCAGGCTGAACGCCAGACCTAGTCGAAAGCCCGCCGGCTCGTATGCGAAACAGACCCGGTGCATGCCGGGCGGCACGCGGACAGAGCGAAAGCCAATGTCGGCGGGAAAGATCGCACACGCCACGCCGTCGATGGTGGCGGACCATCCGGGATCGAAGCTATCAGCCAGGAAGAGGTAGGCGGGGGTGTCAGCCTGGACGTCGATGGTGAGCCGCTCCGGTTGCTCGGCGACGATGGTGGCAGAGCCGGACACGGCAGGGCCGCCGGGAGGTAAAGGTTTCTCGGGGTCTTCGATGACAAGGACATCGCGGGCATCGAGGCCGAGTCGACGGAGCGCGAGAGCGGCCTCGTCGGCGTCGCGGGCATATTCCACTCGACCGACCACGCGGGCGCGGGGCAACGCTCCCGGAATGGGGTGGATGTAGACCGGGCCGACGCGCGTGCCCGGGCCAAGCCGGCTGGAGGCATCGGACGCGCCGGTGACAACGTGAGAAAGGCCCTCGATTTGAAATCGGATGGGGCCTAGCTCGTCGCTGAAGCGAAGGCGGCGGGCTGAGCGGATGGGTGTGGCGATGTTGGTGGTACTGAGATTCCAGGCGGGAGGCAGTGCCCAGGCGAGCAGCTCGCGCACGGCGAGGAAATTGATCGAATGTGAAGCGTAACCCGGCTCGCCGGACGCCTTGGTGCCTTCGCCGAACATGCGGCTGAGAGTGGGCTGATCCTTGAGCCAGCGGGCGCTCTCGGGCGTCGTTGTCCAGTATTCGGGGTCGACGGCGGGGACATCGGTGGCGTGCGCTCCGAGCAACTCGGCGATCAGCAAGAGCGGCAGCGCGGCGGCCAGGCGAGCGCGACGGGCAGGAT
>JBGSYY010000249.1:0-3584 GCA_041750675.1 Isosphaeraceae bacterium | reverse complement strand
GATCGGCCTCGATGCCACTGACCGACGCGAGCTGCCAGGCGGCAGGCCGAGGCTGGCGGCTCGATAATGGGAACGGATGGTGGGATGGCGATCACCGCAGCACAATCTATAACCATTATCTGACGCCGAACTCGAAACAGTACGACTGTCTGGGCCCATTCGTGCCGCACAACCCGGCCTGGAGGGCGGCGCGGAGCAATCATCCCGGAGGGGTGAACACCCTGTTCTGCGACGGGCACGTGCAGTTCATCAAGGATTCGGTGGCGCAGAACATCTGGCGGGCGATCAGCACCCGGCAGGGAGACGAAACGGTGTCAGGCGATACGTACTGAGAAAGGTGCGATTCGATGAAATCGGTCTGGATGATCGTGCTTGGGCTCGCCGCGCTGGCGGCGGGCCTGTTTTACGGCTGGGCTCGGCTACGTTCGGAACTACCGGCGGAGCCGACCCCAGGGTTCGAGGCCGGGCTCTCGGATCTGGGCGACCTGGAGACGAAGCACCTGGTGAGCGAAGAGACGTTGCGCAACAAACAGGCGCTCATCGAGCGAAAGGCGCAGACCTTTCACTTGCCGGCCACAGATGGTCAGAGCTACGACCTGGCCGAGTTGCTTGGCCGAGGTCCGGTGGTGCTGACTTTCATCAAGCTGGGCTGCCCGTGCAGCGAGGCGGCGCAACCCTATTTCAACCGAGTCCGCGCGGCTTATCCCAGGACGACATTTCTGGGAGTGATCGACGCGGATGAGCCGGTCGCCCAGTCGTGGGCGGCCCGGCATCACGCACGATATCCCTTGGTGCTGGATCCGGATTTGACCGTGGTACGCGGCTTCGAGGCGGAGAACTCCGCCTATGTCGTCGTGATCGACCGCCAGGGGCGGATCGCGGCTTACTGGCCTGGCTATTCGGCTGGAATGCTGCTGGAACTGGGCGAAACGCTCGCCCGCCTCTCGCAGGTGGAGCAGGTCGAACTCGACGTTTCGGACGCGCCCGCGGAGCTTTACACGGGCTGTCCCTACATGCTTTGAACTGACGCGATGGCCCACCAGGCGGCAGGCCGTTGAGCAGCCGTCTGCCAGAGCCGAACGACTCAGAAACCGTCTGAATCTGAGACGATTCATCCCAATCCAAGATGCGTGGAGTGAACTTGAAAATGAAGAGAGCTATGTTCGGAATCGTATTGATCGCAATGACGGCGTCCGCGTCGCAAGCCCACGACACCTGGGTCGAGACCAACACCAATCTGGTCCGCCCCGGCGATGTCGTCTACATCGACTTGAAGCTGGGAAACCACGGCAACGGGCATCGCGATTTCCGCTTGGCGGGAAAGCTGGCGACTCTCGACGGCGCGACCCTGGAGGTCGTTGATCCGTCTGGCACGCGCTATGACCTCAAGGACCGCCTGCGCGACATGGGGTATACGCCGCAAGAAGGCTACTGGACCGCACGCTTTGAGCCTGCCGCGGCAGGGCTTTACGTGGTGGCCCATCAGTTCGATCGGGTGATGACCTATGCACCGGAGAGGGCGATCAAGAGCGCCAAGACCTACTTCGTCGCCACTCCAAGCCTCGACCGCCCCTCGGCCGAGAATTCCGGATTCGACCGACCGCTGGGGCATGATCTGGAGTTGGTGCCCGTGGCCAATCCGGTGACACCCATGGGGCCGGGCGTGCCGCTGCGAATCCAGCTGCTCTACAAGGGAAAGCCGCTGGCCGACGAACGAGTTGCGTTCATCCCTCGCGGCGCGGAGCTAAAGCCCGAGCAGGACGATCGCTATGAGCGGACGACCGACGCCCAAGGTGTTGCGATGTTCGAGCCTGACGAGGCGAATTGCTACCTGGTGGTCGCGCATCGGACGGAGCCGGAGGCGTCGGGCGAACTGGACGGCAAGCCGTACCAATTCACAAAATACGGCGCGACTCTGACCGTACACGTTCCGGCCGTTTGCGCCTGTTGCGGGGAGTGATCGCGGATTCGGGGATCAGGCTTACCGCGCACGTGGACCGAAAAGGGAGCTTGCGCGGCGAGCCGGCCCGAATTTGACTTCAGGCGGGTGCGGGTTCATCGGCGGCCGCGGGTTCGGCGGGGTCGCCCGAGCCGATGAGCCGGTGTTCCTGGAGCTTCTTGTGCAGAGTATTGCGGTTAATGCCCAGGCGTGCGGCAGCCTTGATCTGGACCTGGTCGCAGCCGGCCAGGACCTGGCGGATCAGCACTTGCTCGACCAGGCCCACGATGCGGTCATGGAGGTCGTTGGCTTGCGGACCAGCGGCGGAGATACCCTGGCGGACCAGCTCGGCGGCCAGGGTGGCGGGATCCGCCACCGAACCACGGGGGCGAAGCAGCCGAGGAGCCGGCTCGCCGCGCAGAGGATCGGGCAGGTGATTAGGTAGAATTTCAGGCCCTTCCCACAGGACGACCGCGCGTTCGACGTAGTTTTGCAACTCGCGGACGTTGCCGGGCCAATCGTGTTCGCAAAGCAGCCGCATCGCCTCTCGATGGACCGACTTGATCTCGCGGCGGTTCTGGTCGCCGTATCTCTTGAGAAAGAAGTGAAGCAACTCGGGGATGTCGTCGCGCCGCTCGCGGAGCGGCGGCAGATAGATCGGAACGACATTGAGGCGGTAATACAGGTCCTCGCGAAAGCGCCCAGCGTGGATCTCCTCGACGAGATCGCGGTTGGTGGCGGCAATGAAGCGAGTGTCGACGCGGATCGTCTTGGTGTCGCCGACTCGCTCAAACTCGCCTTCCTGCAACACGCGCAGCAGCTTGAGCTGGAGCTTGGGCGAGGTCGAATTGATCTCGTCCAGAAAGATCGAACCCGTGTGCGCGGCCTCGAAACGGCCAGTTCGGTTCTCGACCGCGTTGGTGAACGCGCCTCGGACGTGGCCGAACAGCTCGCTTTCCAGCAGGCTCTCGGTCAGTGCGCCGCAGTTGACGCGGATATAGGGGCCGGTCGCGCGGGTGCTGAGGTCGTGGATGGCGCGGGCGATCAGTTCCTTGCCGGTGCCAGTCTCGCCAACGAGCAAGACGCAGGCACGCGTCGGCGCGACCTGGCGGGTCGTGCGATAAACTTCGCGCATCGCTGCCGACGAACCGATGACGCCGGGTAGACCGTTGCCCGGGGTCGGCTCGCGATGGTTTGTGGCCATGCGGGGATCGTTCAAGCGGGTCATCGGGAGGTGTCGGGCTGGGGGGAATTGGAAGCCGGCGCGGCGATGGGCTGGAAGTCGCGAAGTCGTGAGCCTGCGGCACTCGGCGCGGGCTTCAGTGTGCCGATGACGGCCGAAAAGGCGGAATGGAGCGCGGGGTCAGTCTCGGATGCGGCCAGCTCCACGAGCCGCTGTTCCTGCCGACCGGTCAACAACGGCCCGAATCGCTGGATGCTACGCACGAGCTGAGCACCGGCCTGGCCGCGTGCGTCGGCCGCGATGCTGGGATCGAGAAACGTGTCGGCCAGTCGGCGTTGGGGCTCGACGCCGGGAATATCCGCCAGGGCCGTCGCGGCGTGGATGAGGGTCTCGGGGTTGGCGAGGGCGATCGACAGCGCTTCGCCCGCGGCGTCGAGATTCGATGCGAGCGGACTTTGCGGA
>JBGSYY010000248.1:0-2860 GCA_041750675.1 Isosphaeraceae bacterium | reverse complement strand
TTCCAGCTCGAACTGCGCCGCCGCCGGCAAGCCCAGGCCGATCAGCGTGCGCAGCCGCTTGGGGTCTGGCCGTCTCGACGTGGCCAGCAACCCTGTCCCCATCCGTTGTGAGTAGACCACCGCGTAGGTCGCCAGCGCCGTGAACATCACAAAACGCCCCACAACGGTCGACCACCCCGACCCCACGACCCCCAAGGCCGGTAGCCCCCCACGTCCATAAATGAACAGGGAGTTGAGCCCCCAGTTCAACACATTCGCCGCCAGCAGCGTCACCATGATGACCTTCACCAGGTTCATCGATTGCAGATAGCGGCGGATCGCGAAGAACAAAAATAGCGGGATCGTGCCCCAGCCCAGCGTCCGCAGGTATCCCGCGGCCAGTGTCGACACCTCAAGATCAATGCCCCACCTCGGCAACCACGGCAGAATGGCCTCGTTCAGGAGCATCACCGGCAGCCCCGCGCCCACCGCCAGGTAGCACCCTTGCACCAGCCAACGATGACACTCGTCCACCTTCCCCGCGCCGAACGCCTGCGAGACCAAGGCGTCCAGCCCCAGCAAAAGGCCGATCCCCGCCACGGCGATCGTGAAATACACGATATTCCCCAGGCCCACCGCCGCAATCGCGTTCGGCCCCAACGAGCCGACCATCACCAAATCGATCACGCCCATCGCCATCCAGCCCAGCTCGGCCAGGACCACCGGCCCCGCCAGCCGGATCGTCGGCCTCAGCTCCCCGAGGATGCTCCCGGGGGTCGACCCCGAGGTCATCGTCGGCTCGGGCTTCCGTTCAGACGCGATCAGCGGCGAATCCATGACTTACCTGCTCGAGGAGCTTCATGACCCGGACGCACGAGGCACCCTTACGCCGACACCAACGACCCACGCCCGGTTCGCCGACGCAATTGCCCGCGATTCCCCCCGCGATTCTCAGGCAAATCCCTCCACCGCCGCCTTCATTTTCTCGAGCCCTGTGCGAGCTACCTGCTCCGGGTCCATCTTCCAGTATTCGCGGTTGAACAGCTCCAGCGAATAATACCCCTCGAACCCAATTGCGCGGAGATCGTCAACGATGTCACGCAACGGAGCGATCCCGTCGCCGGGAAACACACGATGGCTGTCGTCAATCGTCGCCCGTGGCGGATCAGCCGGATAATCGTTCATATGAATCGCCGGGATCGCCCGGCCATTGAGCATCCGCAGACCTCCCTCCGCCGAGCCGCCTTTGTACAGGTGATAGACATCCGGCAGAATCGTCGCGTCCGGCTCGCCGCAGGCGATCGCCACAAACGCGACATCCGCCAGATTTCCCAGGGTTTTCGAGAAACCCCAAATCTCCAGCTCGGGCATCACGCCAATCTCTCGACCGATCTTGAGCAGGTCGCGGTACCGGTCGGCCGCGCGACGCAGGTCCAACCCTTCCTGATCAGTCGCCCCGGTCGCCGGCGCAGCAATATGAGTGCCGCCGATCCGCTTCACGATTTCCATATGACGCCGCGCCGTTTCCAGCGCCTGCGTGCGCTTGGCGTCGTCATCCACGATCCATTCAAAGAACGAGATCGCGCTCGGCACCGCCAGGCCCAGATCCTTCACTTGCTTGCCCAGGTCGTCGATCGAACCGCCGCCATCGGCGAACGCCTCGATCTCGCGCACCCAAGGCTCAACGCCGTCGTAACCCACCTTCGCCAGCAGGGCAAGTTCCTTATCGATCGGTAGCTTGTGGCCCATGAGCGTGCTGGTATTCAACGCGTACCGTGACTTGACCATACTCGGCGATACGGCGAGCGACGCGCGCTGATCCCATCCCAGAACCGTCCCGCCCATGCAGGCCGCCGCCACTCCCTTGATCCACGTCCGCCGAGGCAATCCACGGTTCATCATGTGTCTCACTGCCATCACGAGGATGTATCTCTCGAAGCTGTCCCGACCACTCGGGCCGATGCCTGTTCCCGACGATCGTAGTCGACCGCCCCAACGGCATGCCACCCGTCTGAGCCCATCGACGCGCGATCGTCGCAGACCCAATGGTTGCGGCTCACCCACCGCTCGGCTACGAAGGAATGGGATACACCCCGACCGACTGCCCGCTGGAGACTCGCTCCCATGTCTCTCTCGTTCGCACTCATCGCCTGTTTGCTGATCGCCGGGCTGCCCGCCCAGGCCGAAGTTCCGACGCCCGTCGCCGTCGGCCTCGCACGCGTCGACATCACCCCGAAAACGCCGATTCGCCTCACCGGCTACGGCAACCGCGTCACCGAATCCGAGGGTGTCGAGCAACCCCTCTTCGCCCGGGCCATCGCGATCGGCGATGGTGATCCCAGCGTCCTCGTCACGCTCGACCTCTGCGGCGTTCCCGCATCGCTCGTCGACGCCGCCGCCCATCAACTCGAAGCCAACGACCACCTCCCCCGCGAGCGCCTGGCCGTGTGCGTCATCCACACTCACACCGGCCCCGCCGTCGTCGGCTACGCTCCGATGATCTTCCCGGACGACCCCACGCCCGACCAGCAAGACCGGCTCGACGCCTATTCCCAAGCGCTCGTCGAGGCCATTGTTCAGGCCGCTCGTCGGGCGCTCGCCGACCGACGCCCCGCCCTCCTCGGCTACGCCCAAGGCTCCGTTGATTTCGCCGTCAATCGCCGCGTTGTCAAGGACGGCAAGTGGGTCGGCTTCGGCGTCAGCCCCGATGCCCCCATCGACCACTCTCTCCCCCTGCTCCGCGTCACCGAGCCAGACGATTCCGGCACCCTCCGCGCCCTGATTGCGGGCTACGCCTGCCACTGCACCACGCTCGACGGCAACTTCAACCGCATCTGCGGCGACTGGGCCGGCTATGCCTGCGAGCGAATCGAGGCCGATC
>JBGSYY010000247.1:0-3937 GCA_041750675.1 Isosphaeraceae bacterium | reverse complement strand
CCATCCAGGCGGGGAGCCAGCAGCCCACTCGCGTGGGGCGGTCGGCCGTGGCGGCGGCCGCCTCGATCTCCACCGAAACGATACGTGCCAAGGCAGCCATGGGGTCGGGGACATCGAAGAACTGGGCGACCAGATCGCGCCAGCGCTGGATACCGAACCAGGCGAGGTCGCGTCCGAAGGCGTAACCGCTCTGAGTGGGATCGAGGGATTCGACGACGGCGGCGACTTCGGCCGAGGGGTCGGCAAGGTCGGCGATCAGTCGTGTGGTCTCATCGGCCAGTTCGCGGAAGAGCGCCTGGTATGGTCGAGGGTCGCCGACCCACCAGACGATCATGGGCAGATCCGACTCCAGGAGCGGACGTACCGCGCCCGGCAGACGTTCGAGCGCATCAGGGGCCGCGCCCAGAATGATCCGTTCGCTACAGACTTGCGATAGCCCCGGCGCGGGCAGGAAGCACTGGGCGGAGACCTCGGCGGAAACCGGCTGGCCGGGATCGGCCGATCCCTGGCGAAGCACGATGACCCGGCAGGGATAGCGCGAGACGACGGTTTCCAGTGCTTTTTCGAGCTGAGGTCCGTCGGCCTCCAGCGCCGCAATGACGAGATTCGCGAGCGAGATCCGCGTGACGGCGGGCTGATCGAGATCCGGCCCATCGGCGCGTTCGGCGCCTGGGCCCCAGAGGCGGGCCAGTTCGTCCTCGATGTGGTCGAGGGCGACGGCGATGCCCTGGCCGTTGAGGAAGGCGTTGGTTTGGGCGGCCTTGGATTCGGTCATTGCCTGGAAGCCTTTCCTTCGAGGGTCTCTCTGGAAACGGGGGCGAGGCATCTCGAAGACTCGGAGCCAGTCGCCGTTTAGAGAGAAGGTGCTCCTCGTCTGATTTTCAGAGTCGTCGCCAGTGGGCGTCGTCGGGGGCGAGCAGGGCGTCGGCGGCTTCAGGGCCCCAGGTGCCGGCCTCGTAGATTTTCGGTTCGACGCCGGTGGATTGCCAGGCGTCGATGATGGGGGTGATGAACTCCCAGGCGCTTTCGACCTCGTCGATGCGGGTGAAGAGGGTGGGATCGCCGAGCATGACGTCGAGCAGGAGACGCTCGTAGTCCTCGGGCGGCGGAGCGGCGAAGGCGTTGCCGTAGCGGAATTCCATGCGGACTTCCTGGAGCCGCCGGCGCGAGCCGGGGACCTTGGCCTGGAAGGCGAGGCTGGCACCTTCGTTGGGCTGGATGCGGAGGACGAGCTGGTTCGCGCCGCCCATGCTTTCCTCGTCGGCCTCGAAGAAGTGGGTCGGCGGCTTTTTGAACTGGATGGCTATCTCGGTGGCGCGTTTGGGGAGGCGTTTGCCGGTGCGCAGGTAGAACGGAACGCCGGCCCAGCGCCAGGTTTCCAGCTCGACGCGGATGGCGACATAGGTGTCGGTTTTGGAATCGGCGGCGACGCCTTTTTCCTGGCGATAGCCGGGCACGTCCTTGCCCTGAATCGAGCCGGGGCCGTACTGGCCTTTGATGACATTGGCCATCACCTGCTCGGTCGACCAGCGGGGCAGGGCCTGGAGGACTTTGACCTTTTCGTTGCGCACGGCGTCGGCCGAGAGGTTGACGGGCGGCTCCATGGCCACGAGGCAGAGGAGCTGCATCATGTGGTTCTGGACCATGTCGCGGATCGCGCCGGCGGTTTCGTAATACGCGCCGCGGCCGCCGGGCATACCGACTTCCTCGGCCACGGTGATCTGCACGCTGTCGATATGCCGGCGGTTCCAGAGCGGCTCGAAGATGGCGTTGGCGAATCGCAGGGCCAGGATGTTCTGGACGGTTTCCTTGCCCAGATAATGGTCGATGCGGTAGGTCTGGGTCTCGCCCAGCACGCGAGAGAGGTCGCGGTTGAGCTTGCGGGCGCTGGCCAGGTCTTCGCCGAACGGTTTCTCGACGACGACGCGGCTCCAGGGCGAATCTTGCTGATGGGGATAGATGAGGCCGGCCTTGCCGAGATGCTCGACGATGGTGACGAAGAACTCGGGGGCGACGGCCAGATAATAGAGTCGGTTGCCCTTGGTGCCGAGTTTCTGGTCGGCGCGTTCGAGGGTTTCGCGGAGTTTGTCGTAGGCGGCCGGGTCGTCGAAAGTGCCGGGACAGAAGAGGAGACGCTCGGCGAAGGCGGGCCAGGTTTGCTCGAAGTCGGGAACCTTGGCGTCTTTGAGGGTGCCGTGCAGCTCGTCGCGGAACCTGGCGTCGTCCCAGTCGCGGCGGGCGAAGCCGACGATGGCGTACTCGGATGGCATCTGGCCCTCGACGGCCACCCGCATGAGCGCCGGGGCGAGCTTGCGGTGGGTCAGGTCGCCGGTTGCCCCGAACAGGACCACCGAGCATGGCTCGGGCGCGCGGGTGCGGGGGAGGTATGCGCGGAGCGGATTGACTTCCGGCCCGGCCTTCGGTTCGCTCATGACGCTTGCTCCCGTCCGTGACCCCGTGCCCATCGATTCGTCGAGCCGAGTCTAGGATTCGGGCGAGTCGCGGGCAAGGTGGCGGAGTCGAGAACTTTGGAGGGGAGAGAGAGGGCGTGAAACATCTTGGAATGTTTCACGTGAAACATTCGTCATGTCTGCGAAAGAAATGGTGATAATGGAAGTGGCGTGGTCGGATTATTCCTTCGGCTGGGCGGCTGGGGAAAGTCAGCTTGGTGCGGAAATGAAGTCGATTCGAGATTTCGTCACGATCCGGGTGAAGAGGAGTTGTCCTGGACGAGGGGAGCCTCATGTTCCAGGCTTGTTCGGGCTCGACATCCTGCCACGTTGATGCCGTGCCCCTGGCCTTCGTGAAAGAAGTTGGCGCGGGCGGAGATGTCCTCGATGGCGACCAGGCCCGCCTCGGCGAACCAGGCTTTCACCTCGTCGAGCGTGTGCCGACTCATGAATTTGGGGGCATACCAGTCGAGGGTGTCGCAGACGCGGACCTCGGCGTCGGGGTGCATCGAGACGCCGAGGCTCAAGACGTGGAGCGCTACGCCCAGGCGCTGCACGGGCCAGAGGCGGCTTGCCATCAAGCGGCGCTTGATCTCACCCATCGGAGCCATCAGGCGGCTGAATCCAGCCAGCACGGGGACGGGCATGCGGGTCGAGACGGCGCGCTGGCTGTCTTTCATCCACTCCAAAAATGGCCGCTCCCGCTCGTAGACCCAGATCACGATTCGCCCGCCCGGTTTGAGGAGGCGTGCCAGGGCGAGGAAGGCTCGGCGGGGGTCGGGAGTGTGGTCGAGCACGCCGAGGCTATAGATGTGATCAAAGGTATCGGGGCCGAACGGCGGGCGGAGCAGGTCGCCGCGGACAAGGAGGATGGGCGCTGAGTCGACGTCTGCCGTCACGTCGGCCGCGGCGTGGGCGGCTTCGCTGAGGTCCATGCCGACGAGTAGCCGGGGATGACCGGTCGCCGCGATTCGCAGATAACGACCCATGCCGCAGCCGGCGTCGAGGACGGTCGTCCCGGCGAGCGATTGGGGCTCAAGCCCGGTGCGTGAGCGGAAGGTGGCGGCGTCCTCGTCGGGCCGGACGATCCGAAAGCGGTTCCATTGCAGGCCGTAGGTGGCCTCGGTGCGTTCCTGAGAGGCGGTGGGTGTCACGGTATTGCCTCCGCCTTTTCCTCGGCGGCGCTGCGTCGAAGATAGATCGGCTCGACGGTCCAGGGGTCGAGGCTCTCGCCACTGTGCCAGGCGGCGCGGGCGACCTGGTCGAGCGCCTGCAAACTTGGGGTGCAGCGTGTCGGGTCGGCGAGGTCCACGCCTGCGGGCCAGGGCCATTCGTGGCGTCGCCGTTCGACGGCGGGCCCGATCAGGGTGTCGCCCGCGGCCAGCGATTTAAGCCAGGCTTCGGTCGGCTCGATTCGGGCGGGGATGACGCACCGTAGGGGATCGTCGGGGTGGTCGCGTGTATAGTCGGCGGCGTAGACGGCGTCG
>JBGSYY010000246.1:0-2694 GCA_041750675.1 Isosphaeraceae bacterium | reverse complement strand
GGTTGCGGCTGGTTGGCCCTCACGAGCGGAGGGGCCGGCAGGTTGACTGTCGAAAGAGGATTCCCCGGGTTCGCTGACGAGGAGGGGTGGGGCGTCCTGGAGGCCCGGTTCCGCACCCGATGCGGATGCGACGGGTGATGGGGGAATCTCGAGATCGACGGGCGGCGGTGATACCGCTTCGAAGGCGAGTGGCGGGGCTTCGCCGCCCACGGCGAGTTCGTGGCTCAGGTCGGACTGGGTGGTGCCGATGATTGGGGGGGGGGGCGAATCGAGGGAATTGCTCCGCGGTGTCGCGGCGAGGGTGGCGGGCGGTTCCGGAATGCCGGCACCGATGGGTAAGGGCGGATCTTCGCCGGGTTCGAGAGCGAGATTGGGGTTGGTTCGATCGGCCGGATTCCAGGGTGGCGGTTCGTCGTCTCCGGGCGGAGGGGCCTGTGCCGTGCCGGAATAATCAAGCCGCGGAGCGTCGTCCTCGGGCGGGGGTGGCGTGTCGGGAGCGCTCCTGGAGGCGTTGGGGATGGAGAGTGGAGGCGCGGTTTTGGCCACCGTGGCCTGGGTGTCGGCGGGCTTGGGTTTGTCGCCGGGGGAAATCTTGCTCATGACGACGCCGCCGGTGATTGCGCCGGAGAGCACAACGGCGATGCGCATCCGGTTGGTCACCGAGATGTGGCTGAGGCCCTTGAGTGCGGCCCCGCCGGCGGATTTTCCGAGCCTTGCGGAAAGGCCGAGGGCGGCGATTCCGCCGCTGACGAGGGGGTTTGCCCCCTTCTTGGACTTCGCGTCCGTTTTGGCTTCGTCGGTCGTGGGATTGGGGGTTTCGTCGGTCACCGATTGATCCCGTCCGTGGTCGTGCATCGTTCGGCCACCCTTAGCTTGGCGCTCCGAGCGCGTGGGTTTCGTTGGATCTCCGACTCGCTTGCCGTGACGGGCTTGCGGGTCAACACTTTCCAGCGATCGGGATGATCGCGAAACGCGTGCTTGACGCGGCGATCTTCGAGCGAGTGAAAACTGATGACGGCCAGACGGCCGCCGGGGGCGAGCCAGGTCGCCGATTCGGCGAGGAGGGCGTCGAGATGAACGAGTTCGTCGTTGACGGCGATGCGCAGGGCCTGAAAGACGCGGGTGGCGGGATCGATTTTCTGCCTTGGACCGCGAACGGATCGACGCACGAGTTCGGCGAGTCGGCCGGTCGTGGTGATGGGACCGTCACGCTCGCGTGACCAGACGATACCGCGAGCGATGCGGCGGGAATGGCGTTCCTCGCCAAACTCGTAGATGAGATCGGCGAGCGCGGATTCTTCGAGCTCGTTGACGAGATCGGCGGCGGTTTGGGTGCCCTCGGTGGTGTCGAAGCGCATGTCGAGCGGGTCGTCCTCGCGGCCGAAGCTGAAGCCACGGCCGGTCCAGGCGAGTTGATCGGAGGAAAGGCCGAGGTCGACGAGAATGCGATCGACGGGGCCCAGGGTGCGAGCCTGGAGGGTGGAGCCGATTTCGCTGTAGGGAGCGTGGATCAATTCGACGGGGAGACCCGCGATGCGTTGCGCGGCGAGTTCGAGCATTCGGGGGTCGCGATCGAAGCCCAGGACGCGGCCGGTGGAACCGACCCTGCGGGCAAGCTCGACGGTGTGGCCGGCTGCGCCGACGGTGCCGTCGATGAGGAGCATCCCTTCGGTCGGCGCGAGCCACTCCAGGACCGCGTCGAGGAGGACTGGCTCGTGGACAGGCTCGTTATCGAGATGCCGACCGGCGCCCGATTCCATGGGCTGGTTTGCTCGCTGGATCCTGGGACCTTCCGTATGGACCGACGCACCCAGGAACTCTAGCGAGACGGGATGCGGCGTCAAGCCGGATCGGTGGGGGAGATGGCGAGTGGGTGGTCCAAGGCGAAACGATCACCGGGAAGGCCCAGGACGTCGGCCCAGAGTTGCTGGTAGGCGCGGAGAGAGTGGCTGAGGTCGAAGTGTTCCTGAACTCGGAGCCGCCCGCGCTCGCCGTGCCGGCGGGCAGCCTGGGGATGGCTCAGGGCGTCGAGAATGGCGTGGGACAGGGCGGCGGGGTCGTTGGGGGGTACCAACCAGCCGGTTTCTCCGTGAATGAGGAGTTCCTCGGTTCCCTCGACCTGAGTGGCGACCACCGGGAGGCCGGCGGCCATGGCTTCGAGCACGACGTTGGGCATGCCCTCCCAGAGGGATGGGAGGACGAGCAAGCTCGCCATTTTCAGCAAGCCCGGAACATCCGGGCGTTGGCCGAGAAGGTGAGTGGAGGAGCGTCGCTCGGGGTGGGCCGCGATCCATTGTTCGATGCGGGGCCGTTCGGGGCCCTCGCCGGCGAACAGGAGCTGGGCATCGGGCCTGAGCGGGCCGATTTGTGTCCAGGCGTCCAGTAGGTTTGTGATTCCCTTCTGGGGGTCGAGGCGACCGACGAAAAGGACGACGGGGACGGAGTCGTCGATGCCGAGTGTGGATCGGGGAGTGGGGATGGCCTGGTCGATTCGGGCCAGGTCGACTCCGTTGGGGATGACGATGAGGCGTTTGGGGTCGAGGCGGGCTTGGTCGATGCTGAACTGGCGGACGCCATTGGAGACACAAACGGAACCGCACGCGAGGTGTTGCGTGGCTCGGTCGAGCCAGAGATGCCAGCGACGCTGGCGTTCGGCGACGCGCAGGCCGCCGATGATCCAGGGGCCGCCGGCGC
>JBGSYY010000245.1:0-3766 GCA_041750675.1 Isosphaeraceae bacterium | reverse complement strand
GCAGTGCGGACGGGCCGCCCGGGGCCGTGATCGTCGTGTGGCTTTCGGCCATTGGCATCACCGGCATCGGCACATTGCGGGCTGGGCCGGCGAGCAGGCGTCGATTGACGGCGATGTGGGCGTCGCCGCCGGGCTGGCCGTTGTTGTCGCCGTCGAGCAGGTTGCCGGCGAGGTCGCGGAGCGCGGACGGAGAGGACGCATCGAGGACCAGTCGATAGTTACGGAAGACGCTGAGGCGCTGAGTGAAGCGAACGATCGCGCGCTGGTTTTGCGCGTCGTAAACAACGCTGGCGGGGAGAAAGCGGGTGTCGTCGGCGGTGCCGAGGCGATGGTCGGGGCCTCGTCCCAGGACGATGTAACGGCCGGGATCGGAGGCGGTGGCCGGGTCCATCGGCTCGCTGAAGTTGACG
Source organism: Isosphaeraceae bacterium (assembly GCA_041750675.1). Taxonomy (GTDB): domain Bacteria; phylum Planctomycetota; class Planctomycetia; order Isosphaerales; family Isosphaeraceae; genus BPJS01. Next base: position 3,356 of record JBGSYY010000245.1, on the reverse strand, counting down.
ACGAGGTAGGTTGGCTGGCTGTGGAAACCGTAGCGCGCGACCGTGGCGATGGCTGGCGCGATGAGATCGTCGGGCGGGATCAGGACCTGGGTCGAGAGAGTTTGCTGCTGATTGTTGGAGGTGTTCGGGTCGATCTGGTCGGAGGAGACGCTTGCCGTGTTGAGGATCGCCGAGCCGGCGGCGGCGAGCGTGGGCTGCACAACAATCGTCACCGAAAGCTGCTGGCCGCTTGCGAGCGTGCCGAGGTTGGCGACGACCTGGTTGAGCTGGGGGTCGAAGACGCCTGCGGTTGTGGAGAGGAACACGACATTCGCGGGAAGGAGATCGGTCAGAACCACGTTGGTCGCGGTGCTTGGGCCGTTGTTGAGGATCGTGATTTGATACGTGAGCGACTGGCCCGCGATGACCGGGTCGGGCGTATCGGTGAGGGCCACAATGGACAGGTCGGCGATTGGCTCGCCTTCAATGGCGACTGTCGCGGTGGCGGACGCGGAGTTATTGCTGGGATCGGGATCGGTGGTGTCGGAGGTTAACGAGGCGCTGGCGGAAAATTGCGTCCCGTTGGCGGCTCCGGGATCGACCTGGACGACCAGGGTGAACACATAGCTGGAACCGAAGATAAGGGTGGGCGTGGACGAGGTCACGTTGCCCGTGCCGTCGAGGGGAGGTGTGGTCGAGGTGAACCCCGCGGGCGCGGTGAAGGATCGGAAGCCTGTGCCGGGCGGGAGCGCCACGGTCAGTGCGACGTTTGAGGCGTTGCTGCTATCGGGAGGGCTAACGAGAGTGAAGGTGTAGGTGACCTCCTGACCGGGAGTGACGTTGACCGGTGAGGCCGCGGCCGTGATCGACAGGTCGAGCGCTGCCGGCTCGATGAGGAGGAAGCTGGTTGTCGCCGAGAACTCGGAGGTACCACCGTACTGGCCGGGCGAGGTCTGGGCGACACCGATCGACTCCACCGTATTTCGCAGGGCTGTGGCCGTGGCCGAGACGAAGTTGTAACGGGCGAGCGCGGGGAAAGCGTTTTGTGTGCTGGTGACGTTGCCGGTCGCGTCGGTTGTGACTTCAACGGAGCCGAGAAAGAACTGGCCCTCGCCGTGACCGCTGGGATCGGCGACGGTGTTGCCGAAGAGCTCAACGCGGAAGCTGGTGTTGGGCGTGCTGGCGAGTGTGAAATCGACGCTGTGGATAAAGCTGGGGGCCTGGCTCGTCACCACTGCATTGGTGATGACGGGGAAGTTCTGGAGGTCGTTGGGGCCGGTGTCCTGGTCGGGAGGGACTCCGAGGTCGTTGGGGGTGACTCCGTTGCCCTGACCCGCGCCCTGGCCGCCGTCGAAGCCGCCGAGATCGATACCGAGGCCGCCATTGCCGTGAATCGAGTTGCCCAGGATGGCCGCAAGGACGGTTGTCACATTCGCTCCGCTGACGAGCACGCCCGCACGCGCGTTGAAAGCGATGAGATTGCCCTCGCCCGGCTCGATGCCGCCGACGAACGCCGGGCGGTTCACGACATTGACGCCGTTGCCGCTATTGGGGAGCGGGGTAACGCCGTCGGCGGCGACGCCGATCCAGTTGCCCTGGATCAAGATGAGGCCGGAGGTGATGCCGGAGGCCTCGATGCCGTCGGCGGCGAACTGGGATGTGCCGTTGCCTGAGATGAGGTTGCGCGCGCCTGGGGATGGGCCGCCGATCCGGTAGTCGACGTTGGGACTACCGGTACCGCCGACCTGGACGGAGATGCCCGCAACGAGGTTGGGAATCGCTGCGGTGCCGTCGACATTGGTGCCGATGCGGTTGCCCTCGATATGAACGATGACACCGTTGACGAGCAAGCCGTAGTTGGAGTGGCCGGAGATGACGTTGCCTGCGCCCGCGGTGGTTCCGCCGATCTGGATGAGGCCCAGCTCGACTCGCGCGCCGTTGGTGCCGATACCAACGCCGCCGGCGAGCGCGGTATTGCCGGTGCTGTCGAGGCCGATGGTGTTGCCCTGGATCGTGACACCGTCAAACCTGCCGTCCTGAGAGGCAAGGCTGGAGCTGATCGAAATTGCCTCGTTGAGGATGCCCGCCAGCAGATTCCCGGCGCGACTTTTGCCATCGACGACACCATCCGCGGCGTCGTCTCCGCCGATGACGGTGCCCAAGGCTTCCTTGATGAAGATCCCGTTTTCACCGCCGTTTCCGAGCGCGGCGGTTCCGGCGGCGTTGGTGCCGATGTAGTTGCCACGGATGAACGTGTTCGATGGCGGAATCGGGAACGCGCCGAAGGGCACACCGCCGAGGGTGATCATTCCCGCGGCGTTGCTGAAGCCGCCGGCGATGACGTTTCGGGCGGCCGGGGTGATTCCGCCGATGAGGTTGTCGGCGCCGGTCTTGACCCAGACCTGGATGAGCGGGTTTTCTCGGCTCTGGGTCCCGGTGGCATCAACGCCGATATGGTTGCCCTCGATGATGTTCCGGTCGGACTGGATATCAACGCCGGGGTAGTTTGAGGACGTGCCGATCGCCAGGCCGCGGACCAGGCTGTCGCCGCCGGCGAGGACGATGCCTAGGCCGCTGAGGTCAAGCTCGATGCGGAGTACGGCGTCGGAGCCGACATCAAGTGTGTTGGGCGCTGCGTCGGACTGGGAGTAGCCGTTGATCTCGACGGGATCGCTGATGGTGGGCAGGTCGCCGGAAATGGCGATCACCTGGACGCCCGCACCGGGGATGTTGAATTCGATCACGTCGCGGTTGGTGGGGCCGGTGTTGACCGTGCCGGTGACGCCGGCCGCCTCGCCGGCATCGAGCGTGGTGGGGTCGAGCGTGCCATTGGCGATCTCGATGGCTTCGCGGAGAGTGAGGACGTTGTCTCGGACGGATGTGTCGCCGGCGCTGGTCACGACGATGGTCGCCAGCAAACGTCGGCATTCCAGCGCTTCCAGGGTTCTAAGGGGGCGGCGGGCAGGACGGCGGACGGGGCGCTTCATGACGGACTCCGAGTGGGAGTTGTGTGGATGAGAAATCTCGGAAATGTCGCGAGCGACGCGGCGTCATGCCGTAAGGCGCTTGAGACCTGGAAGAAGAGATTCGAGCTCTTAATCCAGGCTCGAAGAGATAATATACTGCGAGAAACGTGGTTCACGGGACAAAGAAAAACAAAAAAGTGTGAAAAACCGGGTTTGGGTCAAGAAGTTCGGGAATTCGTGGGAATGCGCCTGGGCAGGAGGAGCGTTGTGCCTTGCTGCGTACGGGCGCGATCCGCCGAGCAACAACGCCGGCTCAGGTCAGGAACATCCTGGGAGAGTGGTTGCTTGCATGAGATCAGGCTTTCTGAGCTTCTCAGGACAGCCCGCGCGAGTGAACAAGAAATGACGCGG
>JBGSYY010000244.1:0-2102 GCA_041750675.1 Isosphaeraceae bacterium | reverse complement strand
GGGGCATCGAACAGGCTGTCGAGCAAGCCGTCCGGGCCGCCGCCGGCCGCTGGCTGCTGGCCGAGACATCGTCCCTTCCCGCCTACGAGCCCGCGCGTCGGTTCTACCTGAAGCAAGGCTATACCCTGCTGAGCACGATCGCCGACTACTACCGGCTCCACGACGATCGCCTGACCTTCGGCAAACGGCTGGACATCCCAGGGTGACTGAGGCGCATCGAGGCTTGCCGCGTGGCCCAGGCGGTACCCAGCGATGGGGACCGCCCTTTTTCTGGCGATTGCCACGAACGCCGTCCACGAGACGGCCACAATCGAACAAACTCTCGAAATGGTCCCGACACCGGGCCAGCGAAACTGGGTTAATTCCTGTAAACCCGTCGAGAGTGGCTGGATTGTCGGAAATCCAGGAGCGAGTGGCTCGATGACCGGTCACGCCGACAACCGTCCAAAGACGTTCGTGCTGATCTCGCCGCAGGGCAAGGGTCCGCAATTCGACGACAAGTCCTGGGAAACTCTGACCCGTCCGTTCATCTCGATCACCGGTTCGAATGATTGGGGCCGCAACGGAGATCCGGCGGATTGGCGGCTGGATCCCTTCCGGTTCGCATCGTCCCAGGACAGATATCTGCTGTACATCGAGGGGGCCCATCATGATTTCGGTGGCATCGGGGGGGGCGTCGCCTATCGAAATGCGGGACCCCCAACCCAAATCACCTGGCCTACGTGCAGTCGACGACGCTCGAGTTCTGGGACGCCTACCTCAAGGACAGTCCCGAGGCTAGGTCGTACCTCAGGTCCGAGACGGTCAAGGAACACAGTGAAGGCGAAGCGACGCAGACCCGGGCAGCACCAAGTGACGACCAAACACCGCGAAACGGGGAGGATTCATGAAACTCCAACCGCTGACGAGTGCGGCCTTTGCCACGTTCGTCCTCTCGATCACCTGTCTGGTTGCCTCCTCGGCGCGGGCGGCCCTCTCCGAACACGACGATCCGAGCCGCAACGACGGGCCAGTGCAACGCGCGTTTCAGATTGAGTCGCAGGACTTGACCTGGACCGATGCGGCACGGACGCGTGACATCCCGGTCCGGACTTACGCGCCGAGTCTCGATCACGGCAACGGGCCTTTCCCGGTCATCATCTTCTCGCACGGCGGTGGGGAATCGCGCGAGGCCTTCACGTATCTGGGAACCCATTGGGCCGGGCACGGCTACATCGTGGTGTTCCTGACCCACATCGGCAGCGACCGCAAGGCCGTTGACGAGCTAGGGTTGCGGGGGATGGGCGGCGTCAAGGACTTCCACCTCCGGCCCGAGGACGTAGGCTTCGTTCTCGACAAGCTGCTGAGCGACGATCCCGGCAGCGAGTTGCTAGCGGGTCGCCTGGCGGCGGACCAGATCGCAGTGGCAGGACAATGCGCCGGATCAAGCACGGCCCTGGCGATGGTCGGCTTGCGCGTGAATCTGCCGGGGAAAACCGACGCCACCTTCATCGACCCGCGATTCAAGTGCGCGGTCGCGCTCTCGCCGCAGCCGGGCATCCAGCTCGGGGGGCCTTTCCAGGCGGACTCGTGGTCACGCATCGAGGTTCCCACCTTGGTGGTGACCGGCACGCGTGATTTCAACTGGACCCCCGCTGCCAGGGCCACTCCCGGCCAGACTCGCGTTCCGTTTGACGGTCTACCGCCGGGTGACAAGTTCCTGGTCGAGATCAAGGACGCCGAGCACAACGCGTTCACCGATTCGGTTCCCTTCTATCGCGCACGGGAACGCGATCCGCGGCATCACCTCTGGATCCAGCAGGCGACCACCGCGTTCCTCGACGCCTACTTGAATAACGACACGCAAGCCCTCAAGTGGCTCATGGATGAAGTACTTGAAACGGAGACGAAGGGCGAATGTCAGCAGGAAGAGAAGCTGGCGGAAGCAGCGATCGTCAACGAGAAGCCCAGGGAGGACTCAAGCGACGACGAGGCGCAGCCGGAGTCGCCCGCTGTGGATCGGGTCGCCGAACTCCTGCGTCTCTTTGACAGGGACAAGAATCAGGCCCTCTCCCGAGACGAGTCGCCACAGCGTCTGAAAACCATCTTCGAGCGGATCGACC
>JBGSYY010000243.1:0-6392 GCA_041750675.1 Isosphaeraceae bacterium | reverse complement strand
GGGATGCGCGCCTCGCTGTCGAACGCCCCTTCCCCGAACTCCACCAAGAAGCGCGCCACTTCGCCCCCCACCTGGGGATCCCGCAGGAGCAGCACCACATCGGGGAGAAGCGACAGCAAGGAGAGGCTGATCACCACTTCGGCCACGGGGCAGGGGGCGGTCACCACCACGGGCGCGAATGTTCTCGCGACCACGTCGGCGGGGCATGTCAGGCGGCTCGACTCCCAGTGCCTCGAATCCGAAATCGAGGTCGATGTCCGGTTCACGCGGAGGGGGCGGAGACGAAGCCGGGATCGCCCGCTCCGGTTCGAATGGCTCGGAAGATCGTGAAGGGGGAGAGGTTGGCCGAGTTCGGCCTCGGGGTCGACGCGATTCCCCCTCGCTCTCGGCCCGTGGCCGACGAGTTTCGCCCTCACTCTCACTGCGGGGCCGGCGTGGTCGCGCGGTGCGGCTTACGGGTAGTTCGGATTCGATTGGATCGGGCGATGGAGACCTCTCTTCGATAATCCCCTCGGCAAAACCTGAAGGACGTTCCCTCTCGGTTCGCGAGGGATCACGCGCTGGACGCGAGTCATACCAACTCGGCTCTTCGGCTTTTGGGTGAGAGTCGCGAGCTGTCGGCTCGCTGGGAGGCGGAACCGGTGCAGGACGAACTGGCTCTGGCGGGCGAGTGGGTTCACTCGGCTGGTTCGGATCAAAGTCGGGCGGGAACAAGGGCCGTGGCGGCGCGGGCTGATCCCATCCTTCATTCAAGCCTTCGCCGAACCGTCTTGGGCCTCGACCACGAGGCTTTTCCGATCGATCGGGTCGCTCACGGCCCCAACCACCGCCCCACTCAGGGTCCCAATCGTCGGGGGCTTCGGGCTTACGCGGCGCAGGGGGCGGGGGCTGTGTTCGATCTTCCAGCTGAGGAGGATAACTCGGAGGCGTGAAGCGCTCGAGAAACTCCTCCTTCGGTTCTCCGCGCGGGGCACGGTCAGCCCGAGGTTCCCGGGGGCGTTCCCGCTCGCGTTCTCGTCCGGACGCAGGCCCAGGTTCGTCGCGTGGACCACGCGGGCGCTCGCGTTCTCGTTCGGACGCAGGCCCAGATTCGTCGCGTGGACCGCGCGGGCGCTCCCGATCCCGATCACGAACCGGGGCCTCCGCCTCGTCACCCATCGCTTTTCGGTAATACTGGGGCTCGACATCCGACACGTGCAGGAAGCCGTTGCGACCGACCGAAAAATCGACAAAGGCCGCCTGGATCGCCGGTTCGAGATTAACGATCCGGCCCTTATAAATATTGCCGGTGTAGTTCTCGTTGCTGGTGCGCTCGACGTAAAGTTCCTCAAGGATTCCGTCCTCGACGATCGCGATCCGGCACTCCTCGGGCTGGAGCACGTTGATCAGCATTTCTTTCTTCATACGTCTACTTTCTCGATGGAAACGGTAGCGTGTTGTGGGATCTCGCAGGCTGGTCCGAGAGCGGCGTCTCGCCCCTGTCAGATGGGCGGGCAGGTCAGCTCAGCCTCGTCGATCGGGAACACATGAGATGGGTGGTGGTCGGGCCTGCCTTGGTCGTCTTCGGACGTGGCGGCAGGGCCGGGAAACGGTGTGGAATCTGGGCCGGATGCTGAGGCTATTTCGTCGGCCAGAACGATGTCATCGCGAACAAGGATCGCACCTGCTGCAAGCAACCGGTCCAGACCGAGGGCTTCGAGCCACTCACTGGGACGGAGCGAGCCGGCCTGGTCGATCACCAGACGGAAACGCAAAACGGATTCCTGATCATCAAGGCTCGCAGAGGCAACGAGCGGACGAATGTCGACCTGGCTCTGTCGCTCACCGCGGGTGCGGATCGCCGGCCAGTTTGACGCGTTCACGAACTCGGCGATCGCCACGGCGATGGCCGCGCGTTCCGAATCCGGCACGGGCAAATGATAATCGGCGGCCACCGCCCGTGCGGCGCGACCGGCCGGAACCGAAACCGCCTCGATCAGATCAAAACCAGCCGGCAAGACGGCCCCCAGTGCACGGCCCAATGACGCCGCCTCACGCGGCTCTGCAAGTTCGATCTCGAGCACCTCGCGACGGCCTTCGACCCCTAACGCCAACGCCTGTGCGAACGCCGTTTTCGGCCGGGGCGTGAAACCCTGGCTGACCGCGACCGGCAGGCCCGCGCGACGCAAGGCCCGCTCCAAACAGCGGAGCAAGTCGTGGTGGCTGATCAGTCGGAGGTCACCGCGTTTGGCAAAGCGGATGCGAAACTTGTGCGAAGGCATGAATTCCCTGGCCCGGAGACGGGCCAAATCTAGTGGCGTGGCAGGTAGAGGGCGGCTCTTAGGCAGCCACAGCCTGTTCTCTCGATCGGTGTGAGTCCCGAGGGGCGTTTGGTCTCGATGGGCCGCAGGCCACCTCTTAAGTCGAATTTCTCGTGAATGGTTGCGACGCTTGGGTCTTGTTGCCTCTTTCGTTGTTGACTCTAAGGAATGTTCGGGAATCGAATGCGCTTCCACGGGGTGCAAGCAATGGATCGTTGACTCCTCAAGACCGTGGCAACGGTGATGAAGCCGGTTTCGGACCGGCCGGGTTGCGGCTTGCCAGGGCGTCAGGTGCTACCCGACCCAGGGCCTCGCGAAGCAGGTGATGCACGGCATCGGACGTGTCGAGTGTGAGTGCCTTGCGGGCCACGGCCTCGGCTTCCTCCAGGTCAACGGCTCGAACGACCCGCTTGACCTCCAGCAACTGGTGAGGCGGCATGCTTAATTGACGTAGGCCAAGACCCAGCAGCAGGATCGTGTAGAGCGGATCTCCGCCCATCATCCCGCACACATTCACCGGCACTCCCCGGGGACGCGCCGCCTCGACGACCATGCGGATCAACCGTAAAACGGCTGGGTCGGCAGCATTGTAGAGATAGGCGACGTTCTCGTTGGTTCGATCGGCCGCGAGAGTGTATTGAATCAGGTCGTTGGTTCCGATCGAGAAGAAGTCCACCTCCTTGGCCAGAACGTCCGCCATCAAGGCAGCCGCGGGCACTTCAATCATGACGCCCACGCGAAGCTCTTGGGGCACGGGAATGCCAGCGCGCCGAAGAGTGACCGCCTCGCGATCGAGCAGGTCGCGGGCGGCTCGCCACTCCCCAAGCGTCGATACCAGAGGAAACAAAATCTGAAGCGGGCCTTCGGCGGCGGCTCGCAGAATCGCCCTGAGCTGGATGCGGAACCAGTCGGGATCGCGAAGCGAAAGCCGCAGGCTGCGCAGACCCAGGTAGGGGTTTGGCTCGATCAAGGTTCGACGTCCGTTGCCGGCCAACTTGTCCGCGCCCAGATCGAGGGTGCGGATGGTGACAGGACAGCCCTCCATCGCGCGGACAACGTGTGCGTATGCCTCAAACTGTTCTTGTTCCGAAGGATCCGCGTCGGCGTTCAGGAACAGGAACTCGGTACGGTATAGGCCGATGCCGCACGCCCCACGCGATCGGCACAGAGCAACCTCAAGGGGAAATTCGATGTTGCCCAGAAGGTCGACACCCGTGCCGTCGCGCGTCTCGGCCGCTAGCCCCGCGAGTCGACCTAATCCGGCAAACCGTGCGGCACGCGCCGTGGCGGCCTGCCGGTAGTGTGCCAGCGTCTCAGGGTCCGGATCGAGGATCACCAGCCCCTCATCGCCGTCGACAATCACGGTGTGTGCGCGTCGAGCGAGTTCCAGAAAGGGGCCGAGTCCCACAACGGCGGGAATCTCCAGCCCGGCCGCCACAATGGCCGTATGGCTGGTCTGGCCGCCAGCCTCTGTGGCGAACGCAAGCACATGCCGGGGATCCAGCCGCGCCGTCTCGCTCGGCGTCAGATCACGCGCCAGGATGATCGGATCGACGGCATGTTCGGGCGCGGATTCCGTGGCCGATTCGACTCGGCCCAGACGCGCCATGATCCGGTATTGGATGTCACGGATGTCGGCCGCGCGGGCCGCCAGATGGGGATCGTCGAGTTGTTCGAGACGAACGGCGACCGACTCCAGCACCTCGAAGACCGCGTGCTCAGCGTCGAACTGATCGCGTTCAATCCGGACCGCTGCCTCGCGGCGGAGCATCGGATCAGCGATCATCCGCGCGTGAGCGCCGAGAATCTCGCCATAGCCCAGGCCCAGCCGCGCCCGTGCGTCGCGCTCCGCAAGTTCCGCCTCGGCGTGGGCCGCCTGGAGCGCCGAGTCGAGACGCGTCAACTCGTGTGCCGGATCTTGTTGACTGGCGGCGCGTGACGGAAGACGGACACCACGCGGATCCAAAACCAACGCCTGACCGATCGCCAGACCAGGGCTGACCGGCAACCCGCGGAGGACCGCTAGCGGGGCGCGAGAAGCCTCGCCCGAGGAATCACCGCGGCTCGCGGCATCCTTCTTCGATCCTCCATTCCCGCCCGGCCCCGGAAGGCCGCCGTGGGTCGTCAACCCCGGCACTCCGTTCATGACACCGGAGCCTCCCCATCGGTCTCGTGGAATTGGGCCAGAACCAGCTCCGCCAACGCGGAGACCGCGTCTTCAGCCTGCGGGCCCTGCGCCACCAGCTCGATCCAGGTTCCACATTCCGCGGCGAGCAGCGTCAGCTCCATAATACTCTTGCCGTTAAACTCGCGATCGGCCAGACGCACCCGCACCTCGGTCTCTCCAAACGAGTTCGCAAGGCGCGCGAACTTGTCGGCTGGACGCATGTGAAAGCCCATCGGATTGGTGATCTCGACCTGGCGTCGAGCCACGAGCGGTTCGGCGGACATGGCTGAATCGTTCCAAGAAGGCACGGGTCGGACCGGATCCGGGACCATGCCCAGGGATCCGCCGGGGATCTCGCCGGCGACTATCGGAGGCGTGCTGCCTGGGATTCGTTGCCGTTGCATCGATCGCCGCCCGGTTCTCGCAGGCGGCCCCCCGCACTAAATCTTGCCGCTGTCGGCCTCGTCGATCAAATCTTCTACATCCTTGCGACTCTTGCCTTGCCGCAAAAACTTCACAAACTTGTCTTTTCGCAACTGAGTCGAGATTCGCTCAAGTGCCCGCAGATGGTCACCCGGCATGCTCGGCGGCGAAACCAGCAGAAATAGGATATCGACCGGTTCGTTATCGAGCGCGGCGAAATTGACGCCCTTCCGCGAGATCGCGACGGTGCAGACCAAACGGTCCACCTTGGGATGGCGAGTGTGCGGAACCGCCACTCCTTGCCCAATCCCCGTCGACCCCAACTCCTCACGGTTCAGGATGTGCCGGATGATGCTCTCGACATCCTCGTTGGCCACGCTCCCGGCGTCGCGGAGGCTGAGCACGATCTCGCGGATCGCCTCTTCTTTGGTCGTTGCTTGCAGGTCGACCAGGATCGCGTCGCCTACCACAAAGTCCGACAGCTTCATCCGCTCCTCCGTCATGGCGGCAGCGCGCGTGGCCTCTGGAAGGGGGTTCCGGGTCGCGCATCCGACAGGAGGCCGGGCCGTTGTCAGGGCACCCGTCATGTCGAAGGTTGCAACCGGCGGTACGCGCAGGCAGGGTCGGACGACGCCGCTCGCCGAGTCTCAAACGTGAACGATGGGAAATGAGAGAGAAATCAGGAAAACCCCAACGGCAAACGCGGCCGACCGAACGGCTCGGTACCACGGGCTCAGGTGATATCTGGGCTTGTGCCGCCCTGAGGGGTATCCCCCTTGTGGTTCTGTATCTTGTCCTTGTAACGCCGTAGCTGTTCCTCAAGCTTATGAACCGACTGGTCCATTGCCGCGCCGGGGGTCGGAGCGGTGGAGCGGGCGACGAAATCGTGCTTGTGCTCCGCCGAGACGAAGATCTCCACCATCCAGTCATTCTTCTGGTGGTCGACCTCGACTTCGATCGCCATCAACCTTCCGAAGTACTTGAGCAGTTTCTGAGACTTGTCCTCGAGATACTGATGCTCCTCCGGCTCCAGGTTACCATGCCGGGTGGTGATCGTCGTCTGCACCCTCTCCGCTCCTTATGCCCGGAATCCGGCAAGGGCATCTTGGCCGGTCAACGTCAACCCAAATAACACTATCCGGCAATACGCCGTGAGGTCAAGAGGCAGACCGCGATCGGAGTGCCTCACCCGTCGTCGTAACGTGCCTAATTAGTAGCCAACCAATGCAGAGTCCAAGCCCGCTTTTTCGGCGGATCAGGCGTCTCGACCGCGCTCAGCTCCTTCCGGGAACTCTGAGGTGTTTGATTGCGTCTCCGTGCGGTCGGCCTTAATCTCGTCGGTCGATCAACGCTGTTCCGAGGCCGTTTCAGTGAACATCTGGGTTCAACAGTACAACCCGCTTGGCGACTGGCGGTTATCGGCCCTGGTCGCGTCGATCCCCATCCTCCTGTTGCTCGGCCTTCTCGTCAGCGGCCGCGCCGGCGCCTGGCAGGCCGCGCTA
>JBGSYY010000242.1:0-4789 GCA_041750675.1 Isosphaeraceae bacterium | reverse complement strand
CGGCAGGCCCCGGAGTCGCCACGGCGTCGACCTGTGCGATCAGCCACGCTCCGGCCTCGGTGTTCAATACGGCCGCTTCGGCTTCCAAGTCCGCCGGATCATCGTCATTCATCGCGCTTCGCCATCTCGCCTTGTGGCCGGATCGACGGTCCGGCCGTTACTATGTCAACCTTGTCTATGTACCAACGACTTTCCCAGAGATCGGCAACCCAACCCGGACGCCACGATGATACTCGCCGCTTCGCTGCTCGTCGCCCTGACCGCCTGGCCTGTGATTGTCGATGACGAGCCGAAAACCCCGAAGCCTGTAGCGGAGACGCCAATCGTGCTCAAGGCCGCGCGATTGATCGACGGAACCGGCGGGCCGGTCGTTTCTCCCGGCGTTGTTGTGATCTCAGCGGGCAAGATTGAGTTGGTGGGCAAGGACGGCGAGACGAAAATCCCCGCGAACTCCCGAGTGATCGACCTGGGCGACGCGACGCTGCTGCCCGGCTTTATCGACTGCCACACCCACCTGGCCGGGCGCGTGCTGGGCGACCCGAAGGGCGAAGACTCGGCGGTGCGTGATCCTGAAGTCCTGGGCGCGATCCTTGGTGTGACCCACTGCCGCAAAACGATCGACGCCGGCTTCACCACGGTGCGTAATTTGGGGGCGTCGCACTTCGCCGATATCGCCTTACGAACGGCGATCGCCGAGGGCCGGATCGCAGGTCCCCGGATCGTCTCCGCGGCGCATTCGATCGGAATCACCGGCGGCCACGGCGACGAAAATGCCTTTCGCGCCGGACTGCTCGAAGGCGATTATCGCACGGGCATTGCCGACGGCGTCGACGAGTGCCGCAAAGCCGTGCGTTATCAGGTCAAATACGGGGCGGATGTGATCAAGATGGTCGCCACGGGGGGAGTCCTCTCGGAAGGCGACGCCGTGGGTGTGACCCAGTACAGCCTTGAGGAGATGAAGGCGATTGTCGACGAGGCGAAACTGCTCGACCGCAAGGTGGCTGCGCATGCCCACGGCACCGAAGGGATCAAGCTGGCTGTGGAGGCCGGCGTCGCGTCGATCGAGCACGGTTCGTTTCTCGACGATGATGGAGCCAGACTGATGGCCGAGCGCGGTACGTATCTCGTACCCACGCTCATGGCCGGCGAAACCGTACTCAAGGCGGCCGATTCGGGCATTCTCACTGGGCTTCGCGGCGAGAAGGCCCGCAGTGCCGGCAAGGCGATGCGCGAGGCAATCAAGCGGGCCGTCGCTCACAAGGTCCTGATCGCTCTGGGGACGGATTCCGGCGTCTATGAACATGGGCGAAACGGTCGCGAGTTTCGGCTGATGGTCGAGTGGGGGGGCATGACGCCGATGGACGCCATCGTTGCCGGCACGCGCAACGCCTCGCGGCTGCTCGGGCTAGCCGAGACGATCGGGACACTGGAAAAGGGTAAGGCCGCCGACATCGTGGCCGTGCCCGGGAGCCCACTCGACGATATTGGTGTGCTGGAGACACCAAGCTTCGTGATGAAGGGTGGCAAGGTTGAGAAAGGAACGCCCGCCCCGGCGGATGCTCCGTGACCATGCAATCGCTCGATCCATCAAGCCGCTCCGCCCTGCTGCCAGCGCCACCGGCGATCGCCAGCCAGCCGTTGGCGATTGGCAGCGTGCCGATTCCCTCACGCTTCTTTCTCGCCCCGATGGCCGGTTACACCAGCCTTGCGTTTCGTCTCTGCGTTCGAGCAAACGGGGGCCTGGGGTTGGCGACGACCGATCTGGTCAACGCCCGGTCGATTCTCGAGAACCGCCGGCGCGCGTTTGAATTATCCGAAACGTGTGACGCCGACCGCCCCATCGCCATCCAGCTTTACGGTCACCGCATCGATGAGATGACCGAGGCCGCGCGGCGGATGGTCAATGTCGGGGCAACGCTGATTGACATCAACATGGGGTGCCCGGTGCGCAAAGTTGTGCGGACCGGGGGTGGTTCGGCACTCATGTGCGAGGCCGAAAGCGCGACGCAATTGGTCGCGGCGATCGTGAACTCGGTCCAGGTCCCGGTGACAGTGAAAATGCGGCTTGGCTGGGACGCCGAGAATCTTTCCGCACCGGCGCTGGCGGCATCGTTCGAGTCGGTCGGCGTGAAGGCGATCATCATTCATGGCCGCACACGCGAGCAGGGCTTCGGCGGCTCGGTCGATCTCGACGGGATTCGCGCGGTGGTTGAGGCGGTGAAGTCGATCCCGGTCGTTGGCAATGGCGATGTCCGGACGATCGCCGACGCCGATCGGATGTTTCGTGTGACGGGATGCGCCGCCGTTTCAATCGGCCGGGGCATTCTCGCGAATCCGTTCTTCACCAGGCAGCTCGAACGCTGGGCGCGCACCGGCGAACCTGGCGATGATCCCGGCTTCGCGGAACGGATCGACATGATGCGCCGGCACTACCACGGCCTGCTCGCTCGACGCGGCGAGCATTATGCGTGCCTGCAATTCCGCAAGTCGCTCAAGTGGTACTATCACTTCACGCGGATACCCAAGCCGGCCTACCTGGAGCTGATCAAGCTATCACGCTCGCAGTTGTTCGATGAGGTGCTGGATCGCGCCGAGGCTGAGGGTCCGACCGGCCCACTTCCTGGGCAGGCCGACCCGCACATTCCCGTTCCATCAGGACCCATCGACAAATGGTGACGCCAGAGAGCATCGATCTCTCTCAGTGCATGATGCCCCAGGCGGCTTCCAGCATTTCGAGCGATTGGGGATCGAACTTTCTCAGGGCGTCGCGGTCAAACGGCTCAAAGTCGTTGTGGCCGAAGTACGCTTCGCTCAATTCGGCAAAGAATTCTTGGGGATCGACCAGGGCGTAAGCTCGCTCGGTTCGTCCATTGACGCGGCGAACGGCCTCGTATCGGCCAGAGCCTTTGGCCCGCTCATAGGCCGTGCGAATCACCTCGGCGAGATCGCCCAGCGCCTGATCGTGGTAGGCATGGGCCAGCTCGTGTAGCACCATCGAAGGCTGGTCGTTCGACCATTCGACAAATCGCGTCGCATTGCCGATTTCCACACACTTCGCCTTGTCCGGGTTGTATCCGTTATCGACCAGCCAGGTTCGGCTGGGATGATACTCGGCACAAGGCGCGTGGCCGTCGTCGACGCCGAGCCAGATTGGGACGGCCTGCAATCGCTTGACCGCCGGGGTCGGCACGGCTCGCCTGACCTCGGCAAGTTTCTCGCCGAGCAATTCCAGGGCCCGTCGACCCAACGCGGCGTTGTCGCCATCAATAAGTCGTCGATTGACTCGAACCGTCCAGCCTTCGACCTGTCGCTCGACATACGCCGACGTCGGAACATACGCCGCGCGGGGGTCGTCCGCTCGACTGATCGTCGTCATACCGTGCCAGACCAAAAACGCGGCCCACATACGAAGGAAGATCACGCCAGAATCTCCGTAACCACGCGGCCCGCCACGTCCGTCAGCCGGAAGTCGCGGCCGTTGTAGCGGTAAGTTAGCTTCGTGTGTTCGAGGCCCAGCAACGCCAGCATCGTCGCGTGCAGGTCGTTGACGCTCACCCGATCGATCACCGCCTTGTGGCCGAACTCGTCGGTCTCGCCATGATGGACGCCGCCCTTCGTTCCGCCGCCGGCGAACCAGGCGGTGAAGGCATGGGGGTTGTGATCACGCCCGGTCGACCCTTTCTGACAGATCGGCAGGCGGCCGAACTCTCCGCAGCAAAGAACGAGAGTCGAATCAAGCAATCCACGCGCCTTCAAGTCTGTAAGCAATGCGGCGATCGGCTGATCGGTCTCGAGCGCGAAGCCACGATGGTTGGCCTCGATGTTCGAGTGGCCGTCCCAGCTTCGTTCGTTTTCCATGCCACCCGAATAGATCTGTACGAACCGCACGCCCCGCTCGACCAAGCGCCGAGCCATCAGGCACTGGCGGGCGAAATGGCCGGCCTTGGGATGTTCGAGGCCGTAGAGCACCTTGGTCGCCTGGGTCTCGCCGTGCTCGACGTCGAGCGCCTCGGGCGCGGTCATCTGCATCCGATACGCCAGCTCGAACGCCTCGATCCGTGCTGCCAGAGCGGCCTCGTCCGGGTTCTGCTCCAGCTCGCGGCGATTGAGCACTTGCAGTAGATCGAGTTGCGCTCGTTGCTGGGTATCGCTCTGTAGCGGACGCCGCGCCAGGTTGTCGATCGGCGGCCCCTGGCCGTTCAGCGCGGTCCCTTGAAACACGCCGGGCAGAAACCCCGCGCCCCAGTTTTGCGAGTGTCCCTTGGGCAGGCCGCGGCCGAGCGTATCGTACATGACCACAAACGCCGGTAAGTCGCGTGTCTCGCTGCCCAGGCCATACGTCACCCACGCGCCCACGCAAGGGAAGCCCATCCGGCTGAACCCGGTGTTGATCTGAAAAAGCGCGGGCGAGTGATTATTGGTCTCGGTGTGGCATGCGTGCAGGAATGCCATGTCGTCCACATGCCGCGCGAGGTTCGGAAAGATCTCCGACACCCACGCACCCGACTGTCCATGCCGGGCGAACTGAAATGGACTCTTCATGACCGGGCCGACCTGGTCGACAAAGAAGCCGGTATCCTTGTCAAAACCGGGGAGTTCCTTGTCGTGCCAGGTCTCCAGTGCGGGTTTATGATCCCAGGTGTCCACCTGGCTCTGTCCGCCGTTCATGAACAGCCAGATCACCGACTTCGCCCGCGCGGCAAAGTGTGGAGCACGAGGTGCCAGCGGATCAAGGCTGGGCCGTCGCTGGTCGCCGGCCCGCGCCGATTCCTCGGCCAGCATCGAGGCC
>JBGSYY010000241.1:0-8255 GCA_041750675.1 Isosphaeraceae bacterium | reverse complement strand
CTGGCACCGGGCGATGTCTATCTGGCAGACGCCGATCGGGCGGCGATCGACATTCGGAATGGGGGAAACTACGTCGTCGCCGAACGGACGTCCGGGCGGCGTGGCGCGGAATTGCTGGATGCCGCCGCGGCCGACGCGGCGAAGGGGGGGCATAAGCTGTTCGGGTACTTCGGCGCCGCGGCCGGCCACTTGCCCTATCGAACAGCCAACGGCGATTATCGGCCCAGCAAAGGCGTTCGCGGCTTCGCCGAACGTTACACGCCCGCCGACCTCCGCGAGAACCCGACCCTCGCCGAGATGACCCGCGCGGCCCTCACCGTCCTGAGCGCCGACCCGGATCGGCCCTTCGCGCTGTTCGTGGAGCCGGGCGATGTGGATTTCGCGCTCCACGACAACAATCTCGACAACGCCATCGGCGCCATGGTCAGCGGCGAGGACGCACTCCGAGTGATCATCGAATGGGTCGAGAAGCACAGCAACTGGGACGAGTCCATTCTGATCGTCACCGCCGACCACGGCCATTATCTGGTTATCGACGACCCATCAGCCATCGCCGGGGCGGCGCGAGCGGTTGGCACCTCGGCCCCCTAAGCTCCTGACCACATGGCTCCGTCGTACCGCAATCGTTCGACAAGCGTAGCCCATCTCGTCAAAACGCTCATGACCTCCTTCCGATTGTGCCGATTATGACGCCAGGTAGAAGGCGTCTGACTCTCTGCGGCTGCGCACCCTTGTCGATTAAGGACCTCATGAGCGAACGGACGCTCGAAATCCGTACCGACGTCTGGGAGGTCGAATGCGAGTGCTTGGTAGCCGACCTCTCTCCCTCTGCCTTCTCTTCGCGATGGCCTTGACTTTAAGCGCACAAGAGGTACCGGCCCCCCAGCCACCCGCTCCCGCCATCCCGCCTCAGCAGCCGGGTGTTGCACCCAGTGAACTCGACCAGCGCGTCCGGGATCTGGAAGAGCTGAATCGCAAACTCGCGGAACAGCTCGCAGCGTCTGAAGCCCGGCATCAGGAACAAATGCAACGGCTGCTCGACGAAGTGCAGGCAATCAAGGTCGCCACCCTGCCGACAAGCGGGGCATCGGCGGCCGCGGAGGTCACAGCAGCCCAACCAAGTAGCACTCGTGGAAACGACGTCGTTCCCCGAACGACCCAGGAGCGTCGGGATGCCGCAGTGCCAAATTATCGAGGCGTGTCCCGGCTACCAGCCTCTGAGGAGCGACTCCCCCTCAAGGGAACCTTCGGTCAGGGCTTCGACTTCCAGACTGAGGACGGTGAGGCCAGCCTCCAAATTCATCAGGAGACCCAGCTCGACTATCGAGGATTCGAGCCGAGTGGCGAGGAATTCGCCCGATCCGGGTTCTACGTTCCCCGCGTCCGGGCGTTCCTCACCGGTCGGGTGACCAAGCAGTGGGAGTACATGTTCTCGTTCAACCGCGGATTCGGGCAGTTTGACCTTCTCGACGGCTGGGTCAATTACCACCCCGACGACCGCTTCCAGATCCGCGCCGGGCGGTTCATGACTCCCTTCAACTACGAGCAGTTTGCCGTCCAGAACATGTGGTTCATCGCCCCCGAACGGTCGCTCTTTACATCGAACCTCGGCCTGAATCGGATGCTCGGCGTCCAGGTCTGGGGACTTTTGTTCGACAAGCGGCTCGACTACGCGCTCGGCGTCTTCGACGGACCGCGAAACTCGTATGAGGATTTCAACGACGCCAAGGACATCATGGGCTATCTGAATGCCCGGCCGTTCCAGAAGTTCGACGGCTCGATCGTCGAAAATCTGAACATCGGCGGCTCCTTCACCTACGGCGCGCAGGACAACTACCTGGTGCCCGCGGGATGGCGTGTCGCGGCCAACGCCTCGAACGCGGGCACCGCGGACCGGGCCGCGCCCCCATTTTACCTCTTCAACCGTGGCGTCGAGGAACGCGGCGACCGCGCGTTCTGGTCGGCCCACCTCGCTTACTATTACAAGCAACTCTCGCTAATCGCCGACTACAACGGGGCAATCCTGCGGTACGCCGCATCGAATACGGCACCGACATCCTTCGTCATCCCAACGCATGGATTTTCGGTCGCCGCCGGCTATTTCCTCACCGGCGAGGAAGTCGAGCGGCGGACAATCGTCGTGCCCAAGAAGTCTTTTGATCTGAGGAGAGAGAGCTTCGGCCTAGGGGCGTGGGAGCTTGTCGCGCGGTACAACATGCTCACTTTCGACAACAATCTTCTTAGCCCCGAGTTGACCGACCCGACGCTGTGGTCAAACGAGGTCTGGGCGACCAACCTTGGTGTGAACTGGTACCTGAACCGATTCCTCAAGGTCTATCTGGATTGGCAACACGCCGACTTCGGCCGACCGGTCGCCTACGACACCGAACCGCTCAGAAAATCACAGACGAACGACCTCTTCTGGTTCCGGCTCCAGTTTTATTTCTAAGGTCGACGTGCGGGACGGGCAGAGGTCAGCGTGATGATCATGCCGGGAGTGTCCCGGAAAGATGTATCGGTATCGTGGAGCTCAGATCCGCAAGAGTCTCCTCGA
The DNA here is from genome assembly GCA_041750675.1 of Isosphaeraceae bacterium. Lineage (GTDB taxonomy): Bacteria > Planctomycetota > Planctomycetia > Isosphaerales > Isosphaeraceae > BPJS01. The sequence goes on along the minus strand of JBGSYY010000241.1, from coordinate 5,701 downwards.
TCGAGCTTTCGCGGAGCCATGACAGCGGGGCAGCCAGGAGCAGGGGGCTCCGTCCGCGGCCGAAAATCGCCGGGGTTGCCGACCAAAGGCCGGCAGCCCCGGCTGCTCCGAATTGAAGCGGATTACCAGATGCTCACCCGCTGTTCGGGCGGCAGGTAGAGCTTGTCGCCCTCCTTGACCTCGAACGCCTGGTAGAACTCGTTAAAGTTGCTCAACGGGCCGTTGCACCGGAACTCGCCCGGCGAGTGCGGGTCGGTCGCTAATCGCTGACGAAGCGCCGCGTCGCGGAACTTGGCTCGCCAGATCTGGCCGTAGCCGACAAAGAACCGCTGCGGACCCGTCAGCCCATCGAGAACCGGAGCCTCCTTGCCGTCGAGCGACCGGAGATACGCCTTGTAGGCGATCGTCAAACCGCCGAGATCGCCGATGTTCTCACCGATCGTCAGCGCTCCGTTCACCTTCTCGCCCGGAAGCTGCTCAGGCTCGAAGCTGCTGTACTGGTTGATGAGAGTGCCGGTTCGCTTCTCAAACTCCTGGCGATCCGACTCGGTCCACCAGTTAACCAGGTTGCCATCGCCGTCGGACTTCGAGCCTTGGTCGTCAAAGCCGTGGCCGATCTCGTGACCGATCACGGCCCCGATGCCGCCATAGTTGACCGCGTCGTCCGAATCCAGCCCGAAGAACGGCGGCTGCAAAATGGCGGCCGGAAACACAATCTCGTTCATCGACGGGTTGTAATACGCGTTCACCGTCTGCGGCGTCATGTGCCATTCGTCGCGGTCGACTGGCTTGCCCAGCTTGGCCAGGTTGAAATCCAGCTCGAACGCGTCCGACCTCTGCGTATTGCCCAGCAAGTCGTCGGCCTTGATCTCCAGGCCCGAATAATCCCGCCACTTATCGGGATAGCCGATCTTGGGGGTGAACTTGTCCAGCTTTGCCAGAGCCTTGGCCTTGGTCTCGTCGCTCATCCAGTCCAGCGACTGAATGCTTTCGCGATACGCTTCCACAAGGTTCGCCACCAGCTCCTTCATCCGAGCCTTGGCCTCGGGCGGAAAATGCTTGGCGACGTAGAGCTGCCCCACCGCCTCGCCCAGCGAGCCTTCCACGGCCGAAACGGCGCGCTTCCAGCGCGGACGCTGTTCGGGGACTCCATTGAGCACCTGGCTATAGAATCGGAAATTCTCGTCCGCCATCGCCTTGTTCAGAAAGGGAGCACTCGAGCGCAGCAGGTTCCACTTGAGCTTGAGCTTCCAATCCTCGAGCGGAATCTCGTCCAGGGCTTTCGTCATCCCGACCAGGTAATCCGGCTGACGGACGACGACCTCATCGATCGCGTCCTTCGACACCTTCATGGCGTCGAGATAGGAATTCCAGTCGAAGCCGGGCGTCAACGCCTCCAGCTCGGCGCGGGTCTTTTTGTTGTAGGTCAGGTCACGGTCGCGGTTCTTCACCCGATCGAGGTGGCTGGCGGCCAGCCGCGTTTCCAGGGCCATCACTCGCTTCGCTGCGTCGGCCGCGTCGGCGATTCCCGCGAGTTCGAACGTCTTCTGAAGGTGATTGACATACTCCTCACGAATCTTGGCAGTCTTCTCGTCGCGGTAGTACGACTCGTCGGGCAGTCCCAGCCCCGCCTGATTGACGTACACAATCATCCGGTCCGACTGCTTGGCGTCCTGCATCACGAACGCGGCGAATGGACCCCCAACTCCAATCCTTGCGACCGAGCCAAGCGTCCGCACCAGATCGGCTCTGTCGTCGATCGCGTCGATCGCCGCCAACTCGTCCTTCAACGGTTCCAGCCCCAGCGCCTCGACACGGTCTTCATTCATGAAGCTGTTGTAAAGATCGGCGATCTTCTGAGCTTCGGAGCCGGCTGGATTCTCGGCCTTCGCGGTCTCCTCGATCAGCTTCCGCAGATTCTCCTCGGCCTCGTCGCGGAGCTTGTAAAACGCCCCGTCGGCTGGGCGATCGGAGGGGATCTCCGCCGCCTTGATCCATCCGCCGTTCACATGGCGATAAAAGTCGTCCTGGGGTCGGACGCTGGCATCAAAGATCGATTTATCGATTCCCGACTTCGAGTCATCCTTCACCCCCGCCTCGGCATTCACGCCGATCGCGCAGGCCGCGAACATCAAGCCCGCCGCGCTTTTCCATCGAACCCAGCTCATCATAAATTGCGCTCCCGTTGGCCTCGACCCAGACGAGCCGCCCACTCTTTCTGGCGCGCTTCGCCGTCTCGGTTTGTGAGGTTTGAGCCGTCATTATCGCCATAACCGCGTGCAAAAGACTACCGGCAAACCGACCTCAACCAGAGGTCCCCGCAAGCATCCCAGCATGGCACAAGGGTCGAAGCCCTCCGCCTGAACGAGATTCGCCACGATCGTGGCCCGCGCTTTGCTTTATGAGGTGAGACCGTTGTTGGTTTTGGTACGAAACACGACGAAATGCGTCTTCTCCGCTCCGGACGTTGCCCGGAAAGCTAGCGGCTGTGCGCATTTCGCGGGCTTTCGTTGCGTGGTGAATGCTCACCCGAGCGCGTCGTTCCCGACGATTGATGCGTATCCGAATCGGCGGGATTGGGCCATGCTCGCAACCATGCTCCGTCGAGGTGTGTGCGAGATCCTCATGAATCGAATCGTCCTCTACCTCGTCGAATCAGAAAGCGGACCTCCGCTTCAGTATTGGTCCTTTTCCGGTGAAACGTTGCTGGGCATCGGTCGATCGATCGACAACGAGATTGTCATCCTCAGCCCCTATGTCTCACGCGGACATGCCTATCTGTCGTTTGAAAACGGTGGATGGTCCGCCAACGCAATCAGCGAGCTGGGCGTGTTGCATCATGGGAGGAAACACACCCGGCTCTCGCTCCATCACGGAATGGTCTTTCGACTCGGTCCCCATGGGCCCATGCTGAAGTTCAGCTCGGACTCGGCGGGTGACACCGAAATTGAGACCGAGCAGCCAGGCCAGAGTGGCGCGACCGCGCTCACCCTTGACCCGGTCCGGCTTCGGAGCGAGGTCCACGCCATTGCCGGGACCGACTTCTTTCAACGCCTCAGCCAAACCGCGCGTGAGATTCGACAGGCCACTCCGTCGCCCTCGACCACGCTCTGAGCATAATTGCGCAGACCGCAACGAGAGAATCGATCCGAGGGAGCCACTGGTGAGTAGCAAGACCATCTCCATCCACTCGTTCCGAGGCGGAACCGGCAAGTCGAGCATCACCGCCAGCCTGGCGGCCCTGCTCGCCCTCGAGGGGTGCCGCGTCGGTGTCATCGACACCGATATTCATTCGCCGGGCATTCATGTCATCTTCGGACTTCTCGAACAGCGCGTGACCCTGGCCCTGAACGACTACCTCTGGGGACGCTGCTCGATCAAGGAGGCATCGTACGACGTTACCGACTCCCTCGGTCGTCTGGCCGCTGGTCGTTCGGCTGATGCTCGTGTGTTTCTCATTCCTTCGAGTATCAAGACCGGCGAGATCGCCCGCGTACTTCGGGAAGGCTTCGACGTCCGCCTGCTCACCGACGGCTTCCGCCAGATCGTTGAGGAACTTCAACTCGATTTCCTGCTGATCGATACCCATCCCGGCGTGAACGAGGAAACTCTGCTCTCGATGGCCGTCTCCGATCGCCTTTTGCTCGTGCTTCGGCCCGATCACCAGGATTTTCAGGGGACGGCGGTCACCGTCGAACTGGCGCGGCGATTGGAGGTTCCCGACCTCCACGTCATCATCAACAAGGTTCCCGCCGGAACCGATTGGGAACGGCTTCGCTCCGATGTCGAGACAGCCTACCAGGCACCGGTCGCCGCCATGCTTCCTCTCAACGAGGAAGTCGCCCAACTGGCCAGCGCCGGCGTCTTCGCCACCAGACACCCCGGACATCCCTTCACCACCAGCCTTCGGCAAGTTGTGCGAAACATTGGGGCGCACGTTTGAACCGAGCCACGGAATCGTCTCACACCTTGGGGGGAATTCATGTCGAAATCGCCGGAGCATGACGAGGTGGGAGCGTTGGTCGGACGGATGAAGTCGGCCACCGCGCCCTTCCGTCGGACGCTCGACGCGATCTATCAGGACTGCCTCACGCTGACCCAAGGCTCCGTCGCGGATTACATTCCCGAACTCGCCCGCGCCAACCCCGAGAGTTTTGCCATCAGCGTCGTGACGGCCGATGGCCTCGTCTTTGATGTCGGCGACTCCGAGCTGCTTTTCAGCATCCAATCCGTCTCCAAGCCGTTCGTCTTTGGCATGGCCCTCCAAGATCGCGGGCGGGATGAAGTGCTTGCGCATGTAAACGTCGAGCCGACTGGCGAGGCCTTCAACGCCATCCTGCTCGATGAAGTCACCAATCGGCCCTTCAATCCAATGGTGAACGCCGGCGCGATCGCCACCGTCGATCTGATCAACGGCGTCGATTTCCCCGAGCGCGTCCGGCGAATGCTGGAAATGTTCGGGCTCTACTGCGGCCACGATGTCTATGTCGACAACGCCACCTTCTTCTCCGAGCGGCTCACCGGACACCGCAACCGGGCCATCGCCCACCTCATGCTCAACTTCGACATGATCTCCGATCGCGTCGACGAAACGCTGGAGCTTTACTTTCAACAATGCTCGGTGCTGGTCAACAGTCGCGACCTCGCCGTGATGGGCGCGACGCTGGCAAACGCAGGCGTTAATCCACTCACAGGCCACCGCGCTCTCAGCTCCGAATACGTCAAGGACGTGCTGAGCATCATGCTCTCCTGCGGCATGTACGACTATGCGGGCGAGTGGCAATACCGGGTCGGCCTGCCGGCGAAGAGCGGCGTGTCGGGCGGTATCGTGGTGGTCCTGCCGGGCGTCGGCGGAATCGGCGTCTACTCGCCGCGTCTGGATCCCAAGGGAAACAGCGTCCGAGGAGTCGCCGCCTGCCGCGCTCTCTCTGAACGATTCGGACTCCATGTTTTCGAATGTGGTGGCCAATGCCCTTCGCTGGCCGACGAACTCCGACTCTCGCGCCGCAATCCCTGACCCTGAACCCCGCGATCACGCCGCGTCGATCTGATGCCGAAACCAGAGCTCCAGCATGAGCAAACCCCAGAGCCGATACGCATTGTCGCGGCGGCCCTCCGCGTGATCCGCAATCAAACGCTCCACAGCGTCGCTCCGAAACAGTCCTCGACCCAAGGCCCGAGGGTCGAGCAACACGGCGCGTAGTTCCTCCTTGAGCGGACCACGAAACCAACGATCCAGGGGAACCCCGAAACCCATCTTCGACCGGGTGCGGATCGCCGGCGGCAACAAATCTGCGAACGCCTCTTTCAAGATCACCTTGGATCGCCCCCGGCGCAGCCGCATCTTCCGCTCAAGCGGCATCGCCAAGGCCAGCTCGACCACCCGATGATCGAGAAACGGCCCCCGGCATTCGAGCGCGTGCGCCATGCTTGCCATATCCACCTTGTGCAACAAATCGCCGGGTAAATACGTGAGCAGGTCTGAGATCATCGCCCGAGTGACCGGATCACGACCCGGCGCGACCTCCCAGGCGCGAAGCAAAACCGCCGCCGGGTCGGCGTCGGGCTGCCCGGCGGAGGCGTCGGCCAGTCGATCGAGCCATTCCGGTGCATAGAGAGCCAGCCGCCCCGGCTCGTCAAACTGAGTCATCCAGCGCAGGTAGCGCAAGGGCTCGGGATCGTGCAGACCTTCGATCAATCG
>JBGSYY010000240.1:0-19946 GCA_041750675.1 Isosphaeraceae bacterium | reverse complement strand
CGAGTTCTACCGCTCACGAGGCTTCACCGCCGTCAAGTTCGGCTGGGGCATCTTCGGTCACGATCGCGCCCGCGACATAGCCCTCGTCGCCGCCGCTCGCGAGGCGCTCGGACCCGAGATCACCCTGCTTGTCGACCCCGGCTGGATGGTCTGCCGCAGCGCCGCCGACGCCATCGACCTCTGCCGCCGCCTCGAACCCTACGACGTTTTCTGGCTCGAGGATTTCCTCCATCCCGAATGCTACGACGGCTATGCCCGCGTCAAGGAGGCCGGCCTCGCCATTCGCATCGCCGCCGGCGAACAAGAGGCCACCGCATGGGGCTTCCGCGACCTCATTCAACGCGGCCGGATCGACGTGGCACAGCCCGACCTCTCACGTTGCGGGGGCTTCTCTCAGGCCCGCCGCATCGCCTGGGAAGCCGAGGTGGCCGGGGTCGATGTCTGCCCCCACGCCTGGCTGACCGACCTCCTCTCCGCCGCCAGTCTGCACTTCAACGCCACTCTCCCTCGCGCCCTTTTTCTCGAGTACAACGTCTGTGACAATCCAATGCTCCGTGAGATCATCCGCAACCCCGTCACGATGGATCACGACGGCCTCATCGCCGTCCCGCAGGCCCCTGGTCTCGGTATCGAAATCGACGAGGCCGCCGTGCGCCGCTTCTGCGTCAACGCGAGGTGAGTTTCCTCACCGATTCTTCTACCCCCGAGGAGCCTAGCACGATGAGCCAGAGTCCACCCTTCGCAACCGACGTCGAGCGGTTCGACTGGATCCGGGCCCACCTCTATGTCCCTGCCGTTTGCGATGTCCTCGATGCCCTCAACCGCCGCGACCGCGCCATGCACCAGCGCCTGCGGCCGCTCGACACCGACAACTGCATCATCATCGGCCGGGCTCGCACCTTTCGCTGGATGGAAGCCGACTACGTGGAAGAGGCGAACCCCTACGGTATGGAGATCACGGTCATGGACTCGCTCGGCCCCGGCGACGTCGCCGTCCATTCCACCGACTTCGCGGGCACCAATGCCCCCTGGGGCGAGCTCATGAGCACCGTCGCCCGCCGCAACGGCGCCGTCGGCTGCATCTGTGACAGCAACATCCGCGACTGCCGCAAGATCATCGCCCTGGGCTTCCCGATCTTCTACACCGGCATCCGCCCGCTCGACAGCATGGGCCGCGGACGCGTCATGGCCTACGACGTCCCGGTGCGCTGCGGCGATGTGCTGGTCCAGCCCGGCGAGCTGGTCTTCGCCGACTTCGACGGCGTCGTCGTCATCCCCCGAGATGTCGAGGACGAGGTGCTCGCCCTCGCCCACGACAAGGTCACCAAGGAGAACCACTCCCGCGAAGACCTTCTCCGAGGTGATTCTCTCCGCACCGTCTTCGACCGCCACGGCGTCCTCTGAACGGCTGGTTTCCATGAACATCCTTGCCATCGGCGCCCACCCCGACGACATCGAAATCCTCTGCGCCGGCACCCTCGCGCTCTACGCGGGCCAGGGTCATCACGTCACGATCATTCCCTTCACCTCCGGTGACCGTGGCGACCTCGAAATCCCGCCCGATGAGCTTGCGTCGCTCCGTCGTGCCGAAAGCGAGGAGTCCGCTGCCCTCATCGGCGCTCGTTTGCATTGGCCGGGCGTCATGGATGAGCACGTCTTCCCAGACCAAGCCCAGCGCCGCCTCATGATCGACCTGATCCGCCAGCTCGACCCCGACATCATTTTCACGCACAGCCCGGACGACTATCACCCCGACCACCGCTACGTCTCCCAGCTCGTCTTCGACTCGTACTTCCAGAAGGGCCTGCCCCACATCCCGCACCAGGACCAGCCCGCTTGTCGCTTCGGCGGCACTCAGGTTTACTACATGGACAACATCGCGGGCATCGGATTCACGCCCACCGAGTTCGTCGATATCACATCGGTCATGGAAACCAAGCGCCAGATGCTCCGCTGCCATCGCAGCCAGCTCCGCGCCGTCTCCGAGCTGGCCGGACGCGACCTGCTCCAGGTGATCGAGATTCAGTCGAGCTTCCGTGGCCTGGCCGGCGGCTGCGCCTACGCCGAAGGCTTCCGCCGCCTCGAAACCTGGCAGCGCGGCCTGACGCGCCGCCTTCTCCCGTGAGCCGATTGGTCTCCCCATGACTGACGGATCCTTCCACCTCACCGGCCTCGACCTGGCGATCATCCTCGCCCAGACCCTGTTCGTCGTCGCCGTCGGTCTCTTCACCGCCCGCAAAACCGAGCGCACCACGGAGGGCTACTTCCTCGCCTCCGGCAGCATGCCCTGGTGGCTGATCGGTGCCGCGTTTGTCTCGACCAGCGTCTCCAGCGAGCAGATCGTCGGCACCAGTGGTGCCGCCTACAAGATCGGCCTCGCCATCGCGAACTGGGAATGGTGGTGCCTGCCCACCTACTCCCTCATCCTCGTCTTCTTCATCCCCCTCTATCTCCGCAACCGCATCATGACCGTCCCCGAGCTTCTCGTTCGACGGTTCGGCCCCGCCTGTGGCGCCATTTACAGCTGGGTCATGCTCTTCGGTTATGTCGTCATCTTCCTGCCGCCAGTGCTCTACGGCGGCAGCCTGACCTTGAGCCAGCTCACCGGCTGGCCTTCCTGGGCCGTGCTGATCGGTCTGGCCCTGCTCACGGCCAGCTACACCCTGCTGGGCGGCCTTGGTTCGGTCATGTGGACCGACGCCGTCCAGTGCGCCATGCTCGTCGGCGGCGGCGTCGCGCTGTTCTTCGTCGCACTGGCCAAGGTGCCCGGCGGCTGGAGCGCCATGGTCGCCGCCGCTCCCGACCGCTTTCACCTCTATCGCCCGCCTGAAGACCCCGAGGCTCCCTTCCTCGGCCTCGTCGTCGCCTCCTTTGGTGTCTTCCTGTTCTACCAGTCGTCCAACCAGGTCATGATCCAGCGCGTGCTCTCGGCTCGCTCCGCCTGGGACGGCAGGATGGGCATCCTCTTCGCGGGCTTCATCAACTTGATTCGCCCGCTCGCCACCTGCCTCATCGGCCTGATCGTCTACCACTGGATCGAGATCCTCCACCGCGGGCCCTCGTTGTTGCCCAACCGCCAGGACGAGGCTTTCCCCTACGCCCTGGCCGTCTTTGCCCCTTCCGGACTGCGCGGGGTGATCCTGGCCGGTTTCATCGCCGCCGTCATGTCCACGGTCAGCGCCCTTACGAACGCTATCGCCACGATCTTCTCCCTCGATGTCTACCACCGCTTGTTCCGCCCGCACGCCGCTGACACCGAGTTGATCGCGGCCGGCCGCATCGCCGCCGGCGTCTCCCTGGCCCTTGCCTCGCTCATCGCGCCGGCCATCACCGGCTTCGGTCTCTTCCCCTATTTCCAGACCGGCGTCACCTACATAGCCACCCCGTTCATCTCCGTCGTCCTGCTGGGAATCTTCTGGCGCCGCACGACCTACACCGCAGCCCTCGTCGGCCTGATCGGCGGCCTCGCCATCCAGATCACCCTCGCCCTGAGCCTCTGGGCCGCCCACGTCAGCCTCCACTGGCTCTATGTCGGCGCCATCGCGCAGGTGCTGACCATGCTCCTCGTCGTCGCAGTCTCCCTCGCCGGAAAACCCCCGCCCACCGCTCAGGTCGAGCCGTTCCTCTGGCGCCCCTCCTGGCTCCACACTCGCGACGGCAATCACCCGCCTCGTCCCTGGTGGCAACAAGTCCGCTTCTGGTTCGCGGTCTACGTCCTGGCCTGGTGTTTCATTTACTGGCGCTTCTGGTAACCACCCCCCTCAACGCAGCCGTGCTACGAAGCCCTCCGGCTCAACAACAGGCGTCGGTCGAGTACGATCACCCGATCCCAGAGCATGAACCACTCCGCAGTTCATTTCTCCACCACGGCCGTCGCCGCGTTCATCGATCGGGGGCTTGAGGATCGACTGGCCCGGCCATTCAGCTTTCCCACATTCAACCCCATCAAGAGTCGAAAGGGATGGCCTCAGAGTGTCACCTCAAAGTGCCGGTAGCGTCCTCGACCCTTCGCCTTCCAGCTACCCGCCACGCTTCCCGGGCCGACGATCGTCGATGCCGGCGAGGGTAGAACCAGCACTTGCGATCCCTGGAGTTGACGGACGAGCGTCATCGTCCGGCTGAGCACCTGCCCGTTGGGCAAGCTGGTGATCCCTGCGTTGGAAGCCGGCCCCAGCAATATATTGCGGCCGAAGATCTCCACGTAATCGCCGCCGGCGGTTCCATCGGCATTGCCGTCGAGCAAATTCCCCTCGGTATCGGACACCGCATTGGGTCCGGTTCCCCGTACGACGATCCGGTGCGTTTGGAACAACGACAGCCGTCGGCTCGTCACCAGGGTCACCGTCTGAGTCGTCGCGTCATACGTCGCCAACGCGACCGTCACCGCCACGTCATCCAGGGTGCCGAGTTTTTTGTCTCTACCGGGACTGTACACGCGGTAGTTCTTCAGATTCTGAGCTGTCGTGGTGTCGAGCTCGCTGTCGAAACTCAACACCAGGACCGTCGGCTGGTTGTGGTATCCATAGCGGACGAGATCGAGAACCTGAGGCCCCGGAGAGACGATCGGTTCCTGAACGACGAACGATACCGATTCGGAGCCAACGCCCGGATTCCCGACCAGATCTTCGATCCCCGTGGCATCGACCTTCAGCACATAGCTTCCCGTTGGCGTCGTGGCGGCGTTCAAGCCGGCGATGCGGTAGGTCGTATCCGTCAATCGCGCCACGCTGGCTTCAGCCCCGAGCGCTACCGGTTGACCGTCTCGCGTCAGGCTCACATCCGCCACCGTGAACGAGCTTTCGGCGATCAATTCCGAGAACGTCACCTCGACCGACTGCACCGGCTCCACGCGCGGCGAGGTCGGAGCGCTCAGTGTGACGATGGTCGGCCCCTCCGTATCCGTATCGGGAGATTGAACCGTGAAATTCGTCGCGAGCGACCCCGTTCCCATATTGCCCGCAAGATCCTCGATCCCGGTCGCGTCAACCCTCAGGACATAGTCGCCGACGGGCGTCGTGGCCGTGCTCAAGCCGGCGATGCGGAAGTTGGACGGGTCGAGCTGACTGATCGCGACTCCCGCCAGCGACACCGGATTCCCACCCAGCGTCAGCTCAAGATCATCGGTTGTGAACGACCCGGCAGCAATCGCCTCCGAGAAGCTCAGATCGACCGAGGAGAGCGGTATGGTTCGGGGAGTGGCGATCGGCGAGAACGCGACGGCCGTCGGAGGCGTCGTGTCCGGCGGGGCCTCGATCGTGAACGTTCCGGTCAGCCTCTGCGCGGGCGCATTCACCTGAAATACTTCGAGAGAACCGTAGCTTCCGACCGTGACCCGAAACGTGATGTTCTGCACAACTCCCGTGGTCGGCTTCAACGTAACGGGGAAATTGAAGAGACCGCGGTACGTAGCACTCGAATCGACGACGAGAGTCGATGTGCCGAGTACCGCCGATCCCACCACTCCACCATCCAGCAAGGCATCGATTCTCACCGAACCGTGGGAAGCAAAATCTCCACTCAGTGATGCATTCTCCGCGTTCCCCACGATGGTCAAATTCTGCGTATTCACCAGCCCATCGTTATCGGCGTCGTTGACGACCTCGGTCACATTGAACAGGTGAAGCGGCGGTGAGAATCTTCCGGGAACTCCCACCAGCCCGTTGCTGAGAACGATCCGCCCTTCGAGCGACTCCAATCGGGAAACCCAGGATCGATGGGAACGGCGAGTGCCCTTGAGCGGCCGACCGGCCAGGAGAGCAAAATCCATCATCGTAGCCTCACGACTCGACATATCGGAAATCGGCCGAAACCGGCGGGATCGACCAGCTCCCGGGCGCCCCAGGCTCCCAGGATCCATCTCTCTCTCAGAAATATCGACGCGATCCAATGGCGACTCGGGCTATTACCAACATAAAAGCCGATGAATCGGCCATCGACCCCATACGGATCGCCTTCCAAGCCAACTTTGACAACCCTCAACGTCCAGCCGCAATACACGACCGCCGAGAAAATGGCGGGATGCCACGGTTCTCCAGTGAAGTACCGCGACACCCCGCCTCCTGAATCACGACGATCAGTCTTTCGCGTTGAGCATCGCCCGCCGCCTGGCCAGCCGCTGGGCGAACGGGTTCAACGGCTTAGGCACCGGGGCGAAGACTTGCAGTTGAAGGCGTCGAGCCCGCAACACGGAGCGCTGGATCTTGGCCGAACCAGCCAGAATCTCGCGGCCGAAGTTCGCCACATAGTCACCGCCGGCCGTGCCGTCGCCGTCGCCATCAAGCACGTTGCCGTTCGTGTCGGTGATCGCACCTTCGCCCGTGCCACGAACGATCAACTGATGGGTCTGGAAGATCGAGAGCCGCTGCGCCATCACAAGCGTCACGGTTCGACCAACCGGATCGTACACCCCGGACGAAATGGCGACGAGGACGTCATCCGCCGTGCCGATCTGATGATCACGACCAGGACGGTAGACCTGGTAGTTGTTGGGATTCTGCGCGGTCGCCGGATCCAGGGCGGTATCGAAGGTCAGAACCAGCATCGTGGGCTGGGAGTGATATCCGAACCGCTGGAGATTCACGATCTGAGGACCGCTCACCTCCTGGACGACAGTGAACGAGAGCGGTTGGCTTCCCACACCCGCATTGCCCGCCAGGTCCGAAACCCCAGCGGCGTTGACCGTCAAGACATACGCGCCGGGCGGCGTCGTGGCTTCTCCCAGCCCGCCGATTGTGAACCGCGTGTTGGTTCCATCGGTCGGAGTGATCGTCACCCCCTGACCCAGCGGCACCAACTGGCCGTCGCGGGTCAGTGTCAGGTCCTCGGGCCCGAAGGTCGCCGGGTCGATCGGGCTGGCAAACGTCACTACCACGCTCTGAACCGGATCCGTGCGCGGGCTTTGCACCGGCGGCAGCGGATTCAGGATCGGCGCGGTCGTATCCACCACGAACGTCGCCGTAAGCGGGGTCTCGCTCGTGGCGAATTCCTGGTAATGGATGATGTTCCGCGTGCCGTACCTTGGACCAGGAACGAGCGGCTCGATCGTGATCTGGAACGTCACATCCTGCGGGGTCGAATCTCCAGAGAGAAGATTCGCCTGCAGCCGGAAGAACGCGTAATTGGGCTGCGTCACCGGATCGCCCTGGTGAAAGTCGGGCGTTCCCGGCGTGCTGGTGTCCCAGCTCACCTCGCCGATCTTCTGTGCGACTCCAGCCCCGTCCTGCTGGTAGGCCGTGATGATCAGCCTGACATGCGTGTCAGTGAAGTTGTCGGTCTCGTCAGGCTCCGGCCGCCAAACCTGGCCCAGGAACGTGAGCGACTGCGTGTTGATCTGACCGTTGTTGTCGAGATCCTCGGAAACCTCGTTAATCAGAACATGGTGAGGTTTCAACGTCGGCGTCTCATGCTTGAAGACCGCCGCCGTCCCAACAACCCCGTTACCTGGCAGTACGCTGAACAGGTAACTCCGACTGCCTTGGAACGGTGTGCCGTCCGAGGCCGTGACGCCCGAGGCGTCCACCGTCAGGGAGTAGGTCCCAGCCGGCGTCGTCAGATCCGTCAACCCACCAACGCGGAACGTTGTGTCATTGATCTGCGTGAGCGTCACTCCGGGGCCGAAGGGCAGCTCAGTGCCAAGCACCGGTGGGGTCAGCAACGGATTGTAGGTCGCCCAGTCGATGCTTCTCAGCGTGACCGCGGCCAGCGAAAACGTCGCGGCCTGGATCGGCTCGGAGAACTGGATGTCGAGCGACGGCACCGCGGCGGTGCTCGGTGCTGCCGCAGGGCCGATCGTAGCCACGAACGGACCAGGAGCAATGTCAAAGTAAACCCGCTGCGTCAAACCCTGGCCCGCGTTCCCCGCGAGATCCTGAATGCCGCCAGGGATCACCGAGAACCGGTACGCCCCAGGTGTCGTCGTATACGTCGAAAGCCCTGCAATCACGAACGTCGTCGCATCCGTCTGCGTGATTGTCACCACCGCCGGATCCAGCGGCACGGCAACTCCGTCACGAGTCAACTGGAGATCTGCTGTCGTGAACGTACTCGGATTGATCGGCTCCGAAAACCGCGCCACCACCGTTTCCACCGGCTCCTCGCGCATCGCGATCGGGTCCAGCGGAAGCACCGTCGGCCGCGTCAGGTCCACGACGAACGAAACCGTCTCGGTGCCGCTGCCAGGGCTGCCCAGACTGTCGTTGATCTGGCTGGCGTCCACCGTCAGAACATAAGAGCCCGCCGCCGTCGTCGCCGCGTCCAGATTTCCGATCTGGAACGTCGTGGCGTTGATCGCTGTAATCGTCGCGGCGGTCACATCGACCGGCGCGCCGTCAAGCGTCAGAGCGAGGTCCGCCGCCGTGAACGTCGTCCCGTCGATCTCCTCCGAGAACGTCACATCCACCGTGGAAACCGGCGTGTTCCTCGGACTCGTCACCGGCCCGATCGAGGCAATCGTCGGACCCGCGTCCAGAATCAGCGTCGCCGTCAAATCAGTGGAAACCGACGGCGTGGCAATGAAGTCCGCTGAAGTGAGGACGGTCAGCGTGCCTCGCGATTCGACAATCACCTGGAAGGCCACCGTCTCCGTGTGCTCGACCGATGTCGCGGGCTGGTCCAGCATCACGGGGAACCGGAACAGCGCTCGGTACGGCGCCGCCGGATCAACATTGAAGTCCGCGGTCCCAAAAGTCAGAACCTGGGCGTCCTGTACCACCCCGTTCACAATCGGCTTCATCGAGATGCCGGTATGCGTGTCCGTGAAGTCGGCTCGGTTCGTTCGTTCGATAAAGCCAACGAACTCCACCAGTTGCGAGTTAATCCGGCCGTTGTTGTCCAGGTCCTGGGTGATCTCGGTGATCACGAAATCGTGCGACGCGGTCGACAGCAGTCCCGCGACCCCAACCACTCCATTCGCCGGCGGGCCATTGACGGAGAAATCGACAAACTCCGATCCAGTCCCAAGGTTCCCCACGGCGTCAGCAACGTTTGTCGCGTCAATCGTTAGTCGGTAATCACCAGCTCGCGAGGTCGGCAGGCGGAATCCAGCGATCTGTACAGTGTTGGTGGGAGAAATCGGATTCGCGGGATCGATCGTCGGGAACTTCAGTCGCACCGGAGTCGCCAGCGAAACCGGCGTGCCATTGTAAGTCAGGGTCACGTCGTCAACCGTCAGTGTCGTCAGGTCGATCGGTTCCGAGAACGTAACGTCTATTGTTGAGAGCGTATTCGTGACATCGTCGGTGACCAGCGAGCCGATGCTCGTGACCGTCGGGCCAGTCGTGTCGATCGTGAAGGTCGCGGTCAGAGGCGTGAGGTCCGTCTTGGTGACGGGCGCAACCGCACTGCCGAACGCCTGAATCTGGAAGGTGACGGGAACACCCGACTGCAACGGCGTCGTGTTGTCGAACGAGAAATTGATCTCCGCCGGGGCGCCGACGCCCGTGAGGAATGACTGCGACCCGATGACATTACCCGCGCCTTGGAGCGCTTGAACAACCAATGTTCCATGCGTCTCAGGGCTTCCTTCCAACCGCCCGGCGTTCCCGATGAACGTCACTGTCCCCGTGTTGATCAGCCCGTCATTGTTGGAGTCCTGCGGAATCGAGGAGATCAGAAACTGGTGAAGGGCCGAACCGAAACCCAGGAACTGGGCCGGCACACCGACGGCTCCGTTGAGGACAATCCTCGGCTCAAGATTCTCTACCTGGCACTGACGGATGAATGCGAATTGGCGAGAACGCCTTGTGGCTCGACGCCTTGAGAGAAGCTCGGTCATGGTTTGCCCCCGACGTTGGGTGAGTGGAGATCTGGTACCCGAAAATCTGTCAGGTGTACGAGCGACACCCGAATCAGTGGACTCTTATATCCATTATGACTGCGCCACCGGCCCCCACAATAAGTAACCGGCTGAAAAGTTTGCCTATCCTACGAATAGCCCCCGACCGCACGATATCCCCGGGCGGCCTTGAAAGTCCTCATCAGCCGGTTGCGTACATGTGTTCCCAAATGTCATTTTCCGTAGTGCCAAGTCAGGTAGGCTCCCAGATCGTCCTGAGTTTTCTCACTTCTGGCCGGTGTGCTTGTGGTCAGCGCGACCCCACAGATACCTCTGTCGCCATCCTCTGGCTCGTTTCGCGAGCCGTTTGTGGAGCCGACGCCGCCTCCTGATCAACCTATGGGTTATCGAAGGCATTTTCGGGCACTACCTTCTCTGCGGCGTGTAACGCCTCTAGGGGTTGGCAGCGATCTAGCGGAAGCCGCTAGACCAATCTCGAAGCTCTGGAGAATCCACGGTCGAAACCCTGATCGATGGTTTCATCCTTGAAAATCAATCCAGCGACTCTCATCGAATCACGGTTCACCTTTGGATGAGCAGCACGCGTTTGGGGCCAGCGCCTGTCAACCCTCGGCACGCTTCCATCCGACGTTGACGGCCGAAGGCCGGTCTGATAGAGACACCTCCCGAATGGGCGCACCTCGCGGGCTTCGCACCCGAAAATCCAGCGGCTCACGCAGTTGGCCTCGAACACGAAGAAGTTGGGCATGCTCACCATCGAGAGAAAGCTGCTGGTCGGAGCTCTCATCGTCGGTGCGGCGACGGTTTATCTGGCCTACCTCGGCGCGACGGCGAGCTGGCAGTATTACCTGACCGTCGACGAGTGCCTCGAAGACATCGCTTCTCTGCAGGGAAGACGTGTCCGCGTCAGTGGACTCGTTGCACCCGACTCGCTCAGGATCACCAAGAATCGCGACTCAGCCCGCTTCGCCCTCGATGGCACCAGCCGACAACTCGACGTAACCAGCCAGTCTCCCCCCCCCGACAATCTCCGCGAAGGGATTCAGGTCGTTGTTGAGGGTTACCTCCAGCCCGCCGGTTGGCTCAAGGCGGAACGAATCATGACGCGCTGCGCAAGCAAGTATGCCGCGAGCGAGTACCCCAATCCGCTCGCAACCGCACCCGCGCGCGTGGGTAACGGCCCATGATGCTCCTCGGGCAGCTCAGCCTCCTCATCGCGCTCCTGGCCTCGGGCTGCGCCGCGGTCACCAGCATCGCAGGAGCCCGGACCCATCGGCCTTCCCTGCGACATCTGAGTATCTACTCCGCCCTTGCCTCCGCCGTCTCACTCACCATCGTGATCCTGGTGCTGTCGTGGGCGCTACTCCGGAAAGACTTCAGCTTCGCCTACGTCGCCAGCTACTCCAGCACGCTTCTCCCCTGGCACTACTCTCTCTCCGCGCTGTGGGTCGGGCAGGCCGGCTCGCTCCTGCTCTGGGCCTGGATGCTGAGCTTGCTCTCGCTCCTGCTCCTGATCCACGGTCGAGCGGTTTTCCGACGGTTGGGCGATAACGAGGCTTCGCGGCGTCGTCAGGTCGTCGCCGTGGTCCATTACGCCTTCGGTCTCGTCATCGCCTACCTCTTCTTCCTTACGGCCACCATGGTCTTCGCGGCCGATCCCCTCGAGTCCCGTATCCACCTCGGCGGGAGCGGCTCGGGCCTCAGCCCGCTGTTGCAGCACCCGGCCATGCTGATCCACCCTCCCATCGTGTTCTTGGCCTATGCCGGATGGACGGTTCCCTGCGCGTTGCTGTTCGCCAATCTGCTGGTTCGTGGCGATCAGCGCGACTGGTTCCACATGGTCCGCCCCTGGACACTCGCGTCCTGGACCCTGCTCGGGACGGGCATCCTCCTGGGCGGCCAGTGGTCGTACGAGGAGCTGGGCTGGGGCGGCTTCTGGGCCTGGGATCCAGTGGAAAACGGATCCCTGCTCCCCTGGCTCACGGGGACAGCCTTTCTCCATGCGCTGATGGCCTGGCGCCTTCGAGGCATCTTGAAGAAATCCGCAAGCTTCCTCGCCGTCGCGACCTTCGGACTCTGCAACTTCGCGACCTTTCTCACCCGAAGCGGCATCTTCAGCAGCCTGCACGCCTTCAGCCAGTCCCCCATCGGTTGGTTGTTTCTGGCGCTGATGGCCGCCCTGGGCCTGATCGGGATCACCCTCATCTACAGCCGAGGGTCCTTGCTCGCGCCGGATCGCCCGATCGAGTCGATCGTCGCCCGGGAATCGCTGATCGCACTCTCCACCGCCGCCTGGCTGCTCCTGGCGTTGGCCGTGCTGGTGGGAACCCTCTCCCTGGCTCTCTCGGAGCTGCTGATCGGCCGACGGATCATTCTCGGGCCTGAGTTCTACAACAACGCACTCATCGCCACCGCTCTCCCAATCCTCGCCGCAATGGCCCCGGTCCCTCTCCTGTCTTGGGGGCGCTCGCCGGCACCCAAGCAACGAAACGCCCTCCTGATCGCGGTCGTGGTGTCCACACTCGGAGCCGTCGTCGCGTACCAACGCCTCTCCCGCGATCTCCTCACCCTCCTGGTCCTTGGCCTTGTCCTTTTCGCCCTCGCCTCTCTGGTCGCATCAATCCTGATCGAGGCGCACACTGAGGGCACAGGCCGCTTCTGGACCCGTCTCTTCGCCTCGGTTCGATCCGGACGCAGGCACCACGCCGGTCACGTGATCCACATGGGCTTCGGTCTCCTGGCACTCGGCATCACCGGGGCCTCGCTCGGCGCTCAACGCCACGAGATCGATCTGAGCGAGGGACGCCAGATCGAGTGGTCAGGCCGCCGCATTCGCTTCACCCGGCTTGCACTCTCGGAGCAGCCCGAACGTCGGATCGTGGAGGCGCACCTCCAGATCTCGTCATCACTGGGCCCTCAATACCAGCTCCGACCCGCCCAGCATCTTCACAAACTTCAGAACCTCTGGACCACCGAAGCGGCGATCCATGCCGACTGGACCTCGGACTTCTACGCCATCCTTCAGTACGGCGAAAACAGCACCGCCCACTTCACCTTCCTCGTCAATCCCATGATGCGCTGGATTCGCCTCGGCGGCTGGCTCATGGGATTGGGAACGCTGGTCGCCCTCTGGCCTTCGTCGAGTCGACGCAAAGCACCGGTCGCCTCCCCTCCGGGCGATCGCCTGATTGCCCTCAACGCCACGTCGCGACACCTCCACCGGCAGCCACACTCCAGGAAATCCGGAACGTCACGGCGATGACACGCGAATTCTCCATCCAGGTCCGTCAACTCACGAGAACTCTGGGCGGATTTGCGGTCCTCCGCGCCCTGGATTTCGACGCTCTCCCAGGCGACTGCGTCAACATCCAGGGCAAAAATGGCTCCGGAAAGTCCACGCTTCTGGCCTGCCTGGCGGGGCTGTTGCGGCCCGATTCCGGCTCGGTCCTCGTGTTCGGCCGATCCCCCGCCGACCCGGAGACCCGACGCACGACTGGCATGGTCGCGCACGAGTCGTACCTCTTCCCGTCTCTCTCTCTTCGCGAAAACCTGATCTTCGCCGGACGAATCTACGGCGTCGAGCACCCCAGGAAACGCGCGGACCACTGGCTCCACAACGCGGGTCTCCAACGGAAAGCGCGGTCCCTCCCGCGCGAGCTATCCCAGGGAATGCGCCGGCGCGCCTCGATCGCCCGAGCGTTGATCCACGAGCCGCGCCTCCTCATTCTCGACGAACCCTTCGCCTCGCTCGACCGTGAGGGAGCCATCTGGCTCTCCGATCTCCTCTCGAATCGCCTTCGCCGCGGCCTGACAACGGTCATGGTCACCCATCAGGATCAACCCGCTCGGCTCGCGGCCTCACGCCATTGGAATCTCCACCTCGGTCGCCTCTATGAATCCACCGCGACCAATCGGAGCGCTGCCCTTCCCACGACTCCCGAGATTCGCCCGGCTCATTCGTCCTGTTCGGAGGCACGAATTTGAGCAGGAATCTCGTATGGCTGATCCAGAACGATCTCCTGGGCGAGTCGCGATCGTGGCAACTCTGGCCCGAGGCCCTGCTGCTGGGAACCTCGGTCACTGTGCTGTTCGGCCTTCAGATCAGCCTTCCCCTCGATTACCAACCCGAGATCGTCGGCCCAGTCGTCTGGTTCACAATCCTGTTCGCCGGGCTGCCGACTCTCGATCGGTCCTTCTCGGGTTACCGCCAGGATCGCTGCCTCGAAGGACTGCTGCTCGCCCCCATCCGCCCGGCGACGATCTTCCTCGCCAAGGTGATCGTGAATCTGCTGGCCCTCATGATGCTCGCGTGCCTGATACTTCCCCTCAGATTCGCCCTGTCTGATATCCCCCCATCAGGATCGATCGCCGGGCTGGCCCTCGTCGCGTTCCTGACCAATCTCGGACTCGCGACCATCGGCACGATCCTCAGCGCAATCGCGGCCAACGGATCATCAAGGCGAGGCGGCCTCGCCCTGCTACTCTTCCCACTCGTCACCCCACTACTCCTCGCAGCCTCCGAGAGCACACGCTTGGCCCTCGACAACACACTCAACGCCGAATGGTACCGCTGGGTGCAATTCCTGGCCATTTTCTCCGCCATCTTCCTCACCTCGGGCATCGTCCTCTCCGAGTTCATTCTGAAGGATTGAACAAGCGGTTTTTGACATTCTTCCCGACGCTTCTCGTTCCCTTTGAGAACCTCCATGTCGCCCCTCAGAAACAACCTCGGGTCCTCCGCCCAGCCGCCGACTTGGACATGGCAGCTTCGGCCATCAACAAGCCGACACGCCTCCCGTCTCGCCTTGCTATTCGCGACGTTGGGCCTCTTCGGCGTCACCACCGCCATCGGACTGGCCCCCACCGAAGCCACGATGGGCCAGGCCCAGCGCATCATGTACGTTCATGTCGCGGTCGCCTGGTCAGCGCTCATCTGCTACATCCTCGTCGCGGCCTCGGGCGTTACCTATCTCCTCCGTCGTGATCTCACCTGGGATCACTGGGCGCAAGCGTCCGCGGAGCTGGGCTGGCTCTGTTCCTGCCTCACTCTCGCCACCGGCTCCATCTGGGCACGCTCCGCCTGGGGAACCTGGTGGACATGGGACCCTCGCCTTCTCACCTCGTTCATCCTCTGGTCGATCCTCGGCGGATATCTCATCTCCCGAGCCAGCCTCGACGACCTACATCTGCGCGCACGGCTCTCCGCCGTTCTCGCCATCATCGGGCTTCTCGATATCCCCCTGGTTCTCATGGCGACTCGTTGGTTCCGCGCTATGCATCCCGTCGCCCCCACTCTCGCCCCTCCGATGCGACTAACCCTCATCCTCGCGGTCGCCTGTTTCGCCGCACTGGTCGCCAAGCTCATCCAGCTTCGCCGGAATCAGATCGACCTCGAGGTCAGGCTCACCCGGCTCTCTCAGACTCTCGAATCCGAATCCCTCGACGGCCTCGCTCCCGGGCTCCCATCGCGTGCATTCTCCCTCACATCACCTTGGCAGGAGGAAGGCTAACCCATGCTCTACTTCATCGCAGCCTACTCGCTGGTCTGGTTGATGGTGTTCCTCTTCTTGCTTCGGCTCGGCCGAACCCAGCGTCGTCTGGAGTCCCAGGCCCAGGCTCTGGAAGCCTCCATCGCGGAGCTCACTCGACCTCTCGCACCCGACTCGCTCTTGAGTCATCAAGGAGTCGATCGCCCTCATGTGTCCCCTCATTCTCTGCATCGCCACGCTCCTGAGCTTGCAGCTGTCCGAAACGACGGGGAGCATTGACGGAGTCGTCCTCAACATCAGTCGCAACGGCCGCGCCGTCCCGGCGGCCGACGTCCTCCTGCGCGCCTCGGTAGACGGAGAGTTCATTCCCGTCGCCCGCGCCCAGTCCGACGCGCAAGGCCGCTTCTCATTCCGAGACCTTCCCGTCGATCAGGGCATCACCTACCTGCCAGGCGCGACGTGCGACGAGATCCACTATCCGGGAACTCGCATCGTGTTGACCTCGGCCCAGCCCCATGCCCAGGTCCGACTGACCGTACAGGAAGCAATCACTCAGCCCAATCCGCTCGTGATCTCCGATTACCAGATTTACCTTGAGCCGGAAGCCGGTGCCCTTCGCGTGACCGAGCAGCTCCTCATCGAAAACCCGGAACCCGCAACCTTCGTCGGTCTCAAACCGACCAAGGACGGCCAGCCCGTGACGCTTCAATTACGCATCCCCTCCGGTTTCGAGAAAGTCACCTTTCACGAAGAGTTTTACGGCCGACGTTTCGTCCTGATCAACAGCGTCCCCACAACCAGCATCCCCTGGCCATCCGGTCAACGCGTACTCCGCTTCTCCTATGTGATCCGGGAAGAGTCCCAGCGTCTGATCTGGAATCGGCCGCTCGACCTTCCATGCCGGCGGATCCAGCTCCATGTCCAATCAGATATCGCCGGCCGGCTCGAGACCAACCTGCGTGCCGAGCCTGTCGCTCACGACGGTCTGACGACCTTCACCGCCGGGCGGGACCTGCTCCCCGCGGGACACACCCTCCAGGCCCACATCAAAAACCAGCCGCTCCCCTTCATGGCCTACGCACGCTGGATCGCACTGGCGCTCCTGAGCGTCATCGCGATCGCGACGCTTCTTTTCGTCGCCCTCAGGAGAAGGACGACCGTCTCCGACCAGCAGACGCCCCAGAGTCGTCGCGACCCGAACCACTTCAGCCAGGCTGCGAAATCTCGCCACCGCAGGCAGACGGTGCCAGAACATTCACCACGCCGCGCACCGAACAGCACGACGTAAGCGAGTCGTTCCAGTCACTTCCACGGCGACATGGGCGATCGACAGGGAAGTGATACGTCACCACTCCCCTCCGGCCGCTCCCCAACATCCTCGAACAACCGAATCGATGGCCACTGTAGCCCGCCTCAGGGTGAGTCAGGCTCGGGCTGCGGAACGGCATTCTCCTGCGCCTCGACACCCTCTTCAGCAATCGGGGCGGCGGCGGGGATCATCTGTTCAACTTCCGAGCAACGTGAAGTCACCGCATCCAGGATCTGCAACGCATACGTGATGTTGTGGACGCCTTTCCCGCGACGGATCAAGTCAAGATCGCGCTCGGCCGATCCGAGCAGCTTCAACGCCTCGGCTCGCTGTTCCGCCGTCATCGTCTTCGCTGCGTCCAACGCACTGTTCACGTTCGCGAAGGCATCCTCGGTGTCCTTCAACGTCGTCTCCAGAATCTCCTTCCATTGTTCAAACGTCTGCACATACTCTTCGCCGTGGCAGGCGACACACGCACTCACGGTCGCCGCGAGCACTTGCTGCCCATTCACGGCCTGATGTTCGGTATGGCAACCATAGCAATTGGTCCGGGCACCGAACATCACATTGGGATCACTCTTGGGGACCGACTCGCCGCCTCGGCCCAGCAGGAGCTTCACCTGATCCTCATGGTGGTTCGGGTGGCAATGGGCGCACTCAGTCATCGAACTCAGGAGGAACCCGCCATTCCCCAACGCGCCGCCATCCGGCTCAAGTTTGTGACGGATTTGCGTATGGCAATCCAGACACTTGGCACGCTGCTGGGGTACATGCAGTTCATGGTAACGCGTGACCTCAGTCGTGCTCAGCGGCGATTTCCAGTCGGCATAGAAGGTCGCCTGGTCGTGGCAACGTTCGCAGTCTCGTCGCGAGACGATCGAGTCACCGAGAATCACATCGGCGTGGCAGGAACGGCAATCAATCTTGCGCGCGATGATGTCGCTATGGTCCATCTTGACCTGCTCTTGACCGAGCTTGGACCCCCCCAGCTTCTCACGCAACGACTCGTCAAGCTGCTCATGAATGGCAATTTCCGTCCGGGGGGGGGTGTGACACTTCATGCACTCCGCCGTGCCGACATTGAATCCTTGATTGTTGAAATGGCACGTGAAACAACTCGATTGCTGCACCCGAAAATGTTCCTGCCCATGCGCGGCGCCGGCGACAGTCTCTTTCGTGTTGTAGCCATGGCAGTCGGTGCATTGGATCGATTGCAACTGAGCGATCCGGACCCCCCGATGTTCAAGCTCCGTGTACTCGGCAAGGACGACAGGATCAATCTCGATGCCCCACTGTCGACTCAGCAACGTGAGCGACTGGATCCGATCCTCATACGGCCTCGACTGCCGTGCCGTCTCCTCCAGCACCGGAAACCGCTCGGTTCCCACCGTCGCCCCTAGCTCCTCCTTCAGCACGGCGAGCCGCGCCAGGTACTTCGTGTTGTCCTCGTCGGTTCTCTCAAGATGACGCGAATGCCGGAACCGGACCGTTCCAACTTGCAGTTCCTTATCCATGAATTGCCCGTCACCGTGGCAATTGCTCGTCAGGCAGCTCTCCTGCGCAACATGGGCTCGCGGCCGAGTCGCTCCATAACGCCCGCTGAAATAGCTGGTCAGCTGACTCAACCCGCGCAGCTTCGCCGAGACCGTCGATCGCTCGCCCGGCGCATAGTGACAATCAACACAGGCGATTCCGAGCTGACCTCCGTGGATGTCCTTCTCCCAGCTCGCGTAGTAGGGCTCCATGATGTGACACGAGGCGCAAAACCCAGGCTGCGCCGTATGGTGCTCGGCAAAGGCCAGGAGAAGCCCGCTCACCAGCACAAACAAGCCAAATCCCGCCCCAATCCGAACCAACCACCGCCGGGATCCCCGCGACTTCGGGCGCGGCGTCGCCGTGTCACCCTGCCCCTCGGGACCTCGCTCCGCCTCATCGTTCATCACCGAGGCCTCCGACTCAGGGAACCCGCGTCACCCAGGATGCGCCTCATCCCCTTCACCCACCTTCTGTTTTCTCGACCAAACCCCACTATCCTGAATCGACCGAGACGCGTGGTCAACATGAGCAGGGCGTCGATCCGGACAATCAACTGGGGAGACGGCCATACCACCTGGGGAATCGGCACCACGCGGCTCGCACCACACGAGAGACTCAGCCCTCACGACGCGAGCGTTCGCGTGTCGCTCCAACCGACCGAACTAGCCCGCTTTCTTGTAATCCGGGTGCTTCGCATGCGCCCGTGCCGAATGACACGTGACACAAACGTTCTCCGGCAGCATCCGGTAAATCGAGTCGCGGGCAATCTTGGCCTCTTCGGGTGCCAGATCCTTCTTCTTCGCGAACGGCTTCGAAAGCTCCGCGTGCGTGCTTCCAGGCCCGTGGCACGACTCACACGTGATCCCGGCCAGTTGGCGATCCGCGGCCGTCTTGAAACCGGACGGACTCCCGTGCCCCGTCGTATGACATTTCAGGCAGGTCGCATCGTTCTTGTACGCGGCCGGCACGTTGTCAAACGCCTTGGCGTGCTTGACCTGTTGCTTCCGCCAGTCCTGAAACTGGTCGAAATGGCACGCCGAACACTTCGTCACGCCAATATACTCCTGATTCTCCGGTGCGGCGGGCTCCGGCACATGGCTCGTCTTTGCGGCATCCTGCTGTCCCGTGGAGATCGTGGCCGCCACGAGCAGGCAACAGGTGGATAGCATCATTGGAATAATAGAGACACGGATTCGCATCGACACGGCTCCCAACCAAAGGATCGTCAGTTCATTTCCCGGCCTGAGGCGATCATGACCAACCTTCCAGAAGCCCAGGAGCTCCACCATGGAGTAATCTTGTCATAAGCATCTGGAGATAGTTTTGAAAGTCCTAACGGAGCAAGTTCGATCGAGTCGCCACCCGTCGCACTCCCTGGGCTTTGTTCCCTCAGCATAGCAGGGCCGCCCCCCGGATCAAGCACCTAGTCCACGTCAATCCACATCGAGTCCACATCAATCCAACGCATCCTGCGGTCTCAAGGCTCCAGGCTCAGGCGATCACCTGAAAGCTCAGTACATTCCACCCTGTCTTTGAAGTGCCACCCCCCCCGTTCACGGGTCGCATACGCATGGCCTGATCGACCGGCCGACTTGAGTCGCCTTTACAGCCAATCGGCGACGATCTATAGTCCCTTTTCCTGATCACGCACCGAGGTATCACCACCCGACAGGCCTTCGCGACCATGACGACCCTCTCCGGCGTCGCCCGGAAAATCCCCGATCATCGCCGCCTCCTGGCAATCCTTGCCGTCACCTCGCTGGCGGCAGCGTGTCAGGATGAATCGCGGATCACTCGCTACACCGTCCCGCGCGAAGCC
>JBGSYY010000239.1:0-2652 GCA_041750675.1 Isosphaeraceae bacterium | reverse complement strand
GCCTGGCGCATGAGCGAGGCGCTGGCGATGGGAGCGCCGTCGTCGGTGAAGGCGACCGCGCCGCCGTCGACGAGCTGGCCGAGTTCGGCGAGCTCCTCGCCACGACGACCCTTGGAGACGCAGGCGACAGGGTAGACGTTGGCCTTTTTCGCTCGTTTGGCCTGGAGAACGACGAACTCGACGGCGTCGCGGGTGTCGATGGGTGGGAGGGTGTTGGGCATGCAGGCGACGGTGGCGACGCCGCCGGCGAGTGCCGCGGATGCGCCTGAGTCGATCGTTTCGTCCTCTTCGTTGCCGGGTTCGCGGAGGTGGACGTGGACGTCGATGAGGCCGGGGCAGACGATCAATCCCTGGGCGTCGATGCGCTGATCAGGGTCGTCGTAGCCCTCAGCGCCGACGGCGACGACGCGACCACGGGCGATCCAGACATCGGTGATTTCATCGAGATTTTGACTCGGATCGATAACGCGGCCGTTGGTGATTTGGATGGTGGGCATGGTTGTCGGGGTGCGTGATCGGAGGATGAGTGGGGAGGGAACGAGGAGAGTGGGGATGCCTCACGGGCAAGACGATGCGACTGAAGCCCACCCTACGCGTGGAGGCCGGTGACGAGGTAGAGTACGGCCATGCGGACAGCGAGGCCGTTGGTGACCTGTTCGAGGATGGCGGAGTGGGGGCCGTCGGCGACTTCGGGGGTAAGCTCGACGCCCCGGTTGATGGGGCCGGGAGCGAGGAGGAGGACGTCGTCGTGGGCGTGGGCGAGTCGTTCGCGGGTGACGCCATAGAGCCGGAAATACTCGGAAACTGAGGGGAAAACGCTGCGCTGGTCGCGTTCAAACTGAATGCGGAGGACGTTGACGACGTCGAGCCTGGGGAGGATGTCGTCGAGGTTGTGGGCGACCTCGCAGCCCAAGCGGCTGAAGGCGGAGGGGACCAGGGTTGGGGGGCCGCAGAGGATGACCTTCGCACCCAGTTTTTGCAGTCCCCAGATGTTCGAACGAGCGACACGGGAGTGGGCGATATCGCCGACGAGGCCGACCGTGAGGCCCTCGACCGTGCCCTTATGCTTGAGGATTGTGAGCAGGTCGAGCAGGGCCTGGGTGGGGTGCTCGTGGGCGCCGTCGCCGGCGTTGACGATGGAGCAGTTGACGTGTCGAGCGAGGAGGTGTGGCGTGCCTGGGGTGGAGTGGCGGACGATGAGCACGTCGGCACCCATCGCCTCGAGGTTTTTGGCGGTATCGATGAACGACTCGCCCTTGGAGAGGCTGGAGGTGCTCGCGGTGAAGTCCTGGACGTCGGCGGAGAGCCGCTTGGCGGCGAGGCTGAAGCTGGTACGGGTGCGGGTTGAGTTTTCAAAGAAGAGGTTGAAGACGATCTTGCCCTGGAGCGCAGGTACTTTCTTGCGATCGCGCTCGGAGACCTCGGCGAACGATCGGGCGGTATCGAGAATGGCGAGGATTTCGGCGCGACTCAATTCTTCGAGGCCGAGGAGATGTTTGCGGGTCCAGGGGTGGCGCTCCGAGCCTTTGGCGGAGGGGGGCGAATCTGTGGCGGGCGCGGACCTCGGCATCGGTTCCTCCGAGAGTGGTGGAGTTGATTTCAGTTGGTTTGGGATTTGTCGGGACCGGCGACCCGGCGGATCTCATCTTCAGGGTCGACGGGTTGGAGGTAGACGACGATGCGGTCGTCGGCGGGGATGTCGGTGCAATGGAGGCCGACATAATCGGCCTGGATCGGCAACTCGCGGCCGCCCCGATCGACGAGGACGGCGCACCGAATGCAGGCGGGTCGGCCGAGATCGCAGATCGCGTTGATCGCGGCCCGGGCGCTTCGGCCGGTATGAAGCACGTCGTCGACGAGGATGACCTCGGCATCGTCGATGGGGAAGTCGATCTCGGTACCGCGCAGGACCGGCCAGCGGCGGGCGCGATCGAGGTCGTCGCGATAGAGGGTGATATCGACGGCTCCGACGAGGGCCGTGATGCCATGTTTTTCGCGAAGCAGCGCGGCGAGTCGTTCCGCGATCGGAACGCCCTGGGTGCGGATACCGACCAGAGCGAGCGGGATCGCGGGGTTATGGTCGGCGGCGAGGCGATCAGCGATTTCGGCGTGGATGCGGGCGAGAGCAGGAGCGTCGCAAAGGGGCATGAGCGGTCAGCACTCCGTCGTCGTTTGCACTTGAAGGATACGATGAGCCGCAAGTGCGCGGGTGGGATTTGACGATCATACCTGAAGCGGGAGACCGCGCGCACGGCTGGGCCGGTCTGCGCCTTCGATCGGAGTGGATTCGGCTCGTCGATTTTGCACAACGCGGGGAATCGACGAAGCCGCTCGAATCACTGCAATCGTTACGATAGGCGTTGTCTCGCAAACGTCTCTCCCGTTCGGAGTGTCCACCATGCGTCGAAACCGAATACTTCGCCCGCGTGCCGAAGCGTTAGAAACGCGCGCGTTGCTTTCGACGATCGTCGCGGAGAGCGAGCCCAACGATTTGCGTCGGCAGGCGAATGTGGTGGGACTTGATCCCAGCGATGGGCAGGCGGTGATCGAGGGGACGGTTGCCGCGGGAGGGGATGTCGACCAGTTCGCGGTTCGGCTGCCGGCGGGTGGGCGGTATCGGTTGGTTGTGGGGCGGACGGACGCCTCGACCGC
>JBGSYY010000238.1:0-17561 GCA_041750675.1 Isosphaeraceae bacterium | reverse complement strand
CACCAACCCAGCCCCGACGACGTTCGCCGTCGCGAATTTCAACGCGCCCGATCCTTCGATTCACCCGAAGAACCCGTCGGCCTGTCGTTCAACCGTCGTTCGCCACGAAACGAAGTCAATGGTGACACCACCGATCCGACGGCCCACCTCACCGAGCCGACCCCGATCCACCAGACCGATTGATTCTCAGAGGGTCGGAATTCTATGAGCACCGCTACAGGTCATTCCCGCAAAGGTGGCAAACCGGGCATGGAAGGCTCAGCAACCCTGGGTCCCCGCCTTCGTGGGGATGACATTTCGGGAGCGCTTCCGGAATCGGGCAACCTGAAGCTCGATCACCATTCGAGATCATCCGCTGATCAATTTCGAGTCCCCATCCACACCCGACACAACATCAAGACGGACCCGCCCACAATGCCAACGCCACAACCTCCGCTACCCGACGACTGGCTCGAGATCGTCAACAACCTGCTCCAGGCCAACTCGGCCTGGCAGACTCCGGCCACTTTGGCCCGTCGCATGAGCCGCGATCTCGAAAAACTCACCGACACCCTTGCCGAAATGGACCTCGCCGGTTGGCTGCAAATCTGGGAACGGCCCGACGGTGTGATGCTGACCATCTCCGCCTGGGGCGCGAACCGCCTCATCGCGAGACTGATACCGGCAGGCCCCGGCGGCTCCTGGCGCTGGGCAACCGCCCAGACCAGGCGTCCACACACCACACCCAGGCAACCCGTCGACCCTGGCTCTCGCCCCATCACGCCTATCCCAAGAACACCCCACGCATTGCCCGCGCTCGCCGGCGCAGGTTAGCCTAAACGGCTCGCAACTCCGTGCGATCACGGAGAGTAAACGCGATTTGAAAGAATCTCTTGGAGAGGAATCCAAACATGCTCATGGGCGTTCTGACCTGGCTCTTATCCACGGCCCTTATCGGACAAAGCGCGACAGACACCGCCGCGCTCAAGGCCATTCCGGTTGATGTGGAAATCGTCGTTCATGTCCGGAGCGTCGCCGGTACACGCGACGATCTGTTGGCGATGATCAAGGCCATGAGCCCCAACCTCGCCGAGCAGGCCGGTCCGGTGTTAGAGCAAGCGCTCAACCCAATGCTGGAACAGCTCGGGCCTAAGCTCGCCGATGCCCCGATCCTCCTCGGCGTCAAGCTGCCCAAGCCCGATGCCGATCAGACAGAGCCAGCGTTCATCGCCGCCATTCCCGGCGAGTTCGATGCCATCGTCGCGGGCATCGCGGGCGAAGAAAGGACGAATCTCAAGAAGCTCGACGGCGGCCTCGTCTCGTTCGTCGGCGCTCAGGGTGAAACCGTCTACGCTGCCAGCCGCGACGGCCTTGTCCTTTTCGGTACCAACGAAGCCATGATCCGCTCCGGTGCCTCGGCTTCCTCGAACGGCGTCAGTACCCGTTTGAACAAGGAACTGAGCGAAAAGCTCCTGGGCGGCGACGTCGGCGTCTATGTCGATATCGCCACCTTGCAAACCCGCTTCGCCGACGAGATCGCCGCCGCTCGCGACCAGTTCATGGCCGCGCTCGACCAGGCCGCCGGCCAGGTCGGCGAAGGACAGATGGAACAGGCCAAGGAAATGTATGGAAAAATGTTCGACGCATTCCCGTCAATCGACGCATTCGCCATGAACATCGATCTCGACAAGGCCGCGCTCGACCTCACCGGCTTGGTCTCGGTCAAGGCCGACAGCACGGCCGCCGGCACGCTCAAATCGGCCGAGCCTGCCGCCAATGAAATGCTCGGCAAGCTCCCTTCCGGAGCGCTCGCCTACTTCGCCTCCAGCACCGAACCCGATGTGATGGACGGACTGCTCCAGTGGAATATGAACAATCTGCTCGGCCCCGCCGCCCAGGGCCAGGCCGAAGCCAAGTTGCTGATCGACAAGATGAAGGACGCCGGACGCCTCGACTCCTTCGGCATGATGAGCTTCGACAACGGTATGCACTTCTCCAGCATGACGATCGCCGAACATCCCGAAAAGCTCGCCGAATCCATGAAAGGCTGGATGTCCGCTACCGAGAAATCCCCCTTCATCCAGAACGTCGAAGTGAAGGAGAACGTGGCCACGCATCGCGGATTCTCACTCAGCCAGGCAACCGTTTCCTTCGACCTCGAAAAGATGGCCGGCGATCAGGCTGCGGGCAACCCCGCCGCGGTGGCCGTCCTCAAGGGCATGCTCGGCGACGGCTCGATGACAACCTTCTACGGAAGCGACGGCACACACGCGGTCTCGATCTCGGCCAAGACAGTCGACGAGGCCAAGGCTCGCATTGACGCCGTTCTCGACGGCAATGGCGGCATCGGACAGACCCCCGGCTTCCAGGCTGCCCGGAAACGGCTGCCCGATAAAACGAACATCCTCATGCTCGGCAGCGCCCAGGGCATGGTCAAGGGCATGGCCCGCATGATCGGAATCGCGACCGGCGGCGAGGCTGCGGCCCTGCCCGCCGACCTGCCCAAGGAGCCGGCCTTCCTGGGCGGCTCGCTCAGCCTGAGCCCTGCCGGTTACTCGTTCGACCTGGTTGTCCCCAGCGAGGTCGGCCCGGTTCTCGAAAAGGGCCTCGCGCCAATCATCCAGGCCGTTCAAGGCCAGATTAACCAGTAAAAAATTGCCGATTTTCGACCGGACGCTCCAACGGCGGAGCGTCCGGCTTTCTTCTCCAAAGCTCTTCACTTACGGCCCACCGACCGGCGTAAACCGCGCCGACGAGCCTTCGGGCGTCTCCACAGTTAACCTCACCTCAGGCACCCCACGCTCGGTCGTGTCGACCCGCACGATCAAACGCTGCACGCCCTTCGCCAGGTTGACGCGGGCCGTCTCGCCATCAAGTTCGGTCGGTCGCGAGTTGACCCAAAGCCGCACTCCAGCGCCTTGTTCCACACGCAACACCAGGTCGCCCGGCTCAGCCACGTCCACTTCGCCCATCAGATAAACCACCGGTCCACCCGCCGTAGCAGTCAGATCGGCCAGCGGCAGCGCGCCGTTATGGAGCGCGTAGGCCGAAACCCACTGCTCCGGGCTCGCGTTCAACAATTGCTGATAGACCTGGATCGATTCCGGCCAGCTCGTCTGGAAATCGCGAGGAACATCGCGAAAGACGCGCCAGCGGCGGATCGCTGCCGGCGTTGCCGCCGGCAACGCATATGGGCCGGCCTTACCCAGCTCGGAAAGATAACGCACCAGGTCGACAAGCTCGGCATGCGTCATCAGGTTGGATAATCCCTTCGGCATCAGCGAGCCGCCTGCCTGCTGCTCCTCAATCTCAGCGGTAGGAATGCTCCGCGTCGCCCCGGTCGCCTCCTTTAACACCACGCGCTGATCGTCACGATCGGCGACGATGCCATGAAAAATCTGGCCGTCGGAGGTCTGCAACACCAGAGTTGCATACTGTTCCTTGATCGCCTCGTCCGGCGTCAGAATCGAACGGACCAGATAATCGGGCGGCGAGGTCAGGCCCAGCGACCCCATGTCCGGCCCAATGGCTCCCCCGACACCCGCCACGGCATGACATCCCAGGCAGTTCAGATCCTTACGTCGAAAGACCCGTTCGCCCCGCGCCGCGTCGCCCGTGGCCAGAATCTCGGCACTGAGCGCAGTCATCTCGGCGTCCGTGAGAGAACGTACCTCGGAATCGATTCCCGCCGCCGTGCTGAGCGTCGTCACCAGGCTAGCGTCGGCCCGGCCCAGTGCATAAAGAGCCCTCAATGCCAACCGCGCGGGATCAACCCCCGGAGGCTGGCTTTCCATCGCCCTGGCAAGAATCTCCGCCCCGCCCTGGCGATTGACGAAAGCCCCGACGAGCGGAGTCAGGTCGTCGGTGTCGGTCGCTGACGCGATGAGCGACGCGGCACGAACGGCCGCCGCGGCGACGTCAAATCGAGTCAACGCGGCAACCGCCAGCACTCGAACCGCTCGCGGCTGCTCGGCATGATCCAGCGATTCCAGACGCGAGCGGGCCGGTTCGCCCAGATTCGCCAGCGCCTCAATCGCCGTCACTCGCAGGGCCGCCGGCGTTGCCGAAGCAGCGGCCAGTTTGCTCAGTGGATCGAGCGCCCCGGCCACCTCCCATAAGCCGGCCAACCGCGCGGCGGATACACGAAGCCCAAGATCAACCGCCGAATCGTTCGCCAGAGCGACTACCGCCGACACATCGCCCTCCGGCCGGAGCCGACGGTTGCGGCCGGCTTCCGCCAGCGCATCGAGGGCACTCTGCCGCAATTCGGGTGAGAAGCCCTCAGGCTCCACCACCCTCCCAAGCAAATAAGTAAGATCAGCCGCCGTGCCTCGGCGGCCGATCATCTCAACCACAGTAGCCTGCCGCTCCACCGGCACTTTCCCGCCCCGCAACAGGCGGACCATGGGAGAATCCTGTGCCGCCGACGCGGGCGACAGAAACAAGCAACAAAATATGACATGTATCATGGTTTGTCCCAGGCCACGCCCTCCGTCCCTTTCACGGGAGTCGTCAGCGCGCTTGCGCCTCCTGCTCACGTACACGGCGGTCGAGCGTCTTGTTCGTCTCGTTCAGCGTGTATTCGAGATAATAATCCAGCGGCTGCTGCAGCAGCTCGAGTGCAATCTCCTGGGCCTTACCGGCGTCCGCCCCCTCGAAGAACGAAAGCGCACGGATCGCCTCAAGGCGTACCCTGGGATTCTCGTCGTTTATCTGGGTGCGCACTAATTCCAGGGTTCCCGGCACGCGATCACGCCAGTAGCACAGAACCCGAGTGGCTGCCGCCCGTGCCTTGGGCTCGGGGCAGCGCAGAATTTCCTTCAACAGATCAGGCTCGACACGATCGAGCGCTGCGTGCAGCCACAAGCCTTCGAGCCTGAGCCGCCAGTAGTCGGCGTCGGACGAATCCAGTCCCGCGGTCCACGTCGCCAGTGCGGCCAGCACGTCGGCCTCGGGGTGGTTCCAAAGCTCCATGCGGGCTCGGTAGCGGGTCCGGTCCTCGTAGGTTCGAAGCTGTTCGAGCAACTCGGGAATCGACGCCCCGGCCAGCTTCGCCGGCTCGACCAGGGGTCGATCCTTGTGGCGAATCCGATAGACCCGACCGTGCCGAGTGTCTCGGTTGTAGTCGCGAAGCGAATGCTGCATATGACCGACCAGCGGATTGTACCAATCGACCAGATACAGCGACCCATCGGGGGCGAACTCCAGGTCCACCGGCCGGAAACACGGGTCGGACGACTTCAACAACGGCTCAATCGGCTCACCGTGGAAGCCCGAGCCGTCCTCGGAAACGCGGTAACGCAGGATTCCCTGAAAGCCGATTGTGTTGTTCAGCAGATAATCGCCCTGAGTCTCGTCTGGGAAGTTCCGCGACGCAACCAGCTCGCAACCGCATGTCGGCCGCCACTGCATCTTGAGAAACTGCTCCATCCCCCCGTGCTTTTCCGGATAATCGACCTGTCCCGAGAAGGCCGTCCCGTAGTAGTTCGCCCCCCCCGAGGCATCGGCCACGAAATCTTGACCCCAGCGGTCGACGTAGTGCCCCCACGGGTTCGCGAACGGATAGGAAACCCACACGT
This sequence comes from Isosphaeraceae bacterium, assembly GCA_041750675.1. Taxonomy (GTDB): domain Bacteria; phylum Planctomycetota; class Planctomycetia; order Isosphaerales; family Isosphaeraceae; genus BPJS01. The sequence continues at coordinate 12,003 of JBGSYY010000238.1, read as the reverse complement.
CGAACCGCCAGGTGCGCGGTTCGAACCGGAAAATGCCCGCATTCTTCAGTCGCTTCGGTCCATACGGCGTCTCCACCTGGGTGTGATGGAACACACCCTCCTGGAAGTAAAGCGCTCCCGATGGATCATACGTGAATGCGTGAATCGCATGATGCGAATCGGCCGAGTCGAACCCATGCAGCACAAGCTTGCGGACATCCGCCTTATCGTCGCCGTCGGTATCCTTGAGCCACATGAGATTCGGCTCCTGGCCCACGAACAGGCCGCCCTGACCGAACTCCAGGCCCGTCGGCAGGTGCAACTTGTCGGCAAACGTCGTGCATTTGTCGGCCTTGCCGTCGCCGTCCGTATCTTCCAGGATCAACACCTTGTCATCCGGCGGCGTTCCCGGCAGATACATCGGATAGCTCGGCATCGTGCAAACCCAGAGCCGGCCCCGCGCATCGAACGTCATCTGCACCGGCTTGCGCAGCTCAGGAAATTCGGACTCCGAGGCGAACACATTGATCTCGTAGCCCTCAGGCAGTGTAAACGACGACAAAGCCTCCTCGGCCGTTTGCAGCTTCGCCGGCTGGGCGACATTCGTCTCGATCGTCACAAACTCGCCGGCTCCTGAGTCGTCGATCTGACTGGGAACGGCCTTACCCTGCGCAATCGCCCAGATCCGCCGGTCCCGCGCGGCGATCATGTTCCTCAGCTTGGCAAACTCCGCCGGAAAGTTCACCACACCAAATGGCTCCTTGCGCTCGCCATAGATATAGCAGCCGTTCACGGCACGATGATCGAAGAAAAACTGCAAGTCCTTCTCCTTCACCGCCGCGCGGAGCGAGTCCAAATCCGCGGCGATTGTCGCCGGCCGCGCTCCGAAGAGCGCAGAGTCAATCAATCCGCCAATCGCCGCGTCGCCCTCGTCGTTGAGATGCACGCCGTTGATCGTCAGAGGCCCGACGGTCTTGCCGTAGAGATCACGCGTCGGAGTGAACACATCAACGAACGGAACGCTCTTCGCCTTGGCCACACCCGCCATCGTCTGCGTATAAAGCGCGAGATTCGCGTTGTTGGCCGTGCCGTCGGGCAAGTGCGGGTCGCCAAGGTTTTCATGTGCGATCGGTGAGACCAAGACCAGCCGAGGCGGCTTCACCCCGTCGTAGGTAGTCGTCGTCGTTTCGTCAATGAACTTCTCGAGATCCGCCTGAAACTTCGCAACCCCTGCCGGCCCGGCAAAGGATTCATTGAATCCGAAAAATGCGATGACCACGCTCGGCTTGTGGTCCTTGAGCGTGTGGCCGTGGTTCTCAAACCCGTTCGACCGTGGTCGCAAGGTCAGCTCATCCGCCGACCAACCCAGGTTTCGCACCACCAGTTCCAGTTCGGGAAACCGGCTTTGCAACAAGGTTTCGAGATGGCCGAAATACTGCATCCGCTCGGCCAGAGTGTTGCCGATCAACGCGATCCGATCGCCCTTCTCAAGGGTCAATCCAGCGGAATCCTCGGCGGCCCTCGCGTGGTTGGCCGTGTGTCCCAAGGTAAAAGCAATAGCCAGAGCAAGAGCCTGGACCCAAGGCGGGCGTATCCTCATGGGAGAATCATCCTGTGGCGGGCATGAAGTTTCGATCTGGCGGGAGAGTCGATGGCCGATATCGGCCGGCATGCGTGGTCGTGTCGTCGTATCGACTCATCTCATGATTGTCACGCCGCAGGCAAGCCGCGTCAAAGGGTCGGAATCCACGCCCCGCCGCTCCCCCCCTGGACCCATCGACGCCCTTCGGTCACTTGCTGCCAGTACCTCGCCGAGCCGCTATGATGTTTCTGGATCAATCGCCAGCCAGGTGAATTCACGGGAGTTGCCATGATAACCGCGCCTCGGCGTACCCCATTCCCCTTGCTTGTCTGGCTTATGTTGATCGCGGCGATCCCCGCCGCGCGGGCCAGCGAGGGCCTCGAACGCACCCTCAACGCCGAAGGCCCTGCCGCCCTCGCTCAAGCCGCTCGAGGCTCCGGCGATCCTCGCCGCGGCGCGGTCCTGTTCCACCGCCCCTCGCTGGCATGCGCCTCCTGCCACGACCTCACCGGAACCCGCGACGGTGTCGGCCCCGACCTCACCACGCCCGCCCAAAATACCACCGCCGAGCAGCTCGTTGCCTCCATTCTCAAGCCTTCAGAACTTATCAGAACGGGTTATGAAAGCGTGTTGATCGCAACACGCGATGGCCGAACTCTCAGCGGCACCCTCGCCGCCGACCAACCCGAATCGCTCTCACTCCGCGATGCCGCCAACCCCGGTCAGATCGTCACCATCGCCAGGTCCGAGATCGACGAACGCCAGCAGGGCGCGCTCTCACTCATGCCCGCCGGCCTCGCCGACACACTCAGCGACCGCCAGGAGTTTCTCGACCTCGCTCGCTACGTCATCGAAATCAGCGAAGGCGGCCGCGCCCGAGCCCGCGCTCTCCAGCCAACCGAAGCCGAACTGGCCCCCGCGCCGCTCCCGTCCTATGAGCAAGACCTCGACCACGCCGGCCTGATCGCCGATTGGAACCTCGATTCGTTCGAACGCGGACGCGCCCTCTATACACGCGTCTGCGCCAACTGCCACGGCACCCCCGAACGCGCCGGCTCACTGCCCAATTCGCCCAGATTTTGGGCCGTCGACAAGCTCAAAAACGGCAGCGACCCACTCTCGCTCTACAACACACTCACACGCGGCACCGGTCAAATGGCCGCCCAAAGCTGGATGGTCCCCAGCCAGAAGTACGACGTCATTCACTATCTCCGCCAGGCGTTTTTCGAGCCCAGCAACCCGGCCCTGTTCACGAAGGTCGACGACGCCTACCTCGCCTCCCTTCCGCGTGGCGTTCAGCGCGGGCCCGAACCGAACCGCGTCGAGCCTTGGGTGGCAATGGACTACGGCCCTGCCTTTGCCGCGTCGATTGAGGTCGGCGACGACGCTTCGAACATCGCCTACAAGGGCCTCGCCATCCGGCTCGACCGCAGCAGTCCCGGCGGCGTGAGCCGAGGCACGGCCTGGGCACTCTACGAGCAGGACACCATGCGACTGGCCGCCTTCTGGACCGGCACAGGCTTCATCGACTGGGCCGGAATTCAGCTCGATGGCCGCCACGAGATCCACCCCCGCGTGGTCGGCACCGTCCACGTCGCCAACGCCGACGGACCCGGCTGGGCCAATCCCGCGACGGGTGGCTTCGACGATCCTCGCATCCTCGGCCGCGATGGCCGACACTACGGCCCACTGCCGAAATCCTGGATTCGCCGCATTGGTCGCTATCAACATCTCGATAAGACGATCCTCGCGTATTCGGTCGGTGACGCATCGGTTCTCGAATCGCCCGGTTTGCTCGACAACTCGACCGCGAACCCAGACACACCGCCCATCTTCACGCGCACGCTCCAAATCAACGGCTCATCCCACGACCTGACTCTCCGGCTCGGCCCCGTATCCACCGCCGTTGCCGTCGTCGGCTGCCCAACCGCCAAGGTGACACCCCAGGACGGCCAAAGCCTGCTGCACATCCCCGCGGCGGCCACGCCGGTCACTCTGATGATCCTCCACGGCCACGACGCCAAGACCCTCGAAGCCCACGCCGCCAAGCTGCCCGTGCCCGCCTCGCTCGAGCCGCTCACCCACGGCGGCCCGCCACTCTGGCCCTCCAACGTCGTAACCAAGATCACCTCGATCGACGATGGAACCGGCCCGTTCCACACGGAAACCCTCACCCTTCCCGACGAAAACCCCTGGCTCGCCCTCGTCCGGGCCACCGGCTTCGATTTCCTCGACGCCACGGCCGACAGCGCCGCCATGGCCACCTGGGACGGTGATATCTGGCGCGTCGACGGTCTGAATGATCCCGAAGGAACTCTGCAATGGCGTCGAATCGCCTCCGGCCTGTTTCAGCCGCTGGGTGTCAAAGTACTCGCCAATGGATCAGTTTACGTGACCTGCCGCGACCAGATCGCCCTTCTCCGCGACCTCAACGCCGACGGCTTCACCGACTTTTACGAAACCTTCAATAACGACCAGCAGGTGACCGAACATTTCCACGAGTTCGCCATGGGCCTCCAGACCGACGCCGACGGCAACTTCTATTATGCCAAGGGAGCCAGGCACGCCCGTACCCCGATCGTCCCCCAGCACGGCACCTTGCTTCGTGTCAGCTCCGACGGCCTCCAGACAGACATCGTCGCCAACGGCTTCCGAGCCCCGAACGGCGTTTGCGTCAACGACGACGGGACCTTCTTTGTCACCGACCAGGAAGGTCACTGGACCCCCAAGAATCGCCTCAACCTCGTCCGCGAAGGGCGTTTTTATGGAAATATGTGGTCCTATACGGACATCACCGACACCTCCGACGATCAGGTCGATCCACCCGTCTGTTTCCTCACCAACGACTTCGACCGATCCCCCGCCGAGCCGATTCGCGTTCCCAGCAACCTCCCCGCATGGTCACCCCTCGCCGGCCAACTGCTCAGCCTTTCCTACGGCTACGGCAAGATTTTCGTCGCTCCGTATGAAACCGTGGACGGCCTGACGCAGGGCGGCATGGCCCAGCTACCGCTCCCCAGGTTTCCGACCGGCCTGATCCGCGCCCGCTTCCACCCCCGCGACGACCGGCTTTACACATGCGGCATGTTCGCCTGGGCCGGCAACCAAACTCAGCCCGGCGGCTTTTATCGCATCCAGCCCACCGGGCGGCCGCTGGGAGTTCCGGTCGCCGTCCACGCCCTGCCCAATGGTCTGGAACTCAGATACACCGAGCTGCTCGACTCCACGACGGCAGTCGAGGCCAGCCGCTACTCCTATCGCTCCTGGTCGCTCCGCCGCTCCGCCAATTACGGCTCGCCCCACCAGAATGAACGCGAGCACCAAGTCCGCTCCGCCACGATCGCCCCGGACGGGCGCACCATCCGCCTCGTGATTGACGACTTCGCGCCCACCATGAGCTACGAGCTACGCTACGACCTCAAGACCGACGACGGCGAACCTGTCGCCGGTGCGCTCGACGGCACAATCCACCGCCTGGGCCGCGAATAACCCGCCATCCCCAACTCAGCCCGCTACCGGCTCCGGCTCTGTCTCGATGCCCGTCAGCCGCTCCTGACACAACGCGATCAGCCGCCCCGATGCCTCGGCCTCCTCGCTCACGACCTCGCTCGCTCCCAGAGTCCGCAGCCGCTCTGCGTTGATCTGGAACCGGCACCGGACCAGCACCGTCGCCACGCGATTCAGCTCGCGAAGCGTTTGCAAAACCTGCACGGCGATCGCGTCATCAGGCACCGAAATCACAACCAGATCCGCGGATTCGGCCCGCACACGCCGAAGCACCGCCGGATCGCGGGCATCGCCGGCAACCGCCGGGAATCCGGCTTGCTCAAACGGCTGCAGATTGATCGGGCTGAGATCCACCAGCCGCACGTCCAGACCCATGATCTCCAGTCGCGACGCCACCTGCCGGCCGATCGGGCCAAGCCCGACAACCAGCGCTCGCCGTGCAGTCCTCGTCGCATCGTGACCAGCCGATCCCGCCGAGTCCGTCGCGCCGGCATCGTGGGCGAACCGCCCAATACCCGTGCGCAGCAGCCACGGCGTCAGGATCAACGTCCCGATGGCAATGGCGAGCATCCGATCCGAATTGGTCTCGTCAATCAGCCCTTGCTTCACCCCTTCGGCCGCCAAAATCAGCGCAAACTCACCCAGTTGCGCCAAGCCTAGCCCCGTGCCCCACGCGACCGGCCAGCTCAATCCACCCAGTCGAAGGGCGATCGCCGCAGCGGTCGTCTTGAGCGCCAATACACCCACCAGTCCACCGGCCAGCAGCATCGGCTCGCGCACAAGAACGGACAGGTCGAGTAACGAGCCGGTCGTGACGAAGAAAACCGCCGCGAAGGTCTCACGAAACGGCAGCACGATCGAATCAATTTGCTTGCTCAACCGATTCCCGCTCAACGCCACTCCCGCCGCCAGAGCGCCAACCGCCGCTGGCAACCCCAGCACGCCCGCCGTCGCACTCAAGCCGCCCAGCACGCACAGGGTCGAAAGCACCAGAAGCTCGACACTACGGAGCCGCGCCAGCATCGGCACCAACACCTGCAAGATCGCCAACCGCGCCAGCACGACGATTCCCAGAAAGAACACCACCTTCACGGCCAGCATGGCGTAATCGAGCAGTCGCGGCGAAGCCCCCGTCCCCGTGAGCAACGGCAAAAGCAGCAACAAGGGCACCAAAGCGATATCCTGAAATAGCAGGACGCCAATCGCGCCCCGCCCGTGAGGAGTTGCCGTCTGACCCAGCTCAACCAGCGAGCGAAACACCAGCACCGTCGAGCTAAGCGCTCCGGCCGACCCCGCCAGAATCGCCGCGTTCCACGAAAACCCAAACAGCCGCGTCACCAGCACCAGGGGCACCGCGACCAGCAGCATCTGCAGCGGCCCGCCTACCAAAAAAAATCGGCCCAGCCGCTTCAGCTCACCCGGCGAAAACTCGATTCCGACCGCGAACAGCAGCAAGAGCGCGCCCGCCTCGGCCAGATGCGGCAAGTCGGGCGATTCGTCATTCACCAAGCCCAGGCCGCCGATCACCGACCCGACGACCAGATACCCGATCAATAGGGACACACCCAGTCGTCGACAGATCAACCCAGCGACCAGACCGGCTGTCAGGATGATCAACAAGTCGCCAACGATGGGAACGACCGCGCCTTCGGGCATCGAGAAGCCTCAAAGCGAAAAAAAGAACCGGCAAGCCGCCCGAAGGGCGTCCGCCGGTTCACTCTTGAGTTTGCCGATGGTCCGGGGAAGCCGCGTCTCTCGCGATCAACGCTTGCTGAACTGGAAGCTCTTGCGGGCCTTCTTGTGGCCATACTTCTTACGCTCGACCATACGGGCGTCGCGGCTCAAATAGCCCCCGGCGCGAAGAACCTGGTCCAGGTCGGGCCGAAATTCCTTCAACGCGCGAGCCAGACCCATCACCACGGCCCCGGCTTGGCTGCTCTTGCCACTTCCGCGAACGTTGACAAACACGTCGACGCGCTGGCCCATCTCGGTCGCCGTCAGCGGCACGGCGGCACGGCCAGCCAGCGCGGTGTCAGGGAAATACTCAGCCAGCGGCAGGCCATTCACCAGGAACTGACCGCTGCCTTCACGGATTCGGACCCGGGCGACCGCCGTCTTGCGGCGGCCCGTGCCCCAGGTGTAGTTCGACGCGACCGTGGCCATGAACGATGTCTCATCCTATTTTGACGATGAACGGGAAGTATGCGGCTCGAGAATCAGTAGGTACGACAGCGACGGATCACTCCGAGGCGTCGCCACCCTCGATGGTTTCCACGGGAGCCGGCGCGGTCGCGACGGCGACCGTCGCCACTTTGCTGCGGCCCGTGCGCTTGCGGGGGCGGTTGATCACTTGCGGCGGAGCAATCACCATGCCCGAAGCCGTCGGACGCCCGCTCTTGGGCTCAAGAATCAGCGGTTGCTGAGCCTGATGGGGATGCTCGTTGCCCACATACAGCTTCAGCTTCATCAGCATGTGCCTGCCGATTTTGTTCTTTGGCATCATTCGCCGCACGGCTTCCTCGAGAATCCGCTCGGGCCGACGCTGAAGCAGCTTCCAGGCCACTTCTTCACGCTGGCCACCCGGATAGCCGGTATGCCGCTGATACACCTTCTGCTGCCACTTGTTGCCGGTAAACACGACCTTGTCGACATTCGTCACGATCACGAAGTCGCCCGTGTCGATGTGGGCCGTGTAGGTGGGCCGGTGCTTGCCCATCAAGATCGGGGCGATCTGGGCGGCGAGTCGACCAACCACCTGGTCAGTCGCGTCGATGATAAACCACTGGCGGGCGAGTTCGCCCGTCTTTGCCTGATAGCAATTCATGGCCGATGGGTCTCGGATCTAAACGAACACGGCCGGGGTTGCGGCGTCGACCACCAAAGGCTCTCGTTACACAAGAGAAGCCCGGCGCGCTTTGCGTCCTCTTCCGTTCTAGCGACGAAAGAGCAAATTCAACCACGACCACATACCCAATGTCAAGACCTGGCTGGCCCCGCTTCACATCCGCTCCGCGACCTCAATCCCCAGCAGCTCCAGCCCCCGCCTCAGCGTCCGGGCCGTGAGATCGCACAGGGCCAGGCGACTGCTCCGGGTTCCCGCGTCGTCGGCCTTCAGAACCGGACAGGCGTCGTAAAACGTGCTGTACGCATTGGCGAGAGTGAACAAATAGTCAGTCAAAATGTTCGGCTTCAGCTCCAGTGCCGTCTGCTCCACCGTTTCCGGCCAGCGCAAGAGCATCATCCCCAGCGCCCGCTCGGAAGGGTGGCCCAAAACCACGGTCGGCCGGCTCGCCGCAAACGTGTCGGGATCAAGCTCACCCTTGCGAAAAATGCTGCGTATTCTCGCGTACGCATATTGCATGTAGGTGGCCGTATTGCCGTTCAGGGCCATCATTTTGTCCCAGTCAAACACATAGTCGCTGAGCCGGTTTTGCGACAAGTCGGCATACTTGATCGCCCCCAGACCGACAATCCGAGCGACCTCGGCGCGCTCGGCCTCGCCCAGTTCGGGGCTGTTGGCGTCGACCACGGCCCTCGCCCGGGCCACCGCCTCGTCGAGCAGCGATTCCAGGCCCACGGTGTCCCCAGCTCGCGTTTTGAACGGCCGCCGATCCGAACCCAGAATCGTCCCAAACGCGACGTGCTGATACTCCGGCTGGTCATAACCCCACCGCCGGGCCACGTCGAACAGCGCCTTGAAGTGGTCGCCCTGCCGCGTGTCGACCACATAAAGGATCAGATCCGGGTCCCACGTCTCGACCCGGTAGCGGATCGTCGCCAGGTCGGTCGTTGCGTAGTTATAGGCCCCGTCGCGCTTCCTCACGAGAAACGGCGCTTTCGTCCCTTTCAGAAACACCACAGTCGCGCCCTCGCTGGGCACGGCTAGGCCCTTCGCTTCGAGGTCCTCAACCACCTCGGCGAGCATCGAGTCGTAATAGCTCTCGCCCAGCTCAACGTCGAAGGTCACGCCAAGCTGCGCGTACACAGCGTCGAGCGCCTTGCGGCAATGGGGCATGAACTCGTGCCAGAGGCGTCGATTCTCGCCGTCGCCGGCGTGCAGCTTGGCCGTCTCCTGCCGCGCGGACTCGGCGACGGATCGGGCCTCGTCGATCCGCTCACCGATCTCGCCACGTGTACGGGTCTCGCCTTCGGCGAGCTTCGCCCACAGCCCATCAGCCTCAGCCGTCTTGCCGGCGGCTTCAAGGTCGAAGACCTTGCCGTAAGCTTGTTGAAGCGCTTCGCCCTCGTTGATCCGACCAGCCACCAGTCGATAGAGCCGCGCCAGTTCGCCAACCGGATTCTCCGCATAGGCGGCCTCATCGCGGTCGTGCTTCCAGCCCCACAGAATCATCCCGAACTGCGAGCCCCAGTCGCCCAGATGGTTGTCACGAACGACCCGGTGGCCCAGCTCAGCAAAGATCCGCGCCAGCGCAGCGCCGATGACGGTGGACCGGATATGCCCCACGTGCATCGGCTTGGCGACGTTGGGCGAAGAATAGTCGATTACCACCGTCCGGGTCGTCGCCGGCGATTCCAACCCCAGCCGATTGTCGTGCAGCCGCTCCGTCAGCGCCGCGGCCATCCACGATTCGTGCAGTCGGACATTGAGGAATCCCGGCCCAGCCACCTCGGGTGGCCCAGCCATCGGCTCCAGCTTCACGCGCCGGACCACATCCTCAGCCAAGGCACGCGGGTTGACTCCGAGCTGCTTACCCAGAGCCATGCAGCCATTGGCCTGATAATCGCCGAACTTGGGATCGCCGATCGGCCGTACGGCCGCGGCGAACGCGGCGGCGTCTCCCCCTTCGGGAGTCGCCCGCCCGAACGCTTTCCGAACATACTGCAAAATGTTCATATTATCAGTGATTCTATCGACAAGAAGAGACCACAACCGCGCGGCCCGGCCCTCGCCGAGACGAAGCGAAGGATTCTAACGCCGGGAGTCCGGCTCAACGAGCGAACTGATCTACGCCCACCGTCTTGTAGATCACCAGTTGACCCAGCACCACGCTCCTCGGACCCGACCGTTCGAGCAACGGCACCACATACGCCATGTCCCCCGGCTGCACGAACCGAGGCGAGCCTTGCGTCACCTCCGTTACCGAAGCGCCGCTTGGGCCTGGCGCCACGGTCAACACATTGTTCCCGCCAGACATCAACTGCAAGGGCTGCAGGTTCGCCGCCGACGCCACCACGTGCAGCCGCACCGGCATTAGCAACTCCTGCGGCGAGAGCAGAAACTGATAATTGATGCCCAGCACCCGCTGACGCTCCATGTCAAACGGCGTCATCACCCGGTTGAAGCCGTAAAGCTGTTGCAGCGTCGGGGTCACCAAATTGCGTGACGAGCCTTTGTAAATGTCGATCTGATCGGTGCCCAGTTGGTTGCTGCCCAAGTCGACCCCGGTCACCTCGACCAGGTCCTGAGGCACAATCCGATCCACCGACGAGGGCCAGCGCACCACGAAGCTACCTACGACGTCGTATGCCACGGGAAACTGCTGCCCTTGCGGATTCTGAAGCACGAGCCACCGATCGGTGGCGGTCAACACCTGCAACCACTCACCGCGCGGGGGAATCCAGGGGCGGTTCAAACCGGTCGGCTGCGCTCGGACCACGGTCGGAACGAGCAGGCTCGACACCGCCAAGATCCCAACGACGAACCATCCGCGTCGTCCGTCTCGCATCCTGATCGCCTCCTCACCGGGCACAACCGAGTGGGCCGTTTGTCGAAACAAATAGGATTTTACCAGGGCCGGCTCGAAAGAGCATGTCCCCCAGGCAAGTTCTTCGACCAAGGCCCAGGGCTTGGCCCACCTTGGGCCTGGTCCGTACAGTAAAGGAGCTTCGGTGTGCATCCCCTCCGTACTTCCGTCTGATCCGAGCCGCTCCGAAATGTCGACACCGTCCGCCACGCGGCACTCTCCCGAGCCGGACGCCGGCCCCTTGACCGGTCGGACGATTGGCGATTTCGTCGTCGGTCGACGCCTGGGCCGAGGCGGGATGGGCGAAGTTTACCTGGCCCGGCAGAGCAGCCTCGATCGACGGGTCGCTCTTAAAGTTCTCCGCAGCAGTTGGGACGAATCGGCCCCGGAGCCGGACCCGATCACGCTCGCCCGCTTCGAGGCCGAGGCCCTCGCCGCCGCGAGCCTGAGCCATCCCAATATCGTCCATATTTACGCAATCGGGATCGATCAGGGAATCCGCTACATCGCGATGGAATTCGTCGAGGGGGTTACCCTCCGCGACCTGCTGGATAAGCACGGTCGACCGGAACCTCGCGCGGCCTTGGAGATCATGCGGCAGACGACCCGAGGAGTCGCCGCGGCCGGAGTCGCCGGTCTGGTTCACCGCGATCTGAAGCCCGAGAATTTGCTGGTGACATCCGAGGGCCATGTCAAAGTGGCCGATTTCGGGCTTTGCCTTCGCCCCGAACTGGGCCAGTCGAAGTTGACCCAACCCGGTGTCATCCCCGGCACGCCCATGTATATGAGCCCCGAGCAGGTCCAGGGTCGGACGCTCGACCACCGCAGCGACATCTATTCGCTGGGGGTCACCTTCTATCATCTGCTGGCCGGCGAGCCGCCTTTTCGGGCCGATAATGCCGTGGCGCTGGCCTTGAAGCACGTCCAGCAACCGCCGCCGCCTCTCGACCAGCTTCGCCCCGACCTGCCGTCGAGTTTGGTTCAACTGATCATGCGGATGCTGGAAAAGGCCCCGGAGCGCCGTCCGGCCACGGCGGCCGATGTCCTCCGCGAACTGGACCGACTGGCCGAAATCGTCGGCACGACCACTACCCTGATCCCGGCCGACGCCACCACCCAGGCATCGGCTCTCGCCCTCCCGGCGGATTCGGCTACCTCGATATCCCGACCGAGGCGCAACTCGCCGCCTTCCCGAAGGCTCGCGCCATCGGTATCGCCGGCATCTCCCGC
>JBGSYY010000237.1:0-2671 GCA_041750675.1 Isosphaeraceae bacterium | reverse complement strand
CGCGACTGCCTTACCGCTCCCTGGCCGCCGCCGCCACGCTACTTTTGGGCCTTGGCCTGGGCTGGCGGCTCTGGTCGGGAACCATTCAACCGGGTTCCAGCCCCAGCCCGACGCCTTCGATCGCTGCAGGGCCGTCCGCACCAGCAGCCCTCATCGATGTCGAGCCGGGTAAGACACTGTTCATCCAGATCGCCGGCGATGGCGGCATGACCATCGATTACCATATCCCTTCCGGCACGTCTGATACGGTCACGGTTGCCGCCGAGTTCGAGATCTTGAACTTCATGGAAGCCCAGGGCTTCGACGCCCTTTGAAAGTCGTCTCGCTCATGTTTCGTCCCTGCACCTCCACCGGTTTTGTCCGAGTCGCGGCCTGCCTGCTGACCGGCCTGGTGGCCGGATTCAGGCCACCTGACGCGCGGGCGCAGGTCGTCACCCCAATCGCGCCGGCCCAGGCGCCGGCCGAGGTCTCGCGCCAGGTGACGGTCTTCGGCATCCTCGCCACCCCGAACGACGCCGCGCTCGACCCGAAGCTCGACCCGATCGCCGACCAGCTCCGCACGCTCTTCCCGAACCATGGTTTTCGGCTATTGCAGACCGAAACGAAGCGCCTACGCACCAACGGCGACCTGCTCTGCGACTTCGGCAACGGCTATCAGGCCCAGACCCGGCTGCTCAACCCACTCGACGTCAACGGCAAGGTCCAGCTCCGCTTCGAACTGGACAAGAACGAACAGCTCGAGTTCGCCACCCTCGTCAACACCCCCCTCAACCAACTCTTCTTCTGCGACCGCCGCCTCCCCGACGGCACGCGGCTGGTCATGGGGATCGGCGTGCGGCCTTGACGGAGTGACGAGTCGAGGGCCTCGTCCAATTAGGTGGAAGAATCTCCGGCCTTCTGGGCTGCGATATGGGTGGCGAATGACTCGTACTTGGTCCCGATCGGATCGACCAATCCCGTGAGCTGCCCGCGATACGCCTCGATCAGCGCGGGCAGTCGGGGGTTTCGGTTCAGGTAGGCCACCGCGATTCCGTGCATCTGGCGGTACGGCTCGTTCGAGTCGTCGAAGCGGGAGCGGTCGACTGGCCAGATCGGCGGCATGGCGGATTCAATCCCCTCGGGGTTGAGTCCCCGGTCGAGCGCGGCCAGATCGCGGTACTCGTCAAAGAAAGGCAGGACACGCTCGACGAGGATCGCGACCAGGCGATCCGCGGCCGTCTTTAGCTCCGCTTCCGTCTCGCCGCCGAACTTGGCGCCCTGGTTCGGGGAAGTCTCTTCAACGCCCAGGAATTCCAACTGGGTGAGCGAGGTGAGCGTCTCGGCCTGATAGCGCGGATCGGTCCCCGCAAACGGGTGAATGAGCGACTCAACCTCGTCCAACCGCACCCCCATCGACGCCGTGAACTCGAACCTCGGGGCAAAATCCCAGAGCGCCACCGCGAGCGATTGCCGGCCGCCGGCGATCGGTCGGGTGAAGGTAAGATCGCTCTTCCTGCCCCGAAAGCCCTCGAAGTGAACGGCCGCATCGACGGCCGCAAAGAGCATCTGCTTGACCTCGGTCTTGGTCATGGACATGTCGGATACCTTGAGAAGTCCGGGAACGGCGGCTGGCGGTCAGGCGTTCGTGGGTGGCCCTGGCTATCCAACCTGGGTGCCGAAGCCACGAGAGGTCAGAAGCGTCGCCCCGCACCAGTCAGGGCCGACCTCCCGATACCCTGCCCCATCCGACCCGACCATATCTCTCTGGTATCCGAGCCAACGCTCCTTGGCAACTCGCCTCTCACCAAAACACGGCACAACCCTCAATCTTGCCCTAGCCCGCACGACCCGACGTTCGTGCGCGCAAACTCCGGCACCTCCATGACGCCGCGGAACAAACCCGAGACCTCCCACACTCCCGCAAAACTCATTCTGCCCACTCAGCCCAATCCGCGTAACCCGACGTTCGCGCGCCGAAAGCCACTGCGATCACCTGCCGGCAACGAAGCACACGCACCGCAAACTCTTCGCAGCCCGCGTAACCCTACGTTCGCGCGCCGGAATCCGTAGCGTTCGCGGTCGCGGACACCGGGTCGGCGGTCGTCATCAGGCGCGCGCGCTCACTACAACAGCCGGCTCGCCCAGCACGTCCATCCTCGGCCTGATGCCCAGGCCCGGCGCAACCCCGGCCGCCAGCCGACCGCCGTTGCGTTGGGGAGCGCCTTCGGCCGTGCTGACGGTCACATAGCTGTTGAAGTCGGTCGAGGTGAAAAGCAATTGCGGCGGGGTGCTATGGGCCAGGTGGGCGATCGCGGCCGTGGCGATGTCGCCGCCCCAGCTATCTTCGATCGTCATGGCGATGCCCAGATCGACGCACAGGTCGCGCAATTGGCGTGCCTTCGTCAAACCACCCAGTTTGCTGATCTTGAGGTTGACCACATCCATGGCGGCGTCGGCATGTCCGCGAAGCAAGGGGCCGAGGCCGTCGATCACCTCGTCGAGGACGAACGGGTGGTCGATCTTGCGGCGGACGCTCAGGCATTCTTCATAGGTGGCGCAGGGCTGTTCGATGTAGACGTCGATGTCGCGCACGGCGCGGGCCACGCGGAGGGCGTCGTGCATCAGCCAGCCGGTGTTGGCGTCCGCCACCAGGCGGTCGCCCGGCTCCAAAACGGCCGACACGGCGCGGATG
>JBGSYY010000236.1:0-1606 GCA_041750675.1 Isosphaeraceae bacterium | reverse complement strand
CGGAGGCGGTGTCGAGCCGCAGCTGGTCGCCGGGGCCGACCAGCGATGCCCGCCGCGCAGAGTCGAGGAACGCGACGGCCGCTCGCCGACGCGCCGAGGCGCTCAACTGGTGGTCGTGAAACAGATGCGAGGCCAGGGCATCGACCATCGGCAACGGTTTACCGCCCAGTTCGATTAGCAGATCGGCATAGAGCGGCACGTTCAGGAACGCGCGGCGCAGGGCGTCCGGTGTCGGCTTTGAGCGAAGCGCACGGGCCAGGTCGGTTAGTCGATAACCTCCGCGACTCAGTTCGAGCAAGCCGAACTGTCGTGCAGCGCTGAGGCGAGTGGAGAAGCCCTTGGTTTTGATACTGCGATGGCCGAGCGCCCGGGCGATCGCCTCGGCGTCGAGTCCATCGGCGTTTTTCTCATGCACTTCGACGACGAATGTGAGCGCGTCGTCAAGGGCCACCGCCGGATGACGCGCGCTGCGAACTCCGCGTTTACTGGGACGGGCACACATAGTCTGATTTAGCGATTCCCCGCTCCGGCCCCGTCCTCGGATTGCCGGAGCGAGCTGACGTACTCGATCAAGTCGGCGAACTCGGCGACGCTCAGGCCCTCGGCCAGTCCACTGGGCATGAGCGAGACATCGGCGGGGCGGCGATCCTCGATTTGCTCGTGGGGGATGGTGACGGTTTGCGCTTCGGCGTCGATGAGGGTGAGGGTTTTGCCGTCGTCGCCGCGGAGCAGGCCGGTGAGCACCTGGCCGTCGACGGTGGCCACGACCCATGGCTCGTACCCCGAGAAAATCTTGGCGGAGGGGTTCAGAATTGAGTCGACCAGCTCTGGTCGAGCGTAACGGGTGCCGATGCCGATCAGGTTTGGGCCGACGTCGCCGCCTGTTCCGTTGGCGTCGACCTTGTGGCACTTGACACAGGCCAGGCCCTTCAGGTCCTGGAACAGGGCGCGGCCCTGTACGGCGTCGCCGTGATTTTCCAACGCGAAGGCTCGGAAGGCTTCGGGATCGAAGGCTCCACGGGCGGGCGCTCGAAGGAACGCATGATCGGGGGCCGCGGCCAGGGCGACGGCGAACTGCCAACCACCGCCGCTATTGCCGCAACGCACGAGGACCGAGTTGACGCCCTGACGCAGATCGACCGAGGCCCGCCCTTGATCGGCCGCGAAGCCCCGATCGCCGGAATAGTCGTAAACCTCGACGCCGTTGACCCAGACGGTGAGGGTGTCGTCGGAGCCGACGACGAGGTCGACCGTTCCCGACGTGTCGCGATCGATTGTTGTGAAGCCGTAAGCAACGCGCCGGCCGCCGCCGAATTGACGGGCCAGATCGACGTATTTTGCCTCACTCTCGACTGGGGCCTTCGACCATTTTACCAGACCGCCGCCGAGCGCCGGGTAGCTGGCGTCGAGGTCAGAAGGAGATGTCCGCGCAGTGTCGAACGGCGGCTCGGCACTGCGTTCGAACGGTCCGAGGATCTTCCAATTCTCAATCGGCTGCGGCGTCGCGTAGACCTTGCGCAATTCGGTCACCAGGCTCGCGGACAACTCGTGGCGCTCGGACAGGCGATCGAGGACGGGCACGGCCGACTCGCGGATATCCGCCAGG
>JBGSYY010000235.1:0-4259 GCA_041750675.1 Isosphaeraceae bacterium | reverse complement strand
AATCCGGCAGGACGAGAGGCAGTTCCAGCCCGTCGAGGCGACGACGCAGCGGCTGCCGCCAGGGGATGATGATGGTTGAGACGCCGCTCTGCTCCACCCAGGCCACGAGGCGACCATCGGGCCGTGTGCGCACGTCGGATGGCGCGGGGTCGGTCGTGATCGGGAGTTCCCAGGGATCGATGACGACCGCGGCCGGCGAGACCCCGCCGAGGTCGACCGTCAATTGGCTTCGCCCCTCCAGGATGTCGCCATCCATCCAGCGGGCCTGGTGCTCGGCCTTGAGGAGTCGAGGTGCCGGCGCCGAGTCGGCCGCTTCCAGCGCGCGTCTGGCCTGTTCGATTCGACGTTTCCATTCGTCGATGGGCATGACGCGCAACGGCGTCCCAGCCGGAAAGTAGGTCTCCACCGAGTCGGCGGGGATGCGAATCTCTTGAATTGCCGGAAGCTCGTCGAAGCCCCGTGCCGTCGCGCCCAGGGCCGAGCCGAGCAGGACAAGCGAGACCAGGAGCGACCGCTGGATTCGATCCGCCGCGAGGAATCGAACGCGCCAGCCGTTCATTGCTCGACTCCCTCGTGTCGGATCGACGAGGGATCACGCGGCGCGGGACCGACATTCCTGCTGACCGTCGAGGCGGTGCGTCTGCGGATGACGGTCGAGTCGTCCGGTCCAATCTCAGGGACCACGAGGGATGGCTTTTCTGAGGATGGCGGAGGCTCGGCGGGTCGGTTACCCGACAGAGTTCCCGAGGACGCCGGCGCAGCATGAGGATAACCGTTCGACCCAAGCTGCCTTCGGTGCAAGGAAATCGCGAGCAGCCCAAGCCCCAGGCCCACCAGCGACGATTGAAGCACCTGGATCAGCAAGCTGGGATGTTGCGTCGCCGCCGCCCAGAGCAGTGCGAGGGCCGCGGTTGCCGCCAGTGCGCGACGAAAGCCGACCGAAGCGAACAGCCAGACGCCGACGGCGACCAGTGTTCCGCCAGAGCAGATGGCCAGCAACCAGGCCCTTGAGACGATCCAGGCGGATTCCTCCCGCGGCGTGCCGATTCGACTAAAAAGGTAGATCGCGTCCGAGGATGCTGGTGTCGAACTTGGAGCGACTGTCGAGGAATTGGAGACGAGAGCCGTGGCGAGCGCGGTTCGTGGACGGCGACGCCAGAGGTAGCGGTCCCACTGCCAGGCGTTCTCGTCCTCCCAGCCGAGCGGTACGCCCAGAAGTGCGAGGTTCCAGGGCAGAGTCACTTCCCAGAACGAACGTTCCACGACCGAGCCTGTGGCGAACCTGGGGCCCCACCAGCCCGAGCTTCCCGAAGAACGTGGCACGACATATTGCAGCCTGACCCGGGTCGAAGATTTCGAGCTATCGAGCAGAAGCCGGTAGGTTGATCCCTCATCAACGGTCTCGATCTCCTCGATGGGAAGCTCATCCGCCGCTGCCCCGGTCCACTCCGCGCGGCGAGGAAGGCTAAGCACGAGCAGGCCGTTGTGACGTGTGAGGTCGAGCGTGCAATCCACGCGAACCAGGCCTTCGCTGGCCACCGTGCTTCGCACGACGAGTCGGGAAATCACCAGCGAAGGGAGATCCGCGAGCGGCGCGGCGGAGGCCTCGATTCGCAACGGCCTGAGCGACTCGCCGGTCTGGGAGCTTCGCCAACGGATCGGAAAGCCGGATCGCGGGAGCTGATCTACCGCCGGGGCAACCGGCTGCCACTCGTCCCCGAGGGGCTGAAGCGCGATCTCGGGAGCTGTTGCAAGTTCGACGATGCGGCTCACTTCGGGCAGGCCCTCGAACTGAAAAAGTGGTAGCTCCAAGTTCTGGGCGGGTTGTGCAACTAACGGCCGCGAGAGCGTTTGATTACCGCGAAGGCGTAGGCTGGTTTTTCCCTCGATCGGCCGTGAGAGGATGAGTCGAACGCGGGAGACACCCTGGCGACTGGGCGTGAGAGCAACCCGGCGAACGACATCCAGCCCAAGAATTTCCCAGTCCTCTCCCAGGCCTGGGGGCACCTGGAGGTCAAGTGATTCCATGAGGCCATGTTCGAGTAAGATCTCGAATTCCTGTCGTAGGTCGATACGCCGGCGATCCAGGGTTAGCGACGCCGTGGATCGCGCCGCGACGGTCCGTTCCTTCGTTTCGAGACGGAACTCGAGCACGGCCTGGCCCGCGCCATGGCGAAGCCAGGAAATCCGAGGAGCGCGGAGGTCGGGACGATCAACGGGCCAGGTCCAGGAGTTGGGAGCAACACCCGAGACCGTCGAGATATCCTCACTCGGCAGAGGTTCGAGAGTGACGTCCCGTGATTCGATCAAGGCAACGATCCCGGACCAGCCCGCGGCCTTGGCGGGACGGATCAAGGGGATGCGGTTGACGGGTTGATCTGCGAGCGGCAGTGTTCCGTTGAGCTGGATGGAAAACCGCCCCGAGGAAGCCGCGAGCGCGGATAAGCGAACGACCACGCGTCGAGTGGCGGAAACCTCCGGCTCCGAAGGCAGCATATCCGCACCGTCGACGATCTCCGGAGGTCCAATCTCAGCGAGCGAGAATCGGGAAGGGATTTCCAGTTCCACTCGATCCATTCGTGACTTGGAGCCTTGGAAGTCGATCCATGTGTCAAGCTGAATCGCCCCCTGATCGACCCACACCGACGACCTCGACCGCCCCGCCAACCATGCGGAGGCACGGTCGACGCTCAGTTCGAGCACAAAGGGTTGCTCCAAGGCCCGATAACCCAGGATGACCGAAGGTCGAGTCCGCAGGCTTGGCGTCAACTCGGTGCGTGGATCGATGGGACGCAACGCCCGCTCCGCTCTCCCACTGACGGAAAGCCCATCAACCGAGGAGACCGCCACCAAGGCCGTCTGAAACGTGCTTCCGACGATCGGAAAGCCGCGGAAGCTCCAGTTCGAGGAATCGCCACGAGGGAGGGTTCGCCTGCCCTTGATCGTCAGCTCGACCGGACGTTGAGCGGTAAGACTCAACGGAATCCAGACCCGACCGGCAACCTCCGGGTCGCGTCGCACGCTCTCGACGTCGACCGGTTGTTCGTCGACGGCGATCTCGACATGCTCCAGAATTGGCTCAATGTCGATTCCCAGCTCATTCAGCGAGCCACGCACGGCTCGAACTTGATAGGTCGCCGCGATCTGCGCAATTCCCATTTCGAGATCGATGGCGATTTCCCCGGTCGTCGTCAGCACGGTTTGACCGGCGTTGGCCTGGCTTCTCGGGTTTGACCATTCCAGGTCGAGGCGCGGCCTGGGCGGAAGG
This sequence comes from Isosphaeraceae bacterium, assembly GCA_041750675.1. GTDB lineage: Bacteria > Planctomycetota > Planctomycetia > Isosphaerales > Isosphaeraceae > BPJS01. The sequence goes on along the minus strand of JBGSYY010000235.1, from coordinate 991 downwards.
AGTCCCGCGAGCATCGGGGGCTGATCCTTGTCTGAAGGCACGATGGTCACCGGCTCGCCCGTTCCCAAACGCGCCGAGGCGACACCGGACGGCGCGACCAGTTCGATTCGCGTGGACGAGGATTCCGCCAACGCCAGCTCGAGTCGTCGATCGTCTCCCACCCCGCGAACGGGTGCCCGCAATTTGACTCGCACCGAGTGCGTCCCGACGCCACGCAGTTCGACCGTCCAGCCCGAGCCGGGTCGAGCGGCCACGGCCAGGGGCCGACCCGCTTCGGTTACCTCGGTGAGGATCGCTCCGTCGAGCCGCAAGGGGGCCACGACCGGACCCGCGTTGTCGATCACGAACGTGAACGTGATTTCCAGATCCGCCTGGGTCTCGCCGAGAACCCCTCCGATCTGGATCGCTTGCGGGAGGGTGCTTTGTTCCACCGACTTGGACACGACGGCATCACGATCAAGCAGCGCGCGATACCGCTCCCACTCGACGATCACGAAATCGGGATTCGCCACGCGCGTCAGAAGCCCTCCCAGGTCAGCCGGCGTACCGAGGAACAGGTAGACCGGCGCGCCCTGAACCGGCGCGCGGGGCTGCTCGGTCACGGCCTGAGGCGGTTCCTGTGAGGGAACCTCCTGCGCTTGACCGCTCGGACAGGCTCTGGCGAGGGCCAGAATCAGACAGGCCAGGGCAAGGTGCCGGCTCACGGTGCGACGGTTCCGAAGGGGCGGTGAGGAGCCGCGGCCGAGTCGAGAGAAATACGGAGGTGCATGAAGACCCGCGATCCACGTGGGCGGCCCGGCTCAGAAGGCGCGGCAACCAAGTGTATCGGATAGGTCGAGTATATCAGCCCGAGGATTGAGCTGTCTCGCGTCCAGGTGTATCGATTGAGGGCGACTCTAACGGTCGTGCGGCCAGGCCTCCGCCAGTGCGGAGATTGCGGAGCCGTGGACGTGGCCGTTTGTGGCCAGCAGGCCGCCGCTGGCGTAGCGAT
>JBGSYY010000234.1:0-2785 GCA_041750675.1 Isosphaeraceae bacterium | reverse complement strand
CGCCCCAGCCCGCACCTATCGACGGCGCACGCGCTTTCGGCTCCCTCAAATCCCTCGTCGCGCTCGGCCGCCGCCCCGCCGGTTCCGCCGCCAATCAGAAACAGCGCGAGCTGGTCGCCGAACACTTCAAGGCCCACGGCGGCACCGTCACCGAACAGCCCTTCACCGCCCGCGACCCCAGCGACGGCCGCGTCGTCCGTCTCGCCAACCTGATCGGCTCCTGGCACCCCGAGCGAACCGACCGCGTCGTCCTCTGCGCCCACTACGACACGCGCCCCTTCGCCGATCAGGAATTCGACCCCATCGAACGCCAAAAACCGTTCCTCGGCGCCAACGACGGCGCTTCAGGCGTTGCACTCCTCATGGAAATCGCCCACCACCTCAACGACCTCCCCACCCCCTTCGGTATCGATCTCGTCCTCTTCGACGCGGAAGAACTGGTATACGGCCAGGGCGGAGGCGAATATTTCCTCGGTTCCAAGGAATTCGCCCGCCGCTATCGAGCCATGCGCAAATCCAGTTCACGCGACAAAAAATTTACCTACGTCGCCGGCATCCTCTTCGACATGGTCGGCGGCCGCGACATCCGACTCCCCCGCGAGCCCAACAGCGACCGCTACGCCCCACGCCTCGTCGACCAGATCTGGGCTGTCGCCCGCTGGATGAAAGCCCCCGCCTTCGTCAACCAGGTCGGCCGCGAAGTCCTCGACGACCACCTCGCTCTCAACGAGGTAGGCATCCCCACCATCGATATCATCGACTTCGAATACCCCCACTGGCACCTCGCCTCCGACCTCCCCGAAAACTGCGACCCCAACAGCCTCGAACAGGTCGGAAAAGTCGTCACCGCCTGGCTCGCCTTGCCTCGACCATCCCAACGCTAAAATCCATCTCAGCACTCAGCCCCGCGCATCCGCTCCAGATCACGCTGCAACCGTTCACGCTCCCGCCGCGTCATGTCCAGGTCAAACCGAATCAACTCCAGATCATGCCGGAACCGCGCCATCGCCTGCCGCGCCAGTTCCAACGTCTGACCGCGAAAAATCGCTTCCTCAACCGCCTCATCGACCACCGGTTCCAGATTCCGACGAATCTCGAACGGTAATCCCCTCACCCGGTCAGCCAACGCCGCCAGTTCGGTCGGCACCGGCAATAAGCCAACCGGCGGAGACGGACCCGCCGCCACGCGTGCATTCATCTCAGGCAAACTCCAGGGTGCAATCTCAGGTACCAGGCTTATCGGCAATCTGTGCTGTCTGGGGTAAATGTTCTGTCTGAGAAATTTGGGCGGCCTCTCACCCGCCCCTTTCGCTCTTCCCCATCCCTGCCCCTCGCGATAGAGTCCCCCCGGGAACCAGCACGCGCCCGCGTTCCCAAAGTGATCCGTCCCGCTCCCCCGACACGGAGGTCGGTGGCCCTTATGAAGACCCGAACGCCAGCCCCACGCCTCACCCTCGCCTGGGTCTACCCCCTCCTCATCCTCCTCGCCACACTCGCCCCCGCCCAGGAAGTCGAGCCGCCCCCCGCCGCCGACACGCCGCCCCGCTCCCTCGTCCTTCAGGACGGCTTCGAAACCCCCGAAACGTCCTGGCGCGAGGAAGAAACCGACGCCACCTTTGTCCTCCGCGCTCACGACCGCAATAGCGACTCCGCCCGCGAAGGCGACCACGCCGAACGCTTCGTCTTCGAAGCCAGCGCCGGCAGCGTCCTCTACTATAGCTATCCGCTCCCCTCAGTCCCCGTCACCGCCGACTTCCAGGCCCGCCTCTACGCTCGCTCCACCCGCCCCGGCGTCCGCCTCTACGCGCGCGTCGTCCTCCCCCAGGACCGCGACCCCGAAACCGGCAAGCCCTCCTTCCTGATCGTCCCCGGCACCGCCGTCGACACCCCCGAACGCTGGCAGTCCATCGAGATCGCCGGCCTCCCCCTCGCCCTCGAACGCCAGGCCCGCGTCCTCCGCGCCGGCTCCTCCCGCGAGGTCAGCCTCGAGGGTGCCTACGTCGACCGCCTCCTCGTCAACCTCTACGGCGGCCCCGGCCAGTCCGAGGTCCTCCTCGACGACCTCCGCGTCGAGCCAGTCTCCCCCGAACTCCTCGAACGCGGACCCATCGCCGACAATCGCTCCAACGACCCCGCCCCTCCCCCAGCCACCGGCTCACCCGCCGACGGCCGCTTCGCTCTCCGCAGCAACTTCCTCACCAAGAACGGCGAACCCTGGCTCCCCCGCGCCATCTCCTCCCCCGGCGCAGACATCAAGGCCCTCCGCCGCGCCGGCTTCGACCTCCTCGAAGTCAACTCCCGAACCGACGACGCCCGCCTCCGCGAAGCGACTGGGCTTGGCTACTGGCTCCTCCCCATCCTCGCCAACCACGCCGACGCCCCCATCGACGACGTCATCGCCGAGGTCGCCGCCTTCCCCTACCCCGAAGCCGTCGCCTTCTGGAACCTCGGCTCCGACTTCGGCGGCCTCGACGACCGCGTCCGTCGCCGCAAGGAGCTCGAGCACACCCGCGACCTCATCACCCGTCTCCACCGCGGCGCCAATCCCGGCGAGTCCCGCCTCACCCTGGGAACCGTCGCCGACCAGTTCCCCATGTACGCCCTCTTCGGCCGTAACCTCGACATCATCGCCGTCGAACCGCCCGGCATCGGCGCTCAATACGAGCCGCTCGAGGTCTACCGCTCCCTCATCCACAAACGCCAGCTCGCCGCCACCAAAAACCCCAACGCCCTCTTCTGGGCCTGGCTCCCCGCCTCCGCCCCGCCCACCCTCCGCCGCGCCGTC
>JBGSYY010000233.1:0-2012 GCA_041750675.1 Isosphaeraceae bacterium | reverse complement strand
GGTCATGGATTTCGTCGAGCATCACAACGCGGATCCGAAGTCCTTGCAGTGGACCGCTCAGACTGACAAGATCCTCGAGAAGGTACGCCGCGCGCGGGCGGTCCTTGATAAGAACCCATCAGAGTGAAGCACTACACTAGCCTGGTGGGGACGAAGCAGGGACGAAGCGACGGTATCGCCAAGCGAAGGCAACGAAGTGCGGCGAGAGGGGCGGCCGGGAGTCGGAGCGTCCTATGACGAGGCGGGAGAACTCGACCGAAGGACCCCGGCAGGGTGGCACGGGCGAAACTGGGGACTGAATTAGTTGCCACTGGGCTTCGCCCGTGTCTTCGATTTACGACCCATTCTCGACCAAGGCGTCCACGGCAAACCAGCGAATTCGCAAGTGGCCCCGGTCGGTCCGCTAACCAGGGACGCGGAGCGAAGAGAGGTCGGGTATGTCTCGCGTGAGCTCTCGCAGCTTCGCCGCACAGGTTGAGGACCACGGGCGGGTCGCCCGGGCAGAGTGAGGCTTCGAACGGTCGGGTGAGGGAGGCCAAGCGAAGACGTGGATTGCGTCGGATGGTCGGGGCAATGGCTTCGTAATTCTTTCCTGCAGAGGACTCAGAACCTCACGATTTGCTGTGCGTCGGCCTCCAGAGCCCGGGGCAACGCTCGAAAGACTCGCTCGGCCCCGGCCACACGGCCGACTTAGGTTTTGGAACTCACTGGGCTGGGGGCGAACAGCCCGGCTAGGAATGCCGTGATGGTTGTGAATATCGTCAAAATGATTTCTGGCTTTGTTGCATCCTTGACCGGGGCGTGGAAGACGCTTACGCAGAGAGTTACGACAGCACCGACCATCACCAAGACGAAAGCCCAAATGATGATTAGCCATACTTTGTTGCTGGTGGATTGATCGGGTGGCGGGACATTTGCGCGTAGCGCGTCCGCGAAGGCTCTCTTCTGATCGTCCGGGAGTGATTGAACGGCCTCCCGGATGGCAGCTAATTGTTCGGCGTGTGGCTTTGTCGCAAGATCGCGAGAGGCTGCTTCGAGAATTGATGACATGACGATAACCCGTCCTCGCGACGCATTCTGTACAAGACATTTTGGAGGGTCGCATGGTCAATGCAGAAATGCAATTGATTTTTCAGCGTTTTGACCTGCTCCAAAAAACTCAACCCGATGTTATGGAAGTCCTCGTTCCATGACAATCGGGTGGGTGGCCCGGGCAGCGTGAGTCTTCGAACGGTCGGGTGAGGGAAGCCAGGCGAAGACGTGGATTGCCTCGGATGACCGAGGCGATGTCTTTGTGATTCGTCCTTCAATCGGTATCAGAACCTCACGATTTGCTGGACGACGGCCTCAGAGCCTGGAACACCGCGCGAAAGACGTGCCCTGCCCCGGGCAACCGGACGCGGTGCGGGCGGGGTCGCTTTCAGGGCCGGGCGAAGACCAGGACGCTGTTCGCCGGGAGGACCAGGGGGGCAGAGGCGACGAAGCCGTGCATCGCGGTTGGGTCGGCGACCACCTGGCCGCCGTTGCCGGCCACGTTCGGGTTGACCCAGTTCTCATAAACGTCGCTGTTGAAGACCTCGCGCCATGCGCCGGGGGTCGGAAAACCAATTCGGTAGTCGTATCGGTGATGGGTCGCCAGGTGGACGACGATCATCACGTCGTGGCCTTCATTCGGCACCCAGCGGTGGAAGGCCAGCACGCGGTTCTGGTCGTCGACGTGGACCGGGCGGAAGCCCTCGCCGCGCAGGCCGGGGTGGCTCCAGCGGAGCCGGATCAGTTCGCTGGTAAAGCGGATGTGGTCGAGCATGGCCTTGTCGCCGCCCTCGACGCCCGCCCAGAAAAGCAGCAGGTTGGCGTGGTGCTCGATGTCGTCGGCCCACTGCTTGTCCTCGAGAAACTCCTGGCCCATGAAGAGCATGGGGATGCCCGGCGCGGTCAGGCTGATGCCGGTGGCGACCCTGGCCCGGCTGCGGCCGTACCAGGAGCGTGGGTTGTGGAAGTCGCCGAGGCGC
>JBGSYY010000232.1:0-40821 GCA_041750675.1 Isosphaeraceae bacterium | reverse complement strand
GATCCATGGCGCGGGCCATGCCTGGTCCGGCGGCCATCCCGACGGCTCGTACACCGACCCCGCCGGCCCTGACGCGTCCGCCGAATTCGCGCGCTTCTTTCACACCCACGCCCGACCCCCCAGGGACTTTGACAGCGGGAGGATGTGAACGGGTATGGAGAAGGGCAGGTCGCGGTGTTGGGGTGATCTCTCGAAGGCTCAAGAATTCCGGGGGTTTCGGGGATCAAGACGAAACCACGGCCAGGCGCCGCGTCAACAAATCCACTGATGGGCAAGCCACCAGTGCCGCCCGCCGCTTTGCCTTGGCCACCGGCCCGTCCGCCCGGTTGGGAATTGCGAGAGGTTGGCCTGCGACCTCTTGTGGATTCGCCACCCCGTTTGAAGACAAACGGGGCCACCCGCGCTGGGCCTCACTCTCCCGGGCACCGTTCGAAGACTCACTTTGCCCGAGCTACCCGCTCGCCGGCATTCTGTTGGCTTGCCAGGGCTTCACTCAACGGGGCACCGTTCGAAGACTCACTTTGCCCGGGGCACACGCCCGCGTTGTCTGCAATTCAATGCACTAGAGCGAAGAAACATATGAAGTGAGCACATGAGCTAGTCCTTCTAAAAGAGCAGAACAATAGTTTGCGCACTCTTTAGTTTCTGCGTCGCTCGGTGGAGCAAACCCCCTACCCCTATGAACTATGACATTCCGGTTGTCCATGATGCGTTCGAGTCGCTCACGTGCAAACCTCGTTGCGTCAGTCGATGAAGTTGTCGAGAAGTGAGCCTGTATACTTTGCTGCTGACCCAGTTTGTTCCAAAGGTCATTAACACCAAGCCGCTTGACATGCTCTTTCAGGACATCCGGCTTGAAATTCCTATCATTACTTGAGAATACTTCTACAATCAGAGAGGGCGATGCTGGAGCCTCCACAACGCAACCATGTAACACTGCAATAATCCTACTTTCGGTTAGATGAGTGAATTTATCCAGATGCAATTGTCTGAGAATATTGCCGCACCCTTTAGTATGCTCTTTCTGCATTTCGCTCGGTAGATTTGAAAATGAGCCCTTTGCTGCTAGTGCCTGAATTGCGGCTTCTTCAATCAGATCGCGTACACCCTGCTCAAATTGAGCACAGGCACTTAGGTACGCTCCTTCACAGGCGAGAGATAGGCCCAATGGAAGCGCTCTTGCCTTGGCATGGATATTTTTTGCCCCCACGGCAACAGCGTGAGCGGATCTGAATCGAGTCAAGCTATTTCTTGCCAAATCAAAGGTCGCTACGCTGAGGTCGACGTAGTCTATCACTCGATTCAAGCTAGTCTTGCAATTTTCAGCAATTGCCAACACGGGGCTACCCTCCCGTCGCTCAGAGATCGGCAGCCGACGTGATGAGTTCTTTCATTAAGCTCAGTCGCTTCTCGATCGTCTTTTTTGTATTGCCACGGCCGACCAACAGTTCGTACTTCTCTGGGTTTTCCAAAGCGGAGAGCGTGGCATCGACAATCTGCGAAGCATGATCCAGAATTGATTCCTTTTGTTGAACGACATCGGAAAGAGCGATAAGGACCGCATCCGCAAGAGGAACCGAGCGACGACCGGTCAAGGAGCCTGCCTTAGGCAGCCGAAACAGTCCGCCTCGGTAGATCTTCGAAGCCAACTCAAGCACTTCCTTGTACTCGTGATAAAGCCGAGTACACTCCCTTTGGTTTAAAGACTGGTTGCGGATCATGCAATCGTCGAGTGTGCGTTTCATGCCACTCTTAAATCCTGAAAGATCTTTGAGAGCGAAGTATCGCAGCACAAGCTCACAATCTGCCATCTTAGAGTAGATCGGATTTTTCTGCAGTTTGCGGCTGACTTTATGCGGCTCGTTGGACTCTTTCGGTGGAATGTCCCATGTTGACGTAAATAGGTCGCTACGAGCAATTGAGATCAGCATATCGTTGAAAGGGCTTGCATAGAGACAGTTTCGAATTTCTTGGGGGTTCAGTTGCTCACCGCCAGTGTTTAGTCGTTCAAAGACGTATTGACGAATCTCCATTGCCGCTCTCGGGTCCTTGCTACTCTCTGTCAGGATAATTACAGCTGCCAATCCTCGGCGTTCAAGGCCACGCTGAATTCTCAGGGGTAAGTCTATGAAGTCTCGACCGTTTAATTCGGACCAGATCTTCAGGCCACGCAACTTGAATTCGTTCTTGAAGAACGAGCGAATCGATGCCAGTCGCTGCTGGCCGTCCATCACTTCGTACTGGGCATAATCTCGTTCGTACAAAAAAATTGGTGGAATTGGGATGTTCATCAGTAAAGATTCAATCAAATGAGACTTTTTTGTATCGTTCCATCGAGTTCGCCGTTGGTACGGCGGACTCATGTCGAGAACTTCCTTCTTCTCGAACATGCTCAAAAGGTTCGGTACTAGGAAGTCATTCCTTTGTATCACGATCCTGGCTTGTCCTTCGTCGTACTTCTGCTCAATTTCTTGTTCAGTCAGAGATGTTGCTTCGAAATCCTCCGCTTCGAGCTCCTCAAGAATGTCTTCAATCTCAACCTGGTGAGATCTGCCTTGTTTCGTCATCGAGAGAAAATCCCAAAGGTGAGAAAGCTTCCTTGCGGGTATTAGACACTCTGTCGGCGAAAGCGGGGTTCGTCCTCGGATAGAGGCTTCAGATGAGAACTCCTGGAGCTGATCCGCGAGTCCCAGCGTTCGCGACGCTCGGAGACATTAGGGTTCGGTTGTGATATGCCTTCGTGAGAAATGCTGGGGCCGCGGTTGCGAGACCCCAGGCACACTCCCATCTTCGCTTCACTCCGTCACTTCGTAGCCCTTGCGTTGGGGGCGGGTTTGCCAGGCGTTGGCTTCGTCGTCGCCCTCGATCTGTTCGGTTTCGGGGTTCCAGTGGAGGGTTCGGTTGAGGCGGAGGGCGATGTTGGCGAGGTGGCAGGTTGTCAGGGCGCGGTGGTGGGTCCAGACGTCGGAGACTGGCTCGGAGCGGTCGCGGCAGCATTCGAGGAAGTTGGGCATGTGGCCGTCGAGTTTCTTGCCCTTGCGGAGCTTGACCAGGGCTTCCAGCGGGATGGGGTTTTCATAAAGGGCGGGGACTGCGCCGCCCTCGAGGTCGAGGCGGTCGCGGGTGACGAAGATCTTGCCGTTGGTGCCTTCGAAGCGGACGCCGTTTTCGGTGTCGTCGCGGATTTCCATGACGACGCCGTTGGGGAAGGTGACCTTGACGAGGAAGGCGGTGGGGGTGTTAAAGGAGTCGTCGACGGTGGGCCAGCCTTTTTCATAGGGGACGGGCAGCTCGCCTTTTTCGACCTCGAGCAGGGTGGGGCCGGAGTGGTCCATGCCGATGGCCCACTGGCCGATGTCGACGTGGTGCGCGCCCCAGTCGGTGAGCTTTCCGCCGCTGTATTCGTACCACCAGCGGAATTCGCCGTGGCAGCGCTGTTTGATGTAATCGACCTTGGGGGCCTGGCCGAGCCACATGTCCCAGTTCAGCTCGGGGGGAGCGGTTTCCCTGGCGAAGGGGCCGCCGGCGGGGCCTCCGCCGATGGCGGCGGTGACCTTCTTGATGTCGCCGATGCGGCCGGATTGGACCATGGCGACGGCGAGCTGGAAGACGCGGTTGTGGTCGGAGCGCTGCTGGGTGCCGACCTGGAGGATGCGGCCGGTGTCCTTGACGGCTTTCGTCAGGGCCTTGCCCTCGGCGATGGTGAGGGTGAGGGGCTTCTCGCAATAAATGTCCTTGCCGGCGGCGAGGGCGTCGAGGCAGATGCGGGTGTGCCAGTGGTCGGGGGTGCCGACGAGGACGGCATCGACGTCCTTGCGGTCGAGGACCTTGTGGTAGTCTTCGTAGGTGTCGGCCTTGCCCTTGCCGATACGGTCGGAGTTTTTGGCGCGTTCGAGGTGGGATTTATCGACGTCGCAGACGGCGAGGAAGTCGCCGTAGTTGGCGGCCCAGCTGGCGATGCCGCTGCCCTGGCCGCCGCAGCCGATGAGGGCGAGGCGTGGGCGTTCGTTCTTGGCCTTGGTTTCCTGGGCGTAGGTGCGAGTGCCGGGGGCGAGGATGGGGGCGAGCAGGGGGCTGGCGGCGGAGACGCGGAGGAAGTCGCGGCGGGTGGAGGACATGGGGGAGAGTCCGATTGTGTGAAAGGGTGATGGATCACGTTAGGTTCAGGATAAGGCGAGTGGCGGGGCGGCTCAAGGATGGGGTGGGGGGACGGCAGCGTCGGGGAGAGGCTGAGCCTGTCGCGGATTGTGGTTGAAGTCGCCTCGGTCCAGGCGCGAAAGGCTCCGTCGCTTGCACCCTCGCCAAGCCCAAGGCGACAATCTCACCCAAAGATCCCAACTCTGATCACCGTAACCAGGCGTGAACCCGGACACCCGCATGAACGGTCGTGCCTATGGAGTTGCAGACGGTGCGGCTCCGCGGATGACTTCGGGTATACCCGTTTGGGAACAGAACACCCTGAGGGTCAATAAATGCACAACACCGCCGCCGCGGGCACTCTCTGAACGGGACGGCGTAGCCGTGACGGGCCACTGCGCGGATCGGGAGACGCGCGGAGGTGTTTTGCCTCGTAGGTTCACCTCCATTTGTCCACGTCATTACCTCGCGTGAGATTACCATGACATTTTCATCATTCGTTGCGACGTTCTTTCTTGTGCTCGCGGCTTTGCTGCCAAGTGGTAACGGCCCGGAGGATTCCAGGCCGATCTCCGACGACGCCCCGCGCTGGTTTCGCGGCAACCTTCATACCCACTCGCTCTGGAGCGACGGCAATGACTATCCCGAGGTGATTGTCGACTGGTATGCCCAGCGCGGGTATCACTTTCTGGCTCTGTCTGATCACAACACTCTGAGTCAGGGCGTGCGCTGGATCAACATCGAGACCGCCAACCAGCGGGCCGAACAGGATGGGTTTGCGCGATACCGAGCGCGCTTCGGCGACCACTGGGTGGAGACGCGAACGCAAGAGAACGGCACGACGCAAGTGCGTCTCAAGCCGCTAGGCGAATATCGCGCGCTGTTCGAGCGGCCGGGCCAGTTTCTGCTGATTCAGAGTGAGGAAATCAGCGACCGCTTTGAAAGCAAGCCGATTCATCTCAACGCCACCAATCTTGTGGAGGCGATCGGCCCACAAGGCGGCTCGAATGTTGTCGATACGATGACGCGCAACCTCAGCGCCGTGGAGGACCAGGCCCGACGGCTGGGGCAGTCGATTTTGACGCATTTGAACCATCCCAACTTCGGCTATGCCATCACCGCCGAGGAGCTGGCCCTGGTCACCAAGGAGAATTTTTTTGAGGTCTACAACGGCCATCCCGGCGTTCAGCACCAGGGCGACCCGACCCACGCCGGAACGGAGCGGATGTGGGACATCATCAACACGCTGCGGATCGCCGAGATGAAGGTTCGGCCTGTTTATGGACTCGCCACCGACGATTCGCACAACTACTTCGGCACCGGCGGCTCCTCTCCGGGGCGTGGTTGGATCATGGTCCGCAGCCGATTCCTGACACCGGAATCGATCATCAAGGCGATTGAGGCGGGCGATTTTTACGCCTCAAGCGGTGTCACGCTGAAAGCGCTGGAAGTCGACAAGGATACCGGAGCAATCTCCATCGAGATCGAGACCGATGGGACCGACGCGACCTACACCACGCGGTTCATCGGTACGCGCGAGGGCTACGACGCGACTCGCAGGCCCATAATGGGCGACGACGGCTCGCCGTTGCCGGTCACGCAGCGCTATTCCGAACAGGTGGGCGAGGTGCTGGCGACCGTCGAAGGCACGCGAGCCAGCTATACGACTCGCGGTGATGAGCTTTATATCCGCGCTGAGATCACATCCAGCCGCGCTTCGGCCAATCCGTCATTTGAAGGGCAGCGCGCCCAGGCGTGGACGCAGCCGGTTGGGTGGAACCTGCAAATTCAACCACGCTAAGGGCATTCTGAGATGTGATGCTCGTTCCTTGCTACGAAGGGCTGACACATCGAATGCGGAGAGTCACGGCGAATCCGCTGGCTGGAATACAACTGGTCGCTGAGCGACCAGGCCGAGGCGTCAGACTCTCGCTGAACCTCGGCTGTCCTGTCGTCAGGTCGCGGGTTGCCGGTTCGTCAGGCGTCGGCGTCGGTCATTCGTCGGCTCACAACCTCCAGCAAGCGTCCGGCCTCTCCAGCGTCGAGAAGTGTACTGTGACGCACTCTGAACACACGTTCTCCATTCCAATCGGAACTTTTGACCTCGTCGCGGGCGTGGATGATGATGCCCTGAAAGGTGGACCGGCGCATCAGTTCGTCAATCAGCTCTTGGCTCGTGTGGAACTCGAGGTCGCCTGAATTCATAGGGTCCTCCCGAAACCGGATCGCAACCAACCGCCCGCCGACTTCGGTGGCCGGGACAGGTCGCGGAATACGCAAGATCACCGAACTAGGATGGTTTCTACCAAATCTTCACACCGACGCGAATGCCAGTCTGGCGGTTGCCGCTCAGGGAGTGGTCAGCCGAATGTTCTTGACCGAGAAGCCTTCCAGGCGAGCCTCCAGCGGAACACCCGAAGTGTTGGTCGCCACGACTCCGATTTTTGTTCGCGACGAGAGCCGAACGCCGACGGTTTTTACGTCGGTCCAGTTGTCGCCGTCGGCGCTGGCCTCAATCTTGAGCTTATCGATTCGTCGGGTGGCGCGGAGCCAGGTGGCGTCACCTTGCAGAGGCAAGCCATCGGAGACGACGTGCCGCTCGCGGAGCTGGCCGTCGCGCCAGTATTCGATCAAGACGGCCGCCCGTGGGTCGGCGGCGTCCTTATCCCAAACCTGGGCACGTTCGATGCGGATCAGATTCGCCACGTCGAGCCAGATCAAGATGCCGGCACCACGCTCGGCCTCGGCCGCACTGGGTGCTTTAGGCTCGTCGGCCTTGAGCGACACCTTCACGACCGCCTCGTAGTTGCTTTCGATATCACGCAGCACTCGCGGGGCGTTGCGACGCTTGGGGAACGCCTTGAGTTCGTGTGGAGCGGCTGGCAGGGTGATGGTGAGCACGCCGGATTCAAGCTGAATTGTGCAATCGGCATCGGTATCGGAGGGGGTTCCCCAGCCGGGTATCAGGGCGGGATCTTGAAGTCCGGGGAACACCGCCAGCACACCACTCAGCACCCATCCCGAGATCATCACAGCTCACCCTTTCCGAAAATGCGGAGGGACCGCCTGTGCGGCCCAATACCACCATCGAAACCGCCCGGGGCGTCGAACGCAAGCGCTTGCCCCGGCGCGAGGGGGGGTGTGCCGTGTTCACTCAGTCCGGCTTTAGCCAGCGATCCCAGAAGGCGAACATCAGGGAATCGAGATGAATCCGCGCGGCCCGGTCGGCAATTCCGTGTTGCCTCATAGGATACATCATCATATCAAAGGCGATATTGTGCTCGATCAACTGGTTGATGAAGGCCCATGCGTTCTGGGGATGGACGTTGTCGTCGTACGTTCCGTGGACCAGTAGCAGGCGACCGTGCAGGTCCTTCGCGCTTTTCACGAACGAAGTGGCGTCGTAGCCTTCGGGGTTTTGCTCGGGGGTCCGCATGGCGAACTCGGCCCACTTGGTGTCGTAAAACCGCCAGTCGGTGACGGCGGCGACGGCAATACCGGCGCGGAATTCCTTGCTGTGGGTCATGAGATTCAGGGTGAAGCTGCCGCCGCCGCTCCAGCCCCACACGCCGACCCGTTCGCCATCGACCCAGGGCTGGGCCTTCAACCAGGCGACGCCTTCCAGTACGTCGTTTCGTTCGACCTCGCCTGACATGATCCGCGCGAGCTTCGATTCCAGCGTATGGCTGATCGCCGTGGCGGCGCGATGATCGATCATGGCCACGACGAAGCCACGCTCGGCGAGCAAGTTATCCAGATAAATCGAGCCGCGCCACTTGTTGGCGACGGTGGGAGCGGAGGGGCCGCCGTAAACATAGAGAATCAAGGGATGGCGCTTCGTTGGATCGAACCAGCGCGGCTTGAGCAGCTCGGCCGGCATGGCGAAGCCATCGCGGGTTGGGATGGTGAGCTGTTCGGGATAAACGAGATCGAGCTTTGCGGTCAGGTCGGTACGCGGTTCGGCCAGCGTTGCCTTGAGCGTGCCATCCGCGGCGCGAAGCGTGAGGTTGGGCGGCGTTCTCAGGGTCGAGAAGCGATCGACGTAGAACGCGCCATCGGGCGAGATGGACACTGTATGCGTGCCATCCTCGACACTGAGTCGCTCGAAGCCGGTGCCGTCGAGTTTCACGCGGTAGAGATGGCTCTCAATCGACGACTTTTCTAGTGCTGTGAAATAAACGTAACCACGCGGTTCATCGACGCCGACCACCGCCTGGCGGAGCCAGAACGGCCCGTCGCCCGAGGAGCGGACGGCCCAGGGGCCGCTTGTCACTCGATTGAGCAGGGTGCCATCGATGGAGAAGCGGTAGAGGTGAGCAAAGCCGTCGCGCTCGGATTCCCAGAGGAACTCCGTGCCCTGATTCAAGAATCGCAGATCATCGTGAATGTTAATCCAGGAGGGGTCGTTTTCTTCGAGAAGGATGCGGCCGCCACCGCCGTCGCGGTTGAATAACTGGAGGCGCAAGTTGTCTTGCGCCCGGTTCATGGTCTGCACGCTCAGGCTCTGGGCGTCGGGAAGCCATTGAACACGCGCGATATATTCATATGATGCGCGGTCGAGTTCGATCCAGGAAGTGGCTGCCTCGCCCTTACCGGCCACATCGACGACGCCCACGCGGGCCGTCGGGTTGGGACGGCCGGCGCGGGGGTAGCGCTGGTTGTGAATTTTGGGGACGGCCGGGTCGAAATCGACGAAGGGAGTGATATCCACGGGCGACTCGTCGGTCTGGAGGTAGGCGATGGCCGTCGAGTCAGGCGACCACCAGTAACCAATATCGCGCCGGCCGAAGATTTCCTCCCAATACACCCAGGAAAGAGTGCCGTTGAGCAGCGTATCTGATCCATCATGGGTCAAGCGACGCTCGGACGCTTCGCCGGTTGGGCTCGCGTACAGATCGTTGGCCCGAATGTAGCTGACCCATGCTCCGTCAGGCGAAAGCTGAACGCACTTTTCGGTTTCGGCCGTCTGTGTCACCCTGCGGAAGCGGCTCTTGGACAGGTCCAGCACATAGAGATCCCCACCAAACAGATAAACGGCGGTTTTGCCGTCTTGGGCGAGATCGGTGGGCCAGCCAAGCGATTGGGGTGGATCGACACCCAGCTCCTTCAGGCTAGCCAGTGCGGCGGGGATGTCGACAATCGATTCGCGTGCTCCCGATGCGGGGATCAGCCGCTCGAAGGTCCGCTCGGCTGGCGGCTTGCGGAGATCGAGCATGAACAGCGATCCATCCTTGAGCCATTGGGTCTGGGGAATCGTGGTGATTTCGCGGGGTCCGTCGCCGTGGATCCATTCAATCGTAAGCGGAACCCGATCGGTTTGCGGGACCGGGACCGGTTGCTGGAACGGAACGAGCAGGGCGAATATCGCGACGGCGAACGGCGAAAACATTGCAGGCCTTTCGGAACGAGTCGGGTGGTTGGATTTGGGCGGTGGGTGTTAGCGGATTTCCTGGGCCGTCGTGGACGGGCACCAGAATTTCTCGATATGGTCGACGACGAGCGCGGTTCCGTCGTCGTGCGGCACCTGGGGGGAGTCGTTGGGGTCGTACATCGCGTCGGTGAGGTCGCGGACGAGCACGCAGTCGAAACCGCGGCGCGTCATGGCCTTGATGGCAAACGAGCGATTGAGGATGCACATGTTTGTGTGAACGCCCATGACGAGGACTGTCTTGACGCCGAGTTGCCGGAACAAGTCGCTGATCTGTTCGCCGTCGTCGCTGATGGCGTCGAATTCGCCAAGGGCGATTTTGGAGTTCTGGCGGGTCCAGGCCTGGTACATGGTGTCGTCGGTGTCGCAGCCGCCGTCGCTATCGTCGATGGGCAGCGGTGGCTCGGCGGGCGGGGCAGGGGGATTGTCGAGGGAGTCCACGGCCCTGGGGGCTCGCTGGGCGAGCAGGCGTTGGGGCAATCCGGCGTAGAACGGCATGGTTTCCGAAGGTGCGTGAACGATCTGCACACCCCTGGACCGCAAGCTCCGCACGATGGGGTCCATGCGGGCGGCGATGGCGTCGCAGCGCTCGGTCGCGCCTCGGCACCAATGCAGGTCCCACATATCGCAGATGACCACGGCGACCTCGGCGGCCGGTAGTTCCCGTTGCTCCGTGATGGTCTTCCATTGGTTCGATCCGGGCGCGGTCTCAACCCGTCGCCGCAGTGTGAGTGCGATCGTGCCTTCGGGTGTCGGCCGCAGGGGCGATTCCGGCTCGGCGACTGTCGGAATCTCACGCCTCGCCGTCCAGAACAGCGCCTGCGCCAGCATACGCAGATAGCTCTGGTTCTCGAAATCCTGCTGGCCGCCGAGTGCGGTGTAGAAGACGCGGCCGCCCTGGTGCTCGCGAACCCAGGTGGCGGCCTCCTTGGCGTCGGGCGATGTTGTTTCCATAAGCAGTGTGCAATCCTGGGCGAGCGGTCCGGTTTTGTAGACACTGGCGCGCGAGGCCAGAAAATCAACCCCGGTCAGCACAGGATGGGATCGGCCGGCGTCGGTTCGCGTGGCCCGCTGGCTTTTTCCTTCGCCGTGGTGGCCGTGGTAGTTGCCGCCGAGAATCTCTTTGTCGAACTCGAGCCAGTTTTGAAACGCGTGGCTGGCCGTGCGTACGGCCACGATCGGCGTACCTCGTGTCAACACTCGCTTGAGCTGGGCGAGCTGGTCATCGGGCAAGGTCAGGCGGCGTGTGAAGACGAGAACCACGTCGCAATCGTCGAGCGCTTCGAGGCCGGGAAGGTTGGTCGTGCCCTGGGCTTTGAGCAAGGTGCATCGCGCGGGGTAGCGTGATTCAATCCAGGACTGAAACGAGGCGAGCGTGCGGTCGGACTCGTATTCCTCGGAGCCTGAAAGCAAGACGACGCGCAAGGGAGTTGAGGGTGCCGAGTCCGTTCGCGGGGCGGCCCATCCGAGGCCCGCGGCCAAGCTCAGGCCCAGCAGGACCAGGGGGATCGCGTTACGTCGTCTCATCTTGCTCGCCTCCTCAGGGCATCCCAGACTCTTGAAGCCGCGTTGACTTGGGAGCGCCCGGCGCTGTCCAATCATTGTTCAATCATTCCGCATTGACAGGGGTCATCATCGTGCCCGACGCTCGGGTCTTCAAGCAGGAGCTGGTGGGCGTTTTCGGCCACCCGGTGGCCGAGAATCCGACGCAGGCCATGATCGAGCCGGCGTTCTCCGCGCTGGGGCTGAACTGGCGCTATCTCACGGTGGAGGTTCGGCCCGACCAGCTGGCCGCTGCGGTGCGCGGGGCCTTGGCGATGAACTGGCGGGGTTTCAATTGTACGATCCCGCATAAGATGGCCGTGATCGATCACCTTGACGAGCTGACCCCGGCGGCCCACGCGATCGGGGCGGTCAACTGCGTGGTGATCGGCGAGCGTGGCCACCTACTCGGCGACAACACCGATGGCAAGGGATTCGTGGAGTCCGTTCGGGCGATTCGAGCGATCGAAGGTCAGCACGCGGTGATTCTCGGCGCGGGGGGAGCGGCGCGGGCGATCGCCGTCGAACTGGCACTTGCCGGGGCCGAGCGCATTGAGATTGTCAATCGGGATGCCGCACGCGGCGCGGAACTGGCCGCGCATGTGGGGCGAGTGACCGGTGTGAGCGCGACATCCTGGTCGTGGACGGGTATGTATCGGCCTTCGGCGGAGACGACTCTACTGGTGAATGCCACGTCGATCGGTCTCTTTCCCGACGTCGAGGCGCGTGTGCCCGTGGAGCTGCAATGGCTCGACCGCGATGCACTCGTCTGCGACGTGATCCCCAACCCGCCGAGGACACAGTTGATCCGCGAGGCGGAGACTCGGGGCCATGAGGTGCTGGATGGGCTGGGGATGTTGGTGAATCAGGGAGTGATTGGTATCAGACTGTGGACGGGGCAGGATCCGGACGCGCGAATCATGCGGCAGGGGCTGGAGGAGGTTTTTGGTGTGTGAGCGCTCACGTGCTTGTGCAACTTTATGTGCAATCTGTTTTCTCTTTATGGGACTCATGGGGAGGTCCGAGGAAAGCGCCGGTGCATGGGATGATCCTGCGGCGATTGCTCATTTCGAATCCACTGTGCGGCCGCTTCTGATTGATCGCTGCCAAAGGTGCCATAATGCCGATGAGGCGAAGAGCGGCCTGAGGGTCGACTCGCTGGCCGCACTGGTGGAAGGCGGAGACAGCGGGCCGGCGGTGGTTCCTGGAAAGCCGGACGAGAGCTTGCTGATCGAGGCGGTGCGGCAAACCTCGGTGCTCAAGATGCCGCCGAAAGCGCGATTGACCGATGGGGAGATCCAGGCCCTGTCACAATGGATCGAGCAGGGAGCGGTGTGGCCTGGGTCGCCCCTGGCGGCGGATGCCACAACAGCACAGAATCGCCTGCCGATGGGTACATTGACAGACGAGGGAATGGCCGAGCGGGCGACCCACTGGTCGTTTCGCCCGATCCGCGATGTGGGGCCGCCGGATGTTGACGATAGGGAGTGGCCGGCGAATGTGATTGATCGATTCGTGCTGGCGGCACTGGAAGCGGCAGGGCTTCGACCGGCGTTGGATGCGGATCGTCGCACATTGATCCGGCGCCTGAGCTTCGACCTGCTCGGCCTGCCGCCGACGCCTGAGGAAGTCGAGGCGTTTCTCGCCGATGCAGGGCCGGGGGCATACGAGCGCCTGGTCGACCGGCTGCTGGGATCGCCCCACTTCGGCGAGCGTTGGGCGCGGCACTGGCTCGACCTGGCGCGGTATGCCGAAACGGCGGGACATGAGTTTGATTACGACATTCCTTATGCGTGGCGTTATCGCGACTACGTTGTGCGGGCGTTTAATGCGGATCTGCCGTATGACCAGTTTGTTCGCGAGCATCTGGCCGGCGACCTGATGGAACGGCCGCGTCGCGACCAGGCGACGGGGACCAATGAATCGGTGCTAGGAACCGGATTCTTCCTGCTGGGAGAGGGAACGCATTCGCCCGTCGATGTGCGCGAGGAGCAAGTGCGGCGGCTCGACAATCAGATCGACGTGACGGGAAAGACGTTCCTGGGCCTGACGCTGGCCTGCGCGCGATGTCACGATCACAAGTTCGACCCGATCCGGCAGACCGACTATTACGCGTTGGGAGGATATTTCAAAAGCAGCCGACATGATTATCCCGTGATCGATCCGCCGTCAGGCACGCTGGGTACATTGCGCGAACTGCACAGGCGGCTCACGGCGACACTTGGCGATGTTGCGTCTGGAGGGACGCGCGAAAGGAGTGGTGCTGAGACGGCAGCCGCCGTTCTTTTCGATGATTTCGACCGGGCTGACTTCGGGCTCTGGCAGGCATCGGGCCTGGCCTTTGCGGATGGACCGGGCACAATGGGATATCACCTCAGCGCCGAGGATTCCCTGGTGCCGATTGAGGCGGGGGTGGCGCATAGCGGGCGGGTCTCGGATCGACTTTCGGGCACGCTGCGATCGACGACGTTTACGATTGAGCATGGCTTCATTCATTATCTCGCGGCTGGTCGAGCGGCTCGGATCAATCTTGTCATCGACGGGTTTGAAAAGATTCGCGCGCCGATTTACGGGGACCTGGCACGGGTCGTCGATCATGGCGAGGACTTTCATCCGATCACGCAAGACGTACGAATGTGGCGCGGGCATCGAGCGTATATCGAGCTGGCCGACGGCGCGGCGGCTGATTTTACGCAGTCGATCGCACGGATTCCGGATGGTGAAGGCTGGATCGCCGTCGACGGCATCTGGTTTTCCGACGAGGCCATGCCGCCGACCGCGGCCACCACTCGGGCGGTCTCACCGATCACCCTCGACCCATCTGCCGCTCCGCTTCTGGCGGAGTTCCGAGAGCAGGAGCGAGCGATTCAAGCACCGACCATCGGGCTGGCCTTGATCGATGGACCAGGCGAAGACGAGCGGATCCTGGTGCGAGGTAACTCACGCACGCCGGGTCCGCCGATACCACGCCGCTTCCTGGAGATCCTGGGGAACAGGGCGGCGGAGACCGGAATGGATATGCCAAGCGGGAGCCGACGCGATGAACTGGCTCGGGCGGTGCTTGATCCGGCGAATCCGCTGCCGGCTCGTGTGATCGTCAATCGACTATGGCAGCATCACTTCGGGCGAGGGCTGGTGCCGACGCCCGATGATTTCGGCCGAATGGGACAACCACCGACGCATCCCGAACTGCTCGACTGGCTGGCGACGGAACTCGTTCGGTCGGGTTGGTCGCTCAAGCATGTCCATCGTTTGATCGTCATGTCGCGGGCTTACCAAATGTCAAGCACTCTGGCCGACGCCGAAACCGAGGCACGCGACCCGGGGAATCGATTGTGGCACAGACGCGAACCGCGTCGCCTCGAAGCGGAAGCGCTGCGCGATTCCTTACTGGCCTGCTCGGGTCGGCTCGACAGGCGGTTGGGCGGGCCGAGCGTTGCGACTTACCTGACCGCCTATATGGAGGGACGCGGCCGGCCGGCGGCATCGGGTCCGCTCGACGGCGACGGCCGCAGGTCGCTTTATCTCAACGTGAGGCGCAATTTCCTGCCTCCCTTCTGGCTCGCGTTCGACTATCCCACGCCCGCCTCCTGCATGGGCCGGCGCAACGTCTCGAACGTGCCAGCGCAGGCGCTGGTGCTTTTGAATGATCCGTTGGTTCTGGAACTGTCTGCTCGCTGGGCCGAACGATCGCGTTTGGCGGGATCGGACCAGAGCGTCGATTCGCGACTGAACACTCTTTACTCGACCGCCTTCGCCCGACTTCCGGACGACACTGAACGTTCCGCCGCCGTGGCCTACCTGGGCGAGATGCCTGGCGAGACGGACTGGGCAGAGCTGGCGCATGCGCTAGTCAACGTCAAAGAATTTCTGTTCATACCCTGAATTGAGCGACCATGCACTGCAATCGTTTCACACCCCAGCCGCTCACCCGCCGCGACTTGCTGCGTCAGACCGCGCATGGATTCGGGGCGTTGGCGTTGACGTCGCTGCTTGCTGAGCAGGCGTCGCCGGCGGCATCCAGAGGCGCATCTTCGACCCAGGGCCTACACCACCCCGCGCGGGCGAACTCGGTGATCTTTCTGTTCATGGACGGCGGGCCGTCGCAGGTGGACACCTTCGACCCCAAGCCCCGGCTCGACCGCGAGCATGGGCAACCGATCAAGATGGCAACGCCGCCGACCCAGTTCAACGATGTGGGCAAAGTACTCAAGTCGCCGTGGGCGTTTCGCCCACGGGGCCGGAGCGGGATTCCGGTCAGCGATCTGTTTCCGCATGTGGCCGGCTGTGTTGACGACCTGGCGATCATCCGCTCGATGACGGCGAACTTTTCCGAACACACGCAGGCGAATTACTTCTTGCACACAGGCTCCGGCCTCCAAGGCCGTCCCAGCCAGGGGGCGTGGGTAACGTATGGCCTGGGCAGCGAGTGCGCGAATCTGCCGGGCTTTGTGGTGTTGAACGGCGGACTGATTCCACCGGGTGGAATCGATTGTTTTGGATCAGGATTTCTGCCGGCGGCGTTCCAGGGGTCGGTTTTCAAGTCGGGCGCGACACCCGTGGAAAACCTGACCCCGGCAAGCCCTGCGCAATCGCGCATTCGCAAGCTCGTTCGTCGACTCGATAACGAAGGACTCGACCGGCTGGGTCGGCACGACGCCCTCGAAGCGGCAATCGCCAATTACGAGATGGCCGCGCGAATGCAAACCTCGATCCCGGACCTGGCGAATCTGGACGGGGAATCGCCGGCCACACGGGCCTTGTATGGCCTGGACCACGCATATCCGCCCACTCAGATTTATGCGCGGCAGTGCTTGCTGGCTCGTCGGCTCGTCGAGCGCGGGGTGCGGTTCGTCGAGGTACTCTGTCCGCATGTGGCGGGCGATCGGTGGGACCAGCACTCCGGACTCAAGGAGGGTCACGAGAACAACGCCCGCGCGACCGACCAGCCCATCGCCGCATTGCTCACCGACTTGAAGGCGCGTGGATTGCTCGATACGACGCTGGTGGTCTGGGCCGGCGAGTTCGGACGCACGCCGATGGCCCAGGGCGCGGATGGTCGTGATCATAATCCGTTCGGATTCTCGATCTGGCTTGCCGGGGGAGGCGTCAAGGGCGGTACCATCCACGGCGCGACCGATGAATACGGCTATTACGCCGTCGAGAACCCCGTCGCCGTGCATGACCTACACGCCACGATGCTCCACCTTCTGGGCATCGACCACACCCGGCTCACCCATCGCTTCGGCGGCCGTGATATGCGTCTCACGGATGTTCACGGCGAACTCATCGGGCCGATTCTGGCCTGAACGGCAAGGGCTCGCGGCCCAATTCAGTTGGCTTCCGGCGTCTTGACCCGGAACTCGCGACTGGCGAACACGATGCCACCAACGACTCCCAGAACGGCGGCGATACCGATCAGGGTGAAAATGCACTCCGCATTCGAGGGCGCAACGGAGGCGTCCACGTTGAACCGCTTGCCGTCCATCCCCAGCCAGCGCAGCATCAGAACACGCACATAGTAGAGAATGGTGAATCGACGAAAAATGAAGTCAATGTTCGCGAGCACTCCTTCCAGAACGACGATGTAAATCACGCCAACACCTTGCGGCTTCTTCATCGCCAGACCCAGCAGGCCGAAAAGCGCGTTATACGCCAGCAGGCCCAGCGAGAACGCCCCCGCCAGCTTGCCGCCCCGGTCGAGGGCGATCGTAAGCCGGTTGGGGTCGTCCCAGTGAATGGTCAGTTGCAGCAAGATCGACGACACGGAGGCGATCGCGGCACTGACCAGAATAGCCGCCGCCAGCTTGGTCAAATAGATCAAGGGACGCGGCACGGGACGCATCAGCAAATAGGTAAGCGTTTGTTCTTCGACTTCATCCTGGACCAATCCGGATGCCAGCCAGAGGGCCATGATCGGCACCAGCATCTGCGCCATCAGGCCGAAAACGAGAGCGGCCTCGGTGCGATCAGCGCGATCGCCCGGCAATTCACCCTGCGACCGCGCCAGCAAGACGATCAGGATGGGCACGGCGGCGGTCAAAACGCCCAGCCAAATGCGCTGGCCTCGGCACAGCCGCCTCAGGGTCACGCCGAAAAGGGCCAGGATGCCTGAGATATTCGACCAGGTGCCGCCTGAAACGGCTCTGCGAGTGGGTGGCTCAGTCGTAATCATCGGGGTCGCCGCGCGGGTCATGATGTCGTCACCAGATATTTGAACACGGCTTCCAGGGTGTCGTCGTCAGAATAGACTTCGTCGATCCGCAGACCTTCGTCGACCGTCAGGTTCGCCAGGCGGCCGTAAAACACGTCGGGCCGTTTGGTCTCGACCAGGATCGCGCCGTCGCGCCGTCGCAATTCGACGCCGACCACGTCGTCGTAGCCGACAAGTCGCGAGGCCAGGGCGCGGTTGTCGGCCGATTTGATCACGATGCGATGCGGGTGGGTATCGATCAAATCGCGAATCTGGCGAGCGTTGCCCTCGGCCACCAAGCGTCCGTGGTTGATCAGGATGACGTTGGAAGTGATGGCCTCGACCTCGTAGAGCACATGGCTTGAAAGCACCACGGTGCGGCCCTCGGCGGCAATTCGGCGGATGATCTGGATCAACTCGTGGCGGACGACGGGGTCGGTTCCGGTGAGCGGCTCGTCGAGAAACAGGACCTCCGGGTCGTGTACCAACGCCTGGGCGAGCTTGGTGCGCTGACGCATGCCCTTGGAATACCCCTTGATCGGCCGTTTCATCTGCGGGGCCAGGCCGACACGTTCCAGTACGCCTTCGGCGGCCTCGCGAGCAGCGGCCGGGCCCATGCCCGACATCCGCGCGCAAAAGGTCACAAACTCGCGTCCGCTCATCCATTCATAGAAGGCGTCTTGCTCGGGACAAAGGCCGACGCGGCGGCATAGCTCGGCGTTGTTCCAGGCACGCTGGCCCAGCACGCTCACCTTGCCCTGGCTGGGGCGGAGCTGTCCGGTGGCCAGTTGCAGGAGCGTCGATTTACCCGCGCCGTTGGGACCGAGCAAACCGGTGATTCCCGGCGGGATGATGAGGTCCAGCTTGTTCAGGCCGATCACGTTGCCGTACCACTTCGACGCGCCCTCGAATTGGACCACCGCCGCGCCGTCGTCGCTCATGATGCCGTTGCTCCGTTTACTCGTTTCGACATCATTTCAGACGATCCAATGATCGAACCCGCGTGGAGAGCACGCCCACCGCCAGCACACTCAGGCCCAGCAGCACGCCGGCCGACCATGTCCAGGGATACGGGCTTTCGAACAAGTCGCGGAGCTGTTGAATCTGCCGCGAATCGTCCTCCCGATTGCCGAACACGTCGGGTGGAGGCGGTGGTACGGCCGCATTGTTGGGACGCCGCCGCATTGGCAGCCGGATGCCGAACGGCCCACGCCGCGTCTCCTGCATCCCTGGCAGCGACCCGCCTGCCACGGTCTTCGCCGCTTCCTGCGCCTTCACCACCAACTGCTCCAATTGACGCGCCGCCGAGCCGGTATCCAGCAGCGATTGCCGTATCCGATGCAGGTTGTTCGTGAACGAAATCAGCTCCCAGGGGCGGGTCTTGATCTTTGAATCTTCGAGCGATTCACCCACAGCGCCGGAGATCATCCAGGTAATCAGCCACACCCCGGCCCACATCATGGCCACCAGTCTGGAGTTTCTCGATAACGACGAAAGGGCGAGCATCACCAGCCCACAGACGACGGCGACGATCAGGCCATAAGCCACGCTGCCCGCCAGAATGCGCCAGGTGTCGCGCACGACCGAGATATCCATGCTGAACCCTACGCCGATCACGTAGGCCAGCACAGCGGGAACGATCAACACGGCGGCCAGAAACGTAGCGATCACACCCAGCTTGCCCAGAAAGTAGTCGAAGCGCCGCATCGGCCGAGAGAGATAGAGGGGAATCGCATTGAACCGCAGATCCTGGCTGATCAGATCCGGCCCGACGAGCAAGACAAGGAGCATGCTAACGCCAAGCTCGATCCACAAAAACCAGTGGAAGGCGACCGTCCAGATGGTCGTGCGATACGCTTTAGGGCCTTGCTTGATCTCGTCCGGCAGCGCCTGGAACAGAAAGAAAAAAGGTTGTAGCAAGCTCGATTTTTGTTCGAACAAGCCCCACAACGCCAGGAATGCCGCCAGCAGCAGTGCGGGCACCCAGGCCGAGATCACCAGGTATTTGGTCCGCCGGTTGCGAAGCTGCGCGCGAAGCCCCTGGCGAGTCACCGCCCACCAGCGGCGTGCATGGCTGGTCAGGGCTCCGTTCCAGTGCTGATAGCCCTGATCAAAAATCGGCATTGGGCATCTCCTTCTCCTTGCCGCCCGCCGCCAGGGCGTCGAGAAAGACCTGTTCCAGCGTGTTTCGCTTGGGACGCAGCGAACGCACTTGAACGCCCGTCCTCTGAGCCAACTGCCAGATCTGAACCAATTCGGTCCCGATAGGCAACTCGATGGTGATCTTGTCGGCGTCTTGCTCGGCCACCGCCCCTTCGGCCCGGAGCGCGGCGGCCAGGCGCTGGGGATCGTGTTTGACCCGGACCTCGAACTCGCGTTCGGCCCCTTTTTTCAGGTCGTCAATCCGCCCGCTGGCAAGCAAGCGGCCCGCGCCCAGGACCATCACATGGTCGCAAACAAACTCCACATCGGGGAGCAAGTGGCTGGAAAAGAGCAGGCTCATGCCTTTCTCGTGGGCCAGCCCGCGCGACATGGCCAGCAATTCGTCGCGGCCCTTGGGGTCCATGCCGTTGGTTGGCTCGTCGAGGATCAGCAACTGGGGATCATGAACGATCGCCGCCGCCAGCTTGAGCCGCTGTTTCATGCCCGTGGAATACGTTTCCGCCTTGCGATAGCGGGCCTCGCTCAGGCCGACGTAATCGAGCACCTCGTGGGCACGCTGCATGGCGTCGCGCGGGCCCATACCGCACAGTTCGCCCGCGTAGGAGACGAAATCGACGCCTGCCAGCCCCGGAAAAAGGCATTCGTCCTCGGGCACGAAGCCCACCGTCTGTCGAATATCAAGACGCTCCTTGAGGATATCACGGCCCAGCACCCGGCCTTTGCCGCTGTCGATCGAGATCAGACCCAGCAGCGTGCGGATCATCGTTGTCTTGCCCGAGCCGTTGGGCCCCAGCAGGCCAATCGCGCCTTTTGGCATGGACACGCTCAAATTTCGAAGCGCCGTCACCTTGCCATAAGTCTTGGTGATCGATTCCAGCTCAAACAGCATGAACGCCGCCACCTCTCTGCGAAGTCTGGCCCGGTCGCCGCAAATCCCCTCAGCCCGTTCGCCCGCGTCACCAGGATATTCACCCGATGCCCGGAAAACCAACCCTGGCCCACCCCGCCCGATGGGTTATGATTTGTAAGCGGGCCGCGAAATCCTGGAGAGCTGCCGGGAAATGCCGCACCCGCGCCCCGGGGAATGGCCGACCTTTCACGCGAGGTTCCGCCGATCATGAGGGCCGACAGCCGCACCGCGCGAGGATCTCGCCAGGGCCTTCTGGTTCTTGCCATGCTCTCGCTTGGCTCAATGGCCCTCGGCCCGCAGGATGTCGTGCCGCATATTCACCAGCGTGGGCATCACCGTCTGGGGCCGGAGGCAGGGCTGGGGCAGGATCTCGCCCATCGGGTCGATCGCGCTATCTGGCGGGTGATGGATCGCGATCATCTGGTGGGCGTGGCGATCGCCGTGATTCGCGACCGGCGAATCGTCTACGAACGGGGCTACGGCTTCGCGGATCGCGAGGAATGCGTGCCGGTCACCGAGCACACGCGATTTCGGTGGGCCTCGCTCTGCAAGCCGCTCACGGCGGTCGCCGCGCTTCAGCTCTGGGAGCAAGGGCGGCTCGATCTCGATGCCGACGTACGCCCGCTGGTCCCTGAGTTCCCCGACAAAGGCGAGCCCATCACCGCACGGCAGCTTCTGGCCCATCAGGCCGGCATCACGGCCCGCGCCCATGTACCGCCGGACTTGCTTCGCGACTGGCGCGATGGCACCCGGCCCGAGCCTGCCAGCGACCTGATCCAATCGCTCGCCACCTTCGCGGATACACCGCTCATCGGCCGGCCCACCCTTCAGTATTGTTATTCGACCCCCGGCTACATCCTGCTCGGCGCGGTTATCCAACGGGCCGGCGGCGCTCCCTACCTCGAACAGGTACACCAGCGCATTCTCGATCCACTGGGAATGATCACGTTCGAACCGGATGTGGGCTGGCGGCCCTGCCGTCATCATGCCGTCGGCTATTTCGGCGACCCCAACGACCCCACCCGCATCCTCCGCCGCGATCCCACCGACGTGAGCTGGAAACTCTCAGCCGGCGGGGCGGTCTCGACGATCGACGACCTCGCCCGATTCGCCGAGGCATTGCTCGACCAGCGTCTCCTCTCGCCCGAAACCTCCGCCCTGATGTGGACACCGGAGCGCGACGCCCTGGGTCGGCCCACTGGCTATGGCCTGGGCTTCCAGGTCGACGTCGACATCCAGGGCCGCCGCCGTGTCTGGCACGCCGGGGCGCAGGAAGGCACGCGTACCCGGCTCGTACTGTATCCCGAGCAGGGCTTGGGCATCGCCGTGCTCACCAATAGCGAACACGCCGATTCTCAGCGATTAACCAATGCCGTCGAAAAGGCGCTGAGCGCGGCATCCCGGAACGGCGATTGAAACCTCAGGCTCAGCTGTCCTTTCCATCGACGGTCTCCGATTTCTTCTTCGGTCCGCCGATGGTTCGTTTGATGAACTCGCTTTTCAGCCGCGAATAGTGCGGGCTGAAAATCCCGTGGCGCGACGCCGGGTAAATCATCAGCTCGAAATCCTTGTTCGCCTGCTGCAAGGCGTGGATCAACCGCATCGTGTTCCGCACCGACACGTTGTCGTCGATCGCGCCGTGCAGGATCAGCAATCGCCCGTGCAGTTTACTGGCGGCCTTGACAACGCTTGATTGATCATATCCTTCGGGATTGTTCTGAGGCGTGTCCATGTAGCGTTCGGTATAGATGGAATCGTAGTCGCGCCAATCGGTCACCGGTGCGCCGGCGATGCCCGCGGCGAACAGATCGCTGTGGGTCAGGCAATACGCCGTCAAGTATCCGCCATAGCTGTGCCCTTCCATGCCGATGCGGTCGCCGTCGACATACGGCCGCTTCTTGAGCCACGCGAGGGCGTCTTCAACATCTTTGAGCTCCTGAACTCCCAGCCGCTTGTAGGCCGACCAGGCGGAGACGGCCCCCTTGCCGCTGGCGCTTCGCGGGTCCATGCGGAACAGGATCACGCCGTCGCGGAGCAGGGGAGACGCCATCGATCGCCCGCCGCCCTGCCAAACGTCGCTGATGGTTGGAAAATGCGGGCCGCCATACGTTGACAGCCAAACGGGATACAGTGTCTCACCCGATTCATCCAGGTTCGCCGGCAAGATCACCTCGCCCTCAAGCAAGGTGCCGTCGCGAGCGGGAATCCGGACGATCTCGCGCCGAGGCTCGGTGGGATCGCTCGTTGCGGCTTCGGCTGGGTTGCTGTCGAGGGTACGCACCCGTGTGCCGTCCGACTTCAACAACCGAGCGCGGGGCGGGGTCTCTCGGCTCGAGTACACATCGACAAGCATGGCTCCATCGGGACTGGACACGGCGGCGTGGCTTCCGGCTTCAGGAGTGAGCATCTCCACCTTGGAGCCATCGAGCATGCCCCGATAGATAGCCGTACCCGGCGCATCGCCGCGTCCGCCGTTGACCAGCACGAACCCCTTCTCCTCATCCACCCGAGCGATCCCAAGCAGTTCCCACGCGCCTTCGGTCACACGATTCTTGAGCGAGCCGTCGGCGTTGTAGCGATACAAGTGCTTCCAGCCGTCACGCTCGCTCTGGACCAGAAACGTGCCGTCCTTCAACACCTGGATCGGTCCCAGGCTTTCCACCCATGCCTTGGTCGTCTCGCGAAAAAGCCGCTTCGGTTCGGTGGAGCCGGGTTCGATGGTCAGAACGTCGAGCCAGGTTTGTGCACGGTCCTGACCATAGAAATAGGCTTTGGAGCCATCCGGCCACCAGCCGGCGTCGCTGATCAAAAAGGAATCCGCCGAATAATTGCTCAAGTCGGCATACACCGGTGCATTTCCGCCGACGCCCACGATCCCGAATCCCACATGCGGATTGGGCTCGCCCGCGCGGGGATAGGCGGTTTCCTCGACCACACGTGCCGGCCCGGTCTCAATCTGCACCGCGTGCATCGGCACCATCCGATCGTCAAACTTCATAAAGGCGATCTGCTTCGAATCGGGCGACCACCAGTAAGCCTTCGAGTTTCGGTTGAAGATTTCCTCGTAGTAAACCCAGTCCGCCTTGCCGTGCCGAACCAGGTCGGTCCCGCCCGTGGTCAGGGCACGCTCGGTGCCCGTCGCCACGTCCACCACATAGAGATCATTCTCTCGCACGAACGAAACAAACTTTCCATCGGGGCTGAACTCGGCCAGCTCCTCCGCTCCCGGCGTGCTGGTCAGGCGGACGGCCGCTGTGCCGTCGAGCTTCGCGAAATAGAGATCGCCCTCGTGATTCACGAGGCCGCCCGTCTTCGACTCGTCGAGCGTGGCCCGGCCCGCCAGGCCCTTGGCCGCCGCTTCGCCTATTGCGGGCAGTGTCGCCAGAGCTTCGCCCAGCTTCGTCCGGTCGATTGGCTTCTCGTTCTGCTCATCGCGAAACAGTTCGGCGCGGCCGGTTTCGGCGTGTACCTTCCAGCGCTTGCCGTCTTTCAACTGCACAAAATGCGCGGCGTCGAACCAACGCTCAAACCCCGCCGCGCCAGGCAGCGAACGCACTTGCAGCCCGCTGCCACCGAGTCGGACCGGCGGCGAGCTGGTCGGTGTTCGCGGTTGGGTGGCCTCGCCCGGCAAGGTCAACCCGGTCGTCAAGATCGGATAATCCGGCAACGTATTCAGGCGAGCTACCGGAAAATCACGCTCAGGAGCCAGACCCTCATCCAGCGCGCCCCAGGTGGCCAATCCATCTTCGGACCGAGGCTCCAGAAGCAGAACCGCGAGGTTGCCCAGCGGCCCAGTGGCGTCGACCACGAACGAGCCGGCCTCAACTAGTCGCGATTCGGTGCGCGGCTCCACATCGACATCCATCACCAGCTTGTGGCCTTGAAACATACGCTCGGCACGCTCCACCTTCTTAACTCGATAGATTTCGACGAGCAGCTCCAGGTCTTCGCGCATTTCCCTCACGATCAGCCCGTGGCGCCGCAAGGTCTCCGCCGCAGCACGAAGCCGCGGGGCGACCAAATACGCTGCCGGCCGCGCCACCGTCGTCTCTGCCTCGAAAACGTCCCAGACCTCGACCGGATACTCTTTTGCCGCGTCGGTTCGCGTTGTACGACCGTTCTCCCCGGTCGTTTCGACGTAGCCAAGCACCACCCCCGGCGCTTCCCTCTTTGCCAGCTTCGAGCGGATGGCGACCGGATCGCCCACCGTGCCGCCCTGGGCGGCCTTGTCCAGGGTTTCGACAATCTCCGCCTTGCGCTTCGCCGCCTCCTCGAGAATCACGCGGGCGAAATCTCGTGTGCCCTCAACCCGGTCCTTGTAGGGCGCGTAAGCATAGGCCTCCGACAAAATGCCCAAGCGGCCCCGCACTCCCGCATACGAGGTGCTATACCTTGGCTCAGCGCCGTAGGTAGTCCAGCGGGTCTTGTCCCGATTGAAATTGCCGTAGGGGAAGGTCTTCACGCCGTGCTTGGCGTCCATCGCCGCGTCAACCGCCGGCAGCAGCACCTCGTGCGCCAGGGTCGCCACCGTTGCGTCGCCCCCTGGATGCTTCGGCCCCGCGTGAGTGATCAGGAAGCGATGGTGCGAGCCGTTCGTCGTGTGCGCATCAATGAAGATATGAGGATTCCATTCATTCATCCAGGCGACGAGGGCTCGTGTCTCAGGCGCCTCCAACTTGATGAAATCGCGATTCAGATCGAACCCCTGGCCGTTCTCACGCTCGCCCATCCCTTCTTCGGGACCAACCTGCCCGGGGCGATTGTCCTTGGAGACCTTCTCGTTTCCGTCCGGATTGTAATTGGGGACGACCGCCAGAATCACATCCTTGAGCAGGGGATGATCCGGCTGGTCCGTCAGCTCGCGCACCAGCAGCGGCAGCCCTTCCTTGCCGTCAACCTCGCCCGCGTGAATGTTGCCGATCGCCAGGACCACAAGCTTGCCGCTTTTCCGCGCCGCCTCGGCCGAATCCACCATCGGCGACGCCACCACCAGCATCGGCAACGAGCGCCCTTCCTGGCTCTTGCCCAGCTCGACCAGGCGGACGGATTCGCTCCGCTCGTCGAGGGCCCGGCAAAGGGCCTCGACCTCTGCATGGCGGGCCGTTGCCTTGTAGTCGCTCTTCTCTCCCACGGTGCGGAGCACGTCCGCGACCGCCGACGGTGCCGACTGCCCCCGTGCCCCGGCCGCATACCCAAGAACCAGCCAACTTACCGCGATCACCAGGCGACGCCACATCATGAACAATCCTCTCTCTCGGCCAAAAAAAACAGCCGGACCATGGCATGCAATGCAGAGCAAGCGCCAGGGCAGGGTGGGAGAAGCCCCGCCTTGAGGTGCTTTCTCGTTACAAATCTCGACGAGCCGTTATCCTAACCCGTCTCATGCTCGCCCGAAAACCCGCGGCAGCACGGCTTCGTGTGAGATTCGCCGCGAATCGGAGCGGCTTTGCGGCTCAAGTTGTCTCACTCATGCGCGTGATCCATTCGTCGCGAGACATCGCGAAGTATCCCCGAAAATAGCCGACGCTCACCCACACGCACCTCGTTCACGACCAGCTCCAGTGGAAACACCGAGCCATCGCGGCGAAGGCCTTCCAGACTCACCGTCTGGCCCAGGATGGTCGGCGTGCCGCCGCCGACATAGCGGGCGAGAGCCAGATCATGGCGCTGTCGATACCCTTGCGGCATCAGCTCGCGAACATTGCGACCCAGCAGCGTGCCTGGCTCGTAGCCGAACATTCGCTCGGCCGATCGATTGAGCAGATCGATCGTGCCGTCCGGCTCGATCATGATCACGGCGTCGGCCGCCGATTCAATGAGTGCCCGCAGCCGAGCCTCGCTCTCGCGTAGGGCCGCTTCCGATTGCTTTCGCAGGCTGATGTCCCTGGCAATTTTGGAAGCTCCGACGATCCGACCTGCCTCATCACGTATGGGTGAAATTGTGATGTAAACCGGAACCAGGGTGCCATTCTTTCGACGCCGCGTCGCCTCGTAGTGCTCGATCTTCTGGCATCCTGAAAGCCGGTCTCTCAACGATTGGACGGCCGATTCATCACCCTCGGGGATCAGCCCCTCGACCGATTGCCCCACCATTTCTCCAGCCGTGTATCCAAACAGATGCTCGGCGGCGAGATTCCAGCTCTGGATGATCCCCTTCAAGTCCGTGCTGATGATCGCAACTTCCGCCGAGTCGACGATCTGCGCGAGATGCTCGTGCGATCGCTCCACCGCGCGGTGGGCGTCGGCCAGACGCAGCCGGTCGCTCACATCGCGAGCCGCCGCGTAAATCGCCCGCTCCTCGGGTACGCCCTGGGCCGACCATTCCAGCACCACATACTCGCCACCCGCCGTTCGGTATCGGTTCAGGAACTGAATGGTTGGCTCGCCCTGGGAGAGCCGGGCCACCTCGGCGCGTGTGGAGTCGCGGTCGTCGGGATGAACGAATTCCACGAACGGCCGCGTTGTCAGCTCCTCGGCCGTATATCCCAAGACACGCGTGAAATTGTCGTTGACCCGTCTGAAGTAACCATTCGCGTTGGCGATGCAGAACAAGTCGAGCGAGAGGTCGAAAAACCGGACCAGATCACGCTCCGCGCGCCTCTGATCCGACCGAAGATAATTCGTCACCCCCTCAGCCACCTCGACCGCCGATTCAGGACGCCTTTCCGGTTCTGATTCCAGGCAGCGCTGAGCCAGAAGAATGAGATCAAGAGGGGCCTCCGTATTGTTCAGCCGGCGCATCGCATCAGCGATCCGTCCATTTCTCGCTCGGCTCAGAAGCTTGCCCGCACTGGGTCCGACATAGGGCGGCAGGCCCGTGAGGATTTCACACAAAATGGCCCCCAGGCCAAACACGTCCGCACGCTTATCGACCCGCTCGATGTCTCCTCGTGCCTGCTCTGGCGACAGATAGGCCAACGTGCCGAAAATCGTGCCCATCTGGGTTTCATCGAGCCGGGGGTCGGTCGTCGAGGACGGCGCGAGTAGGTCGGCGGGCCGTTCCCGCACGCTCAAGCACTTTCCCAGGCCCCAGTCCATCACCTTCACCACACCAAACTCACCGACCATGATGTTCGCCGGCTTCAGATCGCGATGAATCACGTCCTGGCTATGTGCATAGGCAATCACCTGGCACACCTTCTCGAACACGCTGAGCAATGATCCCTGATCGTCGGTCGGTTTGGTACGAATGGCGAGAATTTTCTGCAGAGTCTCGCCGCGCACAAGCTCCATCACGAAGCAAGGCCGTCCATCGGGAAGCACGGTCAGCTCGTGGATCGGCACAACACCGGGATGATGCAGCCGCGCGGTGATTTGGGCCTCGCCGATGAACCTTTGAACGATTCGGTTGTTCCCCTGGTGCGCGGGCAGCAGCGACTTGAACGATACCTGGCGTTCGAGCTGAAAATCCCATCCTTCATGAACCAGGCCCACGCCCCCGCGGCCGATCTCGGCTCCGACACGGTAGCGCGGCCGGGGAGGGGGCTGGACGGTGAAACTCAGGTTTGCCGCCGAGTCGAGAGTCGCCGAAGGCTCAAGAAAGCGTGTGGCCTTCTCGTCGGCCTCCGGCTCGTCGTCGGTTGGCGAAATGAATGTGTGCGTGTTGCTCGATTCACACCACGCGCTGGGATCCAGCGGAGTCGCCAGATGCAGATAGACCTGAGTCTGCTCGGGGTCCTCGACCGGAGGCGGAGACGCCGGAGGCGGACGGTTCCGGTCGTCTTCCGAAATGGGTTCGAATGGGCCAGACATGATGAAAACCGCTTCTGGTCGACCCGCCGTGAGGTCAGTTCCGCGTCGAGAATGGCATCTTCCGCCCCTCGGTGCGACAACCACGCGAAACGCCTGGAGAGTCAAAATCCGCAATCCCGGCCATCCTGCCGGAACCACGCCGTCAATTGCCCAGCGCCAGTCATGGGAATAGTCCCCCGGACATCGGGGAGTCTCGCTCGGGTCACTGCTTCTCATTACACAAACAATAGAAAGCAAAGTCTACGGTCAGGGAGATTCGCCGGTGATCTCGCTCAGGAGCCGAAAGAACCCGCGTTTTCGCTCGCTCCCAATCGACCAGTCAACCGGCACTGACTGGTATCCCTGCTCAAACCCATCGCCGGTCATGCGGTAGTCGAAATACCCCCACGAGGCATACTCGGCCACCGCCGCCGTGACGTTGTTGGACGCCTGATCGAAGGCGAAGTGGTCGTCTTCGTTCACCACCACAGGCATGGGTCGATAGCCCTTCAAAGCCCGCGTCGCCCGCACAAGCTCGGTCATCTTCGCCGGTTCGTTCACTCCATTACCGTGGATCAAGATCAGATCCGAGACCCGCGCCACCTGGTCGCTGGGGACCGTTCCCCCGCCATAGCTGGTGCCCACCAGCAGCCGACGCCCCTCACGCTCGCGCGACTTCACTCGCTCGATCAGCTCATGCACGCGGTCGGGCCGCAGGATCGCGTGATCATAGCGCACGTTGCATTCGTTGTTGACCTCGATGATGACGTTGCGATACCCCTTGTCCAGCACCCAGTCCACGGCCGCGTCGGTCGCGCGGATCACAGCCGCCTCATCCTTCAGTCGCTCGTCCTGACCGAAATAAAACAGGCCCAGGATCACCACCATGCCGTTCGCGTCGACCGCATTTAACACGCGCTCCAGGCGGTCGAGATACGCCGGGCGCTACAAACCCTCCGCCGTGAATGCGGCGTTGTGCCACGGTTGATCGTTGCTATAGCCCATCGGACTGCCGCCCTGGAGGTTGATCGTCACGCCAAGCAGGCCACGCTTGCGATAATCGGGCAGCGCGGCGATGAACTCGGACGTGTTTCGATCGGCATCCCAGCGGCCCGTATCAGGGTATGCCCATCGTTGCACCGTCATCGGGTTCAAATCATCGAAAATCGCCTGCACCATCCGGCTGTTCAGCAAAAGACCCTCGATCTTGTGCCCGTTCCAGCTTCGCCCGGCGTAAGTCGGCCGGCCGTTGATGTGAAACGCGTCTCCGACGATCGAGACCACCGTGCGCACCTCGCCTGCCGATGCATGAGCTCCGCACACCAGGGCCAACATCACCAGAAGTTTGCGCATGGAGTTGATCTCCGCTCGTTTGATAAGGGGATGAGTCGACTTGAGGTTTGTATTCATCACAATATCTGGTTTAGCCGCCGTTTCACGATCGCCCCATGATGCGCCACATGCCCCGCCAAGATGAACCCCAACGCACGTACCGTCACCCGCGCTTCGCTGGCCACGCCCCACCGGCACCAGGCCGCCTCATCAAATGAACGCACGAGCAAAACGGTCGAACGCCGGAGCGATTCAAACTCATCCAGCAAGTCGCCCATCGGCACCCGATCGAACGGCGCGGCCGCCATGTAGGCGTTCTCATCAAATCCCGGTAACGGTGTCACGTCTCCCCGTGCGAACCGCAGCGAACGATAGGCGAAGACGCGCTCGGCATCGTTCAGATGACCGATCACCTGCTTCAGGCTCCATGTATAGGGCGGATGATGCACAAGCACCGCCGCATCGTCGAGCGGTTCCAAGCATCGTCGCAGCTCAACCGGCTGTGCCTCCAGCAACGCGAGCAAATCCGCATCACGCGGAACCGCCGCGACATATCCCGCATAAAACGCGGCGTATTCATCCGGCTCGGGCCGGGGCAGGGGGGTCGTCATCGTATCTCCATCCGTTAGAGCCCTGCGTGTCGAACAAAATGGGGACTGGCATCGAGTCTTGTCCGTCGCGATTCTGTTCGATGCTACGTTTCCACCCGTCACGGCAACCTTGGAAACTCGGTCACCCGCAAGTCAGTCGCCCCGTAGGGAATCAGCGTCAACACCTCCAACGGCTCGTCCGACGCCGCCGGGCTGGCCGGCGGCGGCGCGGCCGCCGATTTCGACAATCCCCACCCTGGCAGCCGACGCCCCTTCGTCCGCACAATCAGCCGCGCGCCCTCCGCCGTGTACACGTTCCCATCCACATCATCCCTTTGCTCAACCACCAACGATCGCCCCGGCTCGTCGCGGTTCAACTGCAGGGCATAGTTCCAGGGCGCGGTGGGATGAACCTCCCAGTCGTCGAACGGCAGGTCTGGCCGGTCGTTCACCTTCGTCCACTGATTCCGCACCGGCAACGCGAACACCAGCGGCCCCCGCCGCACCGCGATTGCGCCGTTCTGACCTTCGTAAAGCTCGATCGGATTCTCGAAGGTCAGCGCAAACTTAAAGTCGCCGTTCCCGTACTTGCCCTTGATCGTGGCGAACTGCCCCGCACGCAGTTTCGCACGGCTCTCGCGCTGGGCCGCCTCATCTGGCTCGGCCCCCTCCAGAGCCGTGTCGATGCCACCGTACTCCACGATTGCGCCGTCGCTCCATGCCGGTATCCGCAGCCGAATCGGAAACGACACCGTTCGACGCGTTGAGACCGTGATCTCCACGCGGTCGCGGAACGGATACTCGGTGTCGACCGTGATCGTAACCGGAACACCTTGAATCTCGGTTTTCACCACGCACGGCGCATACGCCAGAACGGCTAGACCGCCATCCTCGGTTTTCATCCACAAATGCGAGGTGAACTTGGGCCATCCCTGGTGCAGGTTTGCCGTGCAACACCCGAAATTCGGCTCCAGGCCAAACAGGTTCGAGTCCGGCCCATTCGTGGCATACACATGCTCGCCCTCGCGCGTGCAGATTACTTGATTTGCTTGCTGATCATACTGGTGCGCAGTCATGTCCTTCTTAAAGGTCGCCGGCAGCGCGTTGAACGCCAGCCGCTCCAGCCGATCTGCCAGCGTTGGGTCGCCCGTTGCGGCCGTGGCCAGCGACAGAGCGTACATCGCCTCCACCACGGTGCAGAGTTCGCTGCCCTGGCTGGGCGATCGCCCGGCCAGATGCTCGTCACACGTGAACAACCCTGTTGCCTGGCCGTGATATTCGTCCAGCTTCGCGAGCATCAATCGAGTTGCGTCGCGATCGGCGTCCTCGCCCGTCAACAGATACCGCATCGGCCCATACTTGAGCGCCATGCCCGTATTCACGCCATGCGTCGCCAGGTTTGTATGTTCGGTGATCCGATCGGTGAACCGGAAGTCCTCGAATTGCGCCCGCCAGTCGTGGCTTTGCGCGAACGCCTTGCGTGCGAGGTCGAGCAACCCATTCTCGCCGGTCTTCGCATGCAGCCAGTAAAGCGAGACCGCCAGATCCGCCGCGCGAAACTTGGCCCAGCTATAGAGCGGCTCTTTCGAGATCACTTCATCAATCTTCCTCGCGCACTTAATCAGCGCGGGGATGATCCGCGCGTCGCCCGTCGCCTCCTGATACTGGATCAACGCCTTGAACAGCGGAAACAGCGGCCAAACGTCGTAGGGCTTATGCCTGGGATTGTTGTCGCCGATCGGCCCCAGCCAGCCGTCCGTTTGCTGGCGTTCGAGGATCGCGTCCACGGCCTTCGTCACCTTCGACTTGAGCACATCATCATCCAGCAGATAGGCCAGTGGAATCAGCCCGTCGAGCCAATAGGGCACGCGTTCCCAGCCCTCGGCCTTCCCACCGAACCACGCGCTTTCCCGGATATCGGGCCAGAATTCATCGAGATGCCCCGAAAGCCCGTCAGCCTGCAATCGCAGTTGCGTCTTCAGCCATCCCTCGGGCCGAATCTCACCCAGCGGCAGCGGCGTGAACGGCCCCGGCCGATCGTCGACCGCAAGGCCCAGAGCCAGCGTGCAGAGCAATCCGAACATCCCCTTGATCTCCCTCGTCACAAGCCAGCTTGCGGCAACTCGTCCGATTATCACCCCTGCCAACCCCTCGTTCCACACCACGCCCCTCATGGCCACCCTTTGACCCCGCCCCACCTCAACGCTTAGCCTATAATAAAATTCTCCATACACGACCGCCGCCCATCTCGACTTTCAGCAAGTCCCGACTCCATGCCCAGCCACCAGGCCCATGTCGGCGTCGCCAGCGTCAACCAAACCGTCGGCGATTGGGCCGGCAACGCTGCGCGGGTCCGCGAAACCATCGCTGCCGCACAGGCCCAGGGCGTGCGCCTGCTGCTCCTGCCCGAAATGTGCCTCTCCGGTTACAGCCTCGGCGACCGCTTGCTCCGCCAGGGCACTGTGGAACGCTCATGGGACCGCCTGCTCGGCCTGGCCGACGCGACCAAGGGCATCGCCGTCGGGGTCGGACTCCCCCTCCTGTTCGAAGGAGTTCTCTATAACGCAATGGCCCTCCTGGCCGATGGCGCGCTCAGGGGCCTGGTCGCCAAGGAGAATCTCGCCACCGGCGACGTCGAATACGAAAACCGGTACTTCGCCCCCTGGCCTCACGGCCGTCTCATCGCCGACTATCGCGGCCCCGACGGCACCACCGCCCCACTCGGCACCCAGATGTTCGCCCTTCCCGAACTCGGCACCGTCGCCTTCGAAATTTGCGAGGACGCCTGGAAAGGCATCCGGCCCGGCTCCGCCTACGCCCTCGCCGGCGCGGAAATCCTCCTGAACCCCTCTGCCTCCTGGTTCACGATCGGCAAACACCAGACCCGACGACGCATGGTTCGCCAAATCAGCCGCGAAGATCATTGCGTTTATCTCTATACATCTTTACTTGGTTGCGACTCCACCCGTCTGGTCTTCGACGGCAGCCTGTTCATCGCCGCCAACGGCCGCATCGAGGCCGAAGGACGCCGCTTCGTCTTTGACCGCGATTGGGAACTGCTGCACCGGATCGTCGATCTCGCCGAAATTCGCCACGCCCGCATGGAAGAAGGAAGCTGGCGCGACCAACTGGGCCGCATCCAGTCCGGCGCTCTGGGCCACGCCGCACCCATCACCAACGTCGCCGGCTCGTATCTCACCGAAACCCCCGCGCCACCGCCCCCACCCTACTGGATTCCTCCATCGCCCACCCACGTCGATCCCTCACTGGAATACCTCGAGCACGGCGCGCTCAAAGGCAAGGTCATCCTCGAATCCGATCTCTCCCATCTGGAGCTGGAACTCGCCCTCGCCCTGGCACTTCGCGACTACACGCGCAAATCCGGCATCACAAGCTGCTGTGTCGCCCTTTCCGGCGGACGCGATAGCGCCATGGTCGCCCTCATCGTTCGCCAGATGCTCCGCTACGCCCTCCCGGACGCCGACGGCCGCGATTTGAAGGCCCATGTCCGAAAGGCTCTGATCTGCGCCTACATGGCCACCGACCACTCCAGCGACGCCACCCGCGCCGCAGCCCGCGCCGTCGCGGACGACCTCGGCGCGACCTATCACGAAGGCAATATCCAGCAAGCCCTGGAAATCACACACGCCGCAGTCGAAGGCCTCACCGGCATCGATCTCGACTGGGCCAACCCGGCTCACGATCTCCCCCTCCAGAACGTCCAGGCCCGCCTTCGCGGAATGCTTATCTGGACCATTGCCAACTTGAATAAGTCTCTGCTTCTTGTCACCAGCAACAAAAGCGAAGCCGCCGTGGGTTACACCACCATGGACGGCGATACCTCCGGCGGCCTCGCCCCCATCGCCGATGTGCCCAAGAGCCTCATCAAGCTCTATCTGGCGTGGGCCAGACGATTTCACGAGCTGCCCGGCTTCACCAAGGTCGACGCCATGCCCGCCTCGGCCGAGCTTCGCCCCCGCGCCCCCGGCCAGCCCGAGCAAACTGACGAGGGCGACCTCATGCCCTTCGCCGTCCTCGATCAGCTCATGTACGCCTTCGTCCAACTCGGCCTCGCCCCGGTCGACATCCTCCGCCGCTTTTGGCCCTATCTCCGCGAGTTCTACCCCGAACCTACCGCTGCCGCTGCTGCCATCCGCAAGTTCGTCCGCCTCTTCTGTCAAGCCCAGTGGAAACGCGAGCGCTTCGCCATCAGCTTTCGTGTCACGGCCTTCGATCTCGACCCCAAAACCGGATTCCGCTTCCCTCCCGTTCAGGCCCCGTTCACCGAGGAACTCGCTGAAATGGACCAACTCGTCGCCGATGTCCAGGCCGGCCGCGCCTCCCTCGATCACCCAGCCTGACCCGCCCCCCGTGCCGTACCCGTTCTAGGCACGCCTTTTGCTCTCTTTTCCTCCCGGTCCGCCAAGAAGCCAAGCGACCAGAGGGAGCACCTCGCGTGTCCATCGCACCGTCCCCCACCTTGCCCGACTACGCACCCATGCTCGCCGCCTATCATCGCGGCTTCTCACGCCAGCTCCGCCGCATGATCGACGCCCTGCCTCTCCGCACCGGCATGACCATCCTCGACATGGCCTGCGGCGACGGCGCATACACCCCCTGGCTCACCGAGCGTGTGGGAGCGTCCGGTCAGGTCGTCGCCGTTGATCTTCACACCGGCTATCTCGCTCAGGCACGCGACCATATCAACTCCCTCCAGCTGCACACTCCGGTCCTCCACGTCGCCGCCGCTCTCGAAGCACTTCCGTTCGCCCCTGCCTCGTTCGACTTCATCTGGTGCGCCCAAAGCCTTTACAGCCTGCCCAACCCGCTCGAAACCCTCCGCATTCTTCGCCTTCTGCTCCGCCCGGGCGGCGTACTCGCCATCCTCGAGAACGACACCCTCCATCACCTGCTCCTCCCTTGGCCTGTGGAGATCGAACTCGCCCTCCGCGCCTACGAGCTTGAGGCCCTCACCGAAATCTCTGACCAGCCTCGTAAGTTTTACGTCGCTCGGCGCCTGAACCATCTCCTCCGCACCGCCGGCTACACCGACATCCGCTTCCGCACCTATGCCACCGACCTCGGCGGCCCCCTCGAAGGCGATCCCCGCACCTTCGTCGCCGAATATCTCCGCGACCTCCGCGACCGCGTTGAACCGCGACTCTCATCGGACACCATCCGACGCGAGCTGGAACGACTCGTCGATCCCCTCTCCGAACACTACTTCCTCGACGACCCCGACTTCGAAGCCACCTGCCTCGATCGCGTCTTCTGGGCAACTGTGCCCGAGTGAAGCAGGGCGTCTCTCACCCCAGCGAACCACTCAACGCCGCTTCCAACCGATCCAGCAAAGGCACCTGCGCCTCCTTGATTCGCCGCCGCGCCTCGTCCAGCGAAAACCATTCACAACGGTCCACCTCGGGTATCTCAATCTGATGTCGTGATCGGGGCGGCCATTCGATGGTGATCGTATTGCTCCGCACGCACGCCGCATCCGCGTCGCCGGCACATGCCCAGGCGCAGACGTGTTTCCCGCCTTTCTGCACAATTTCGCCCAGATCCAGATACGGCCCCGCCGGCTTCGGCAAACCCGTCTCCTCGGCAAACTCTCGACGCGCCGCCTCCAGCAACGGCTCATCGACGTTCGGTTCCCCCTTCGGAACCGTCCAGTACCCGTGGTCCTTTGACATCCAGAACGGCCCACCCGGATGAGCCAAGAAAACCTCGATCACCCCATCGCGTAAACCGCGACGATACAACAATAATCCAGCACTCCGACGCACCGGCTTCGACGCCTTTCGGGCCATCTCGGGTCGTATCCTCTCTCAGTTCAGTCCGTGCCCGAACCGCCTGTATACAACGCCGACATCACTTCGCCCCGATTCAACGCCAGGGGGCGACCCAGCATGTCGCGAACCTCGCTCGACGGATCAACCCCAAGAGCGTCGTAAATCGTCGCCCCCAGGTCCGAAGGATAATACCCGCGACTGGCCGGATACGCCGCCGTCTTGTCCGACTTTCCAATCACCTGCCCCCCCCGCACCCCAGCCCCCGCAAACAACGCCGAAAAGACCCCCGCCCAGTGGTCGCGGCCCGTCCTGTGCTCCGGGATGTTCTGGCTCGTTTGCCCGATCCGGGGCGTCCGTCCGAATTCGCCCACCATCACGACAAGGGTCGTCTCCAGCAACCCCCGCGCCTCCAGATCATCCAGAAACGCCGACAACGCCCGGTCCAGGGGCGGCAGCAAGCGGTCCTTGAGCTGGCCGCAGTTGTCAATGTGCGTGTCCCAGTTGTTCATATGTCCCATATTGGCTTGAACAATCGGTACGCCAGCCTCCACCAACCGCCGCGCCAGCAGCAGCGACTGGCCGAACATGTGCCGCCCGTACCGATCGCGGCTCCGCGGGTCTTCGTGATCCAGGTCGAACGCCCGCTTCACCCCCGACGCCCCCAGCATCGCGAACGCCTTGCCTTGCATTCCATGAAAAGCGCCGGACGACTCTAAATCCTCCAGCGCTCGGCACTGGCTGTCCACCTGGTCGAGCAGCCCTCGCCGGCTCGCCAGTTTGTCGGCGGTCAGACCGTCGGGGAGGGTTAGCTCGTCGACCTGAAAGCCCGGCGCGTTGGGGTCGCGGCGGATGATCCAGGGGTCGAATTTCGCACCCAGCACACCCCCCGTCTGACCCGAAAAACCGTAGCCATTGTTCAGATAGGTCGGCAGGATCACGCCGCTCGGGACGCCATCGGTGCGCGGCCGCAGAAATTCGACGCCTGCCGCATAGTTCGGCCAGTCGGCGCGGCTGGCCATGTGGGTGGAGCCGGGGGGCATCTTGTCGATGCCGGTGAGCATCATGTGGGTGCCGTGCTCGTGGCTGGGCACGCCATGCGTCATTGATCGCACCACCGCGAACCGATCCGCTCGCGCCGCCAGCATCGGCAAATGCTCGCTGATGTGAACTCCAGGCGCGGCCGTGGCGATCGGGTTGAAGTCGCCCCGGATTTCGACGGGAGCGTCGGGCTTCAAATCCAACGTGTCGAGATGGCTGGGCGCGCCCGTCTGAAAGATCAAGACCACCGACTTCGCGTGCGGTGCCATGGTTGCTGCCCGCGCCCGGCTCGCCAGCAATCCCGGCAACCCGATCCCCACCAGCGCCGAATACCCCACCTGCACCAGCTCGCGCCGCGTCAGCCCCCTCGCGTGCTGATGCCTCATCCCTGCCAGCGGCTGTTCAAATGATGCGGGCATCCTGGTTGCTCCAACGGAATAGGTTCCCCAAAGAGTATTGAACGATTGTTTGATACCCGTCAAGCCAATCTGCGTGCGCCCGCGTCTCGATTGGCGCCAAAACCACAGGTAGACTGCGTTTCAACCCGGTCCATGGGACGCCACGATCCGCTGGCCTTTTCTCTCTCCCCCAGGGAACCTCAGTAATGCGAACACGTTGGATTCTGTCTGCCCTACTGGCATTGAGCGGGCTAACCACCGCGAAGGGCCAGGGACTGCCCGCGCTCACCCCGCCCTGGCCGGTCGAAAAGGCCCAGGCCTGGGCCGAAAAAACCCCCTGGCTCGTCGGCTGCAACTATACGCCATCTTATGCCATCAACCAGCTCGAAATGTGGCAGCCCGAGACTTTTGACCTCAACGCCATCGACCGCGAGCTGACCTGGGCCCAGGAACTCGGCTTCACCTCAATCCGCGTCTTTCTCCATCACCTGCTCTGGGAGCAAGATTCGGCCGCATTCCTCAACCGTGTCGACCAGTTCCTCAACGTCGCCGACAAGCATCACATCGGCGTCATGTTCGTCCCCTTTGATTCGGTCTGGGACCCACACCCCAAGCCCGGCACGCAACGCGAGCCCAAGAAAGGCCTGCACAACTCGGGATGGGTGCAAAGCCCCGGCCGCCTGATCCTCGAAGATCCCGCCCGTCACGACTCCATGAAGCCCTACCTCCAGGGTCTCATCGGCCACTTCAAGAACGACCCGCGCATCCATGCCTGGGACCTCATCAATGAGCCTGACAACCCCAACACCTCCAGCTACGGCAAGGATGAGCCGAAAAACAAGGTCGAAATGATCCGCGTCTTCCAGCGCAAGGTTTTCGCGTGGGCGCG
This sequence comes from Isosphaeraceae bacterium, assembly GCA_041750675.1. GTDB lineage: Bacteria > Planctomycetota > Planctomycetia > Isosphaerales > Isosphaeraceae > BPJS01. The sequence goes on along the minus strand of JBGSYY010000232.1, from coordinate 2,681 downwards.
CGAAATGGAGCCGTCCCAACCTCTCACCAGCGGCGTCTGGATCGGCGACTGGTCCGACGAGAAGCTCGCCCCCGTACACCGCGACCAGCTCGAAATGTCCGACATCATCACCTTCCACTCCTACGACTCCATGGAAAAGCTCGAAGCCCGGGTCGACTCGCTCCGCCACTACAACCGACCCCTCGCCTGCACCGAATACATGGCCCGCCCCAACGGCAGCCGCTTCGACCCCATGCTCGGCTTCCTTCAGGAACAGGGCGTGGGTGCGTATTGCTGGGGTTTCGTCGCCGGCAAGTCGAACACGATTTATCCCTGGGATTCGTGGAAGAAGCCGTACGACGCCGAACCCGAAGTCTGGTTCCACGATATCTACCGCCCCGACGGCAGCCCCTACATCCCCGCCGAAGTGGCTTACATCCAGCAAATCACCGCCCGCGCCCGCGAACGGCACCAGACCGCCGCCACCACGCAGGCCCAAATCAAAGTCTCCCTACCTCCACTGCCTCTACCTCAATCTCTACCCAAGCCCGCCGCCGAAACCTCCGAGGCCTACGCCCCGCAGGCCATCTTGCCCGGCGGCATCGTGGTGCCGCTCTTTCCGCCCGGATCGCCTTACCTCAAGGCCGACAAGGTTCGGACCCCCGAGGTCTACAACATGAGCGGCGCGGTCCCCGGTCGCATCAACAGCATCGTTTCCATCCACAACCCATCCATTGAGGTCCACAAGGTCGATCCCTCGATCAACACCGGAACCGCCGTCATCGTCATCGCCGGCGGCGGACACCGCACCCTCAACGTCGGCGGCGAAGCGGCCGATTTTGTGCCGTTTTTCTACAACTACGGCATCAACACCATCATCCTCCGCAACCGCCTCCGCGCCGATGGCTACGTTGCCGAGGAAGACGCCGTCCACGACACCCAGCAAGCCATCCGCATCGTCCGCGCCTATGCCAACGATTGGGGGATCGACGCCAACCGCATCGGCGTCATGGGCTTCTCCGCCGGCGCCGAGCTGGCCGCTCCCGCCGCCTTGCTCTACGAAGACTGGGACGCCAAGAACAGCGATCCCGCCGACCCCTTCGCCGGCACCTCCTCCCGGCCCGACTTCGTCGGCCTCATCTACCCCGGACCAACCCCCTTCGCACGCAACCGCACCGCGCCCCCGATCCCCAAAGACGTGCCCCCCGCGTTCCTCGTCTGCGCCAGCGCCGGCGACCGCGTGCATACCCTCTGGGCCTTGGAATACTACCAGGCGATGCTCATGGCCGGCGTGCCGAACGTCGAAATGCACCTTTACGGCAACGGACGACATCCGGGAGACCCCTTGCCCGACGGCAGCCGCATGTCGGGCGGCCTCACCGACCGCAACGGCATCCCCTTCGGCACCTGGCAATATCGCTTCATCGACTGGGCCAGAGACCTGGGCCTCCTCCAAAAGCCCGGCCTCGAAACCAAGGCCGCGCACGACGTGGCCGATCACGTCGCCAATCCACCTCGCCCGTTCGGCCAAGGCCGAGGCGACGCAGGGCGCGACGGGCCGACCGCGCCCCGAGAGTCCCCCAAGCCCACCAACACCCAACCCGTCCGGTCCAAGGGCAGCGAATCGCTCAATCCCGAATCAAGGTCTTCCGACTCCCTATCGCCGCTGAGAGGCTAACGCCTTAATTGCAAGAACGCGGCGGGCGGAGTTGGATACTGATGTGCTTGCCCAATCCTTTAAGATATCTCTGTGGCGGATCTCAGGCACGGTATTGGTTGATCAGGGAACCATCGGCGAGTTCAGACGGAGCGAGTATATGGCTGGCATCGCATGCACGAATTGCGGCAGGACGATGACTCCGAAAGAGTCGGGTAGCCCGTGTCCTGTTTGCGGCAGTCGCGACAGGTTGATCGCGGCTTTTGATGAGGCATTCGCTATCGAGAAGGCAAGCCGCGACCACGCGGCTAAGGAACTCGCCCATAAGCACTATCAGTTGGAACCCGGTATCACGCATGTCATTCGTTTCAGCCGTCAGGACGAGGCGGAACTCGTTCACGCTGAACCGATCAAGTTGCTTGAAGTGAATGCCCATACGGTCACCTCGGGAATCATGCCCTTGCGTTTCGGCCCAGAGCCCGAAAGTGGTCTTCCTTATCCGACCGTGATCGTCGAAGTCACTCCCGAGGAGTTCGAAAAGATCAAGCGATCCGAGTTGAAGCTGCCGGAAGGCTGGGAGATGGAAGAAGAATTGCCAAGACCGCCGGATAAGACCGGAGCCGCATGATGGCCACCGCAGCCGACTGGGCCATCGCCTACGCCCGACAGGCCGACGCCGACTTCAACACGTTCGAGGCGATTCAAGATCTCTCCATTCCATCCTGCCACAAGCTGCAATTCCTACAAATGGCCTGCGAGAAGCTCGTGAAGGCGCACTTGTGCCAAGGCGGCATGGTCCCTTCAGCCTTCAAAGTAGTCATGCGGTTGTGTCCAAGAATCTCGTGGCCGTACTCCGACAACAAGCAGTGGTGATGAATTTCACAGGAGCCAAGGCCAGAGAGACGCTAGTGTAGTGCTTCACTCTGATGGGTTCTTATCAAGGACCGCCCGCGCGCGGCGTACCTTCTCGAGGATCTTGTCAGTCTGAGCGGTCCACTGCAAGGACTTCGGATCCGCGTTGTGATGCTCGACGAAATCCATGACC
>JBGSYY010000231.1:0-10365 GCA_041750675.1 Isosphaeraceae bacterium | reverse complement strand
GGAACTGCTGGCGGGCGGCTTCGGCGGGGACGATGGGGTTGGCGGGAGTGACCTCGATGGAGGCGACGCGGGGTCGGGTTCGGTCGAGCCTGGCGCCGTCGGCGATCCAGGCGCGGAGGATTTCGTAGGCCGGCTCGCCGGGCTTCATGAGTTGTCCGCCGACATGGGGGACCGCGCCTGTGGGCTTGAGGAGCATGAGGCTGTCGTCGGGCGAGGCGAGATTGACGCGGCGTGAGGCGTGATCGTCGGTGAGGGCGCGGACGTCGAAGATGGGGTCGTAACCGCGGAGGGAGAGTTTGAAACCGTTTTTGCCCTGGGCGCTACCGTGGCAGGTTCCGGCGTTGCAGCCCATTTTGGAGAGCAGGGGGGTGACGTCCTGGACGTAATCGACGCGGAGGGGGTTGGACATACCAGCGACAGTGACTGGGATCTCGGCATGCTGGCCGGCGAGGGTGAGGGAGAGGGTTGCGGAGCCGTCGGCCCTGGGGGTGACGAGGCCCAAGGGGCTGATTGTGGCGGCGTCGCCGGAGAGGGCGCGGTCGGCGAATCGCGTGGCGTCGAGCCGCGAGCCGTCGGCGAGGATGGCGGTGACGAGGATCTGGGAGTAGGCGGTTCGGCTGGTGAGGTCGATGGATTTCGGCTCGACTTCGAGGGCGGTCACGGTTGCGCCGGCGGGGAGGATTTCGGTCTCGAGGGTATCCTCGGCGCGGGGCAGGTTTTCGCGTGGGAGGCCGGCGATGACCGCTGATTCGTCGCTCACGGTTGCGGGGCTAAGCTCCTGGAGGATCTTGCCGGTTTCGGTTTCGATGGTGCGCACGATGCCGTCGGAGCCGGCGGCGGCGAGCTGTCCATCGGGTCTGAAGGCGACGGTGTAGACGCTTGCCGAGGGGAGGGGGGTGGTGGCGATGAGGCGGACGCCTTCGGTGAGATAGGCCTTGAGGGTGTCGCGTTCCTCGGTGGTGCGGGAGTCGGCCACTTTGGCCATGATGGCCTTGATGTTTTCGGGGAGGGCGGTGTCGAACTCGTAGCCGTAGACGTTGACGACGCCGACGCCGTCGAGGCTGCTGGCGGCGGCGATCCGTTTGCCGTCGGCGCTGACGGCGACGCTGAAGATGCGTCCGTGCATGGTGGGGAGTTCGCGAATCAGGTTGGAGTCGTCGCCGATGACGCGCTGGACCTGGCGGAAGACGCGGTAGACGCGGGGGACGCCGTCGGAGCCGCCGACGACGATTTCGTCGCGTTGGGGGTGTCGGTCGACGGCGGCGAGGCCGCCTTTGAGGGCGTTGGGGGTGATGGAGGTGATGTTGTCGACGAAGCGTTGGGTGGCGACTTCGGTGAGCTTGGCGGTCATGTCGCGGCCGGCGGAGATGAGGTGGGAGCCGTCGCTGGACCAGACGGTATCCAATGCCCAGTCGTTATGTGAGCCCATGAACACAATTTGCTGGCCGGTGGTGGCGTCGATGGCGCGGACGCTGTTGTCGGCGCAGCCGAAGGCGAGCCTGGTGCCGTCGGGGGACCAGCTGACGCCGTATACGGTGTCGAAAGTGACGGGGACGGAGAGGATGAGCTTGCGGGCGGCGACATCCCAGATCTGGACTTCGCCCATTCGACCGGGTAGGCCGCCGGTGACGGCGAGCCTGGTACCGTCGGGGGAGAAGGCGAGGCTTTCGATGCGTTCGGCGAGGCCGATCAAGCGGGCGAGGCGTTCGCTGCCGTCGGCCTTCCAGAGCAGGACCTCGTGAAAGCCGGCCACGGCGAGCAAGGTGCCGTCGGGGGAGAAGGCGATGGCACCGATGACGGGGGGTCGTGTGTAGACGGGGGGATGATCCTGGTCGTAGCGGGTGAGGGCGTTGGGGGGGGTGTCGTCGGTTGCGCCTTGGGCGATCCACTGGGAGATCAATTCGATGTCGCCGCTGGAGAGTGCGGGTTTCTCCTTGGGCATCTGGGCTTTGCCGTCGGCGTCGGGGCGGATTTGGGAGAGGAGCTGGCTTTCGTCGGGCTGGGCCGGGACGACGGCGGGTTCGCCGGACTCTCCGCCTTTGGAGAGGCGTTCGAAATCGGTCATGACGTAGCCGCCAGCCGCCTTGGCTGGTTGATGGCAACCCTGGCAGTTGGCCTGGAGGATGGGGCGGACCTGGCGGTAGTAGCTGATCGCGTCGCTAGCGGGATTGGGTTCGTCGGCCGCGAACGCGGGGAGGGAGGTCATCGCCATCGAGGCCAAGGCCAGCATCAGGCAGCGAATCCGGGAGAGGGGGCGCTGAGCCATCGTGGGAGAAACTCCTCGTGGGGAGGGATATTCGTCTTGAGAGAGAGAGAGGCGGGGGAGTGGCTCGACCTCATCCGCTCGCATCGGAGTGAGTGTCGAGCTGATGATCCTGGGGCGAAGCGGGCGGGGGCACCACGGACCTGGGTTTGGCGAGGCGCGCGGTGTTTAACATTTTCAGGATAATCGAGTGGGGCGGCAATTCAAACGATTTTTTTTGAGTAGTTGCGCGGAATTTGCAGGGGGGAGGGGCGGGTGGGACTCCCGGGGGTCTGACCCTTGCGAGGTCGCCGGCTGTTAGGCTGGTGGAGGAGAGTGGGTTCCGGGGCAGACGAGCCAGACAACGAGATCCGCGAGATACACATGGACCGCGAACGACTTGATCAGCTGGTGCGGACGTTTTTTGTGTGTGATCCGAAGAACATACTGCAGGTGTTGCGGGAGTTGTTGAATACGTTGCAGGCGGAGGAAATGCTGCCGCCGGGGATCTTGATGTCGCGGAATTATGAGACGGCGCAGGAGAATCCCGAGATCCACAGGTTGCCGGGAAATTTGAAGGATGCGCGGGACGCGATTTTTCCGTATTTTTGGGGGACGGACGGGTGGGCGTCGAAGCTGCATCTGGAGAATGTGAAGGGGCCGGCGAATTATGCGTCGCTGATCGGCGCGATCGCGTGCTTGTTGAAGAATCCGAATTTGTGCGTGGACACGTATAGCCAGCGATCGAATGAGCTGGAACTGAAGGCGATCACGGCGCTGGCGAACCTGATTTTTTATCACACGGAAAGCCCCTGGGGCGTGTTCACGATGGGGGGCACGATCTCGAATCTTTATGGGGGCAAGATTGGGATTGAGAAGGTGTTGCCCGACGCGATGCGGGTGGGGCTGGGCGGGCGGAGGCTGGCGGGGATTGTTTCCGAGGCGGGGCATTATTCGAACGCGACGCTTGCGGGGTGGCTGGGGATTGGGGTGAACAACCTACACCCGATACCGACGGACCGGCATCTGAGCGTTCGGCTTGATCTGCTCGACCACAAGTTGAATGAGCTGCACGCGGCGGGGCAGACGGTGGCGTTTGTGATCGCGACGTTTGGAACGACGGATGCTTTTGGGATTGATGACGTGGCTGGGATTCGCCAACTGCTGGATGATTTCAGCGAGCGGCATGGGGTGCCGACGCCTCAGCTTCATGTGGATGCGGCGGTGGGCTGGGCGCTTTGTTTTCTGGCGGAGTATGACCTGGAGAAGAATCCGTTGGCGCTTTCGGATGAGATCAAGCCGCGTGTGGCGACGGCCCAGAGGGCGTGTCAGTCGCTTCGCCATGCGGATTCGGTGACGCTGGATTTTCATAAGATTGGGTGGGGGCACTATCCTTCGAGCGCGTTCATCGTCAACCGGCGCGACGACCTGAAGTATCTGGCCCGCACGCCGGGGGACATGCCGTATTTCAGTGAGGCGGACTACCGGCGCGACCCGGCGCTGTTCACCCTGGAATGCTCGCGGCCGGCGATTGGGCCGTATTCGGTGATGGCCAGTTTGAACGGACTGGGGCTGATTGGTTATCAGATGTTAATTGCCAACGCGATGGAGATGGCCGCGAAGCTGAAGGAGCGGATTGAGGAGCTGGATTTTTGCAAGGTGCTGAATCTGGACACGATCGGCCCGAGTGTGTGCTGGTGGGTGTTGCCGCGCGGGCGGGACGCGAAGGCGATTTTCGCGCAGCTAGAGGCGGGTGAACTGGAGGAGGAGCCGATGCACCGCTACTTCGCGGAGGTGCGTCGGTTGTTTGACAAGCGGAACGCGATGCTTGATCCGGCGCGAGACGCGAAGCTGTCATTCACCACGGCGATGGGGTATAGCCCGCACGGGCATTCCTTGCCGGCGTGGAAGGCGGTGTTTTTCAATCCGAGGACTGATGATGCGGTGATTGATCAGATTTTGCGGAGCATTGAGGATTTGGCGTGAGATCGCACTGGGTCCCCGGCTGCACGGGGATGCCTTCGGGAAAATCCGTAACGGAACCGAACAACCTGCGGATCAATAGGCCACGCCCCGGGGGCCTATGAATCTGCGCGAAATTCGTGGGAACCGCATGGATTGGGTTTTGTGTGGTTGAACTGAAAGATGGATAGTTTATCAAGGGGGTGATCCGGGGGCCTACTCTGTTGAGTTCGCGGCGGCCTCCAGTACGACCACCCAATCCTCGCCGGCGGCTGGGGGCTGCGCTGTCCAGGCGCCGTGGGGGTCGGCCTGGATCGTGCCAACGGTGGTGGTTTCGCCGGTGACGGGATCGAATCTGGTGAGCGCGTAGGACGTGTTCTGCTCAAGGCCGGAGACCGTGACCGGATGGCGATCCGGGGCCCATATCAGGCGAAGCTTTCCGGGGATGCCTGTGGCCTGCGGCGGCAGGGCGGGGTCGCCCTCGGCCTGCCAGGCGACCCATTCGGGATGCGGCTCGAACTGGGACCAGTTCCAGCGCTCGAACAGGCGCTTGGCGGCGGCGAGCTGGCTGGAGCCGGGGAGGTTCATGGCTTCGTCCCAGGTGATTTTGCCGTAGTTGCCGCCGTGGGGTGAGGGGCCGTGGGGTTGATCGCGTCGGTTGCATTGCCAGATGCCGTTTGCGCCGTAGGTGTGGCCCTTGGCACCGTTGGTCATGCAGATCCAGAACATGGCGCGAGTCCAGCGGGCCGGGATTGAATCGAGGAGCATTTCATAGGATGCCTCGCCGTTGATGACGGGCATGGTGGGCTGGGCGGCGTAGGAGTCGCGCAACGCCTTGAGGGTGATGACGGCGGCGGGTCGTTCGCCGTGGGGGGTTTGGAGGAGGTCGAAATCGAGGAGCGTGGGGTCGTCGGTGGCGTGACGCGCGGTGTACTGGCCGATGGCGGTAGGGTGAATGGTGAGGGGGCGTCGGAAGGGGTCGGTCCGGCGGATGTATTCTAGAACACGCGTCCATCCGTGGACCTGTTCGCGGTCGTCGTAGGGGAAGTTTTTGACGGTGTAGTAGGGCAAGTTGGCCTCGCCGGCGGCGCACCAGACGACGGGCCATGCGCTATAGCGTGCGATGAGGTAGCGCCAGTGAGCCCTGGCGTTTTGTTCGCCGAGCCAGGGGAGGTGATATCCCCATGCACCGACGATGCAGGGGGTGATGCCCTGTTCGACGAGGTAGCGGAGTCGTTCGTCGGCCTTGTCGAAGTATTCGGGGCGGATGGACGTATAGTTTTCGGTCCAGGGGAAGCCGGATTCGTTGGCGCCGCGGGGGTCGAAGGCGGGCATATCGGGATAGAGGCCGGCGACGATCTGGATGACGGTGAAGCCTTTTTTGAGTCGATCGGCGGTGAGCGTCTGGAATTCCTCGGGCCAATGGAGGCGATGGCAGAGGCCCATCCACCAGGTGTCGGCCAGCCAGAAGAAGGGTGTGCCGTCGGCATATTGGAGGTGCCGTTCGCCGGGAGCGACCTGGACCGGGCCGTGTTTGTAGAGGGGGTTATCGCCGGCGTATGGCTCGATCTTGATTGTGCCCTGGACGCCGTGGAGGCCGGAGTCGTTTGCGGCGTCGTCGCAGACGCTTCGCCAGGTGTGGGAGCCGGTCTGGGCGGAAGCGTAGCGGGCTTTCCAGATGGAGCCGCCGGCCCAGAAAGCCGGAACACGGCGCTGGGTTCCATCGGGGGCGGTGACGAGGAGGTCGAGGGTGACGGAGCGAAAGGGGTCGTCGTGCGTTTGTTTGGCTTCGAGGGTTAGCTCGATCGGCACATTGGCGGCGGTATGGATATCGGCATCGGAGGTGATGGCCGCGGCAAGGAACAGTGTGAGCGTGAGCATGTTTGAGTACTCTGAAGAGATCGGGTCGGGAATTACCATCCCGCCTGGAAGAGTTTGAGCCACTCGAGGGTGATGGCTTCGCCGATGGTGTTGGCTTTGCGTAGTTCGTCGGGGGTTTTGCCCCAGTAGAAGCCGATCCAGCCTTTCGCGCCATGCTCGCGGGAGCGTTTGAGGAAGGAGGCGAACTCCGGGCCGGAACATTTGAGAGGGAAGGTCTCCTCGATGACGACGGGCTTGCCCGCGGCGGCGAAGGCAGAGAGGGTTTCGAGGGCGTCATCGATCTTGCCGCGTTCGGGATAGAGATGGATGGAGAGGAAATCGAGAGATGGGGCGATTTTTGAGGGCACAAAGCCGGAGGTCAGGCCGGGGCGGTCCAAGCTCCAGTCGACGAGACCGACCGTGATGAGATGACTGCGATCGACGGAACGAATTGCTTCGACCATCGTTTGGACCCAGGCGTGGGCCACGTCGGGGCGTTTGCGGCCGGAAGGGTCGAGCGTGATGAACTGCACGAAGTGTTTTCCGGCGAAGGGCGGGCCGAGCCAGTCGCCAGGCTCGCGCGGGCCTCCGGGGACCACGGGTTCGTTCATCAGGTCGTAGCAGAAGACGGCGGGGCTGTTGGCACAGCGAGCCGCGATCGCTTTCCAAAAGACGGCTTGCGCTTTCCAGCGGGCCGGCTCATCGAGGGCGTCGTACCACGCGGGGACGTCGGCCTTGTGGTAGCAGCCGAGGCCGGTGAGATCGAGGTAGAGGGAGAGTTGTTGGGCCAGGGCGAGGAGGCGGCCGAGGCGCTCGATCGACGCTTCATCGATGATGTCAGGGTCAGGGCAGAACCTGGCGAACTGGAGGTGGATGCGGACGACGTTTGCGCCGAGCGCCTTCATTTCGCGAAAGTCTTGCTCGACCTTGGGCCATTCGTTCGTCCAGTAGTCTTCGATCAATCGACCGGTTTCGTCATGATCATAATTGAATCCGCGCGGCTCGAAGGGCTGCTTTGATTGGACCGTGCGAAAGCCCGCGGTGGCTGGATCGACCTCGATCTGTTCGGGACCGTCGGCGGTCGCGATGGTTGCTGTGAGGAGGAAGGATGTCAGCACGAGCGCTCGGGTGGATTTCATGGAACCGATCGCCTTTTGATGACTCATCGAGAGCCTGTGCCACAACGGGGACGGGCAGCTCTGGAGCCAGTTCCCCGTTGTGGCAGAGGCCTTTAACAAATTCGCGGCAAGGGTGCTCCGGTGGGTTCGTCGAGGATTCGATCGTAACCGAGTGGGCCGCGCACCAGAACGGTTGCGCCCTGATTGGTTGTGACCTCGCCGATGATCGCGGCCTGTCGGCCCGCGGGGTGTGCGTGGAGGAGGTCGCGGGCGCGTTCGGCGTCTGGGGCCGCGACGATGGCGATGAGCTTTCCTTCGTTGGCGACGTAGAGCGGATCGAGGCCGAGGAGTTCGCAGGCACCGCGGACTGGTTCGCTTATGGGGAGGGCGGATTCGCGGAGCAGGAGGGTGCGGCCGGAGGCTTCGGCGAGCTCGTGGCAGACGGCAGAGACGCCGCCGCGGGTGGCATCGCGGAGGAACTTGACGTCGACGCCGGACTGGAGCAGGTGGGCGACCATAATGTGGAGGGGGGTGGTGTCGGATCTGATGGTGTCGCCCATTTCGAGCTGTTCGCGGGCCGAGAGGATGGCGAGGCCGTGATCGCCGATGGTGCCGCTGACGAGGATGGCATCGCCAGGCTCGATGCGATTTGCGCTGAGGTGGGCATCGTCACGGAGACGACCGAGGCCGGTTGTATTGAGGAAGAGGCCATCGGCCGTGCCGCGCGGGACGACCTTGGTGTCGCCGGTGACGATGGGGATTGCGCATGAGAGTGCGGCGTCGCGAATGCTTTCGATGACCTTGCGGAGTGTTTCGAGGGGCAGACCTTCCTCGGCGATGATGGCGAGGGAGAGGTAGAGAGGATCGGCGCCAGAGACGGCGAGGTCATTGATGGTTCCATGGACGGCCAGCTTGCCGATATCGCCGCCCGGGAAGAACAAGGGGCTGACGACATAGCTATCGGTGCTCAGGACGGCCTGGCCGTGGAGGTCGGGCAAGACGGCGGCGTCGCCGAGTGGGTCGAGGAAGGGATTGGCGAACGCGTGGGCCATAAGCTCGCGGATCAAGCGGCGAGTCGCGCGAGCGCCTTCGCCGTGGGCGAGGAGGAGTTGATCGCTGGCCGATGAGGGCAACGGAAGGGGGCATGCGCCGAGGGTTGGTTCGGCGTTCATGAGGGGATCGGCTCCGAGGCGACGGGCCTGGCGCGGCGGCCGTAGCGGTAGTAGGCCGCACAGGCGCCTTCGCTGGAGACCATGGGAGCGCCCAGGGGGCGTTCGGGGGTGCAGCGGGTTGCGAACTCGGGGCACTGCTCGGGGCGGATGAGGCCCTGGAGGACTTCGCCGCTGCGGCATTCGGGGGGTTCGACGGTGTGGATGCCCTCGACGGCGAAGCGGGTTTCGGCGTCGAATGCGTGATATTCGGCGTTGAGGCGGAGGCCGCTGCGAGCGAGCACGCCGATACCGCGCCAGGGGCGGTCGCAGACCTCGTAGACCTGATCGAGGAGTGCCCGTGCGGTGGAGTTGCCGGCGCGTTTCACGGATCGGGCGTATTGATTTTCGACTTCGTGGCGACCTTGTTCGAGCTGGCGGACGGTCATGAGGATGCCTTCGAGCAAGTCGACCGGCTCGAAGCCGGTGACGACGATGGGCACCTTGTAGCGATCGGTGAGGGCGAAGTATTCCTCGAAGCCGACGACGGTGCAGACGTGGCCGGCGGCCAGGAAGCCCTGAATTTGGCTGGCGGGCGCGCTCAGGATGGCTTCGATGGCGGGGGGCACGAGGACGTGGGAGACGAGCAGGGAGAAATTGGTGAGGCCGCGGCGTTTGGCGTCGACGACGGCGAGGGCGGTGGCGGGGGCGGTGGTTTCGAAGCCGACGGCGAAGAAGACGACGTTGCGGCCGGGATTTTCGGCGGCGATGCGGACGGCGTCGAGGGGGGAGTAGACGATCCGGACGTCGCCGCCGCGGGCGCGGACGCGGAGGAGGTCGTCGCTGGAGCCGGGTACGCGGAGCATGTCGCCGAAGGAGGTGAAGATGACGCCTGGCTGGGCGGCGATGGCGAGGGCCTTGTCGATCAGTTCCAGGGGCGTGACACAGACGGGGCAGCCTGGTCCATGCACGAGTCGGACGAGGGGTTGAACCAGTTCGTCGATGCCGTTGCGGAGGAGTGTGTGGGTTTGGCCGCCGCAGACTTCCATGATGGCCCACGGTTGGGTGACGGTGCGGCGCAGCTCATCGAGGAGGCGGCGGGCGAGGACAGGGTCTCGGTATTCATCCACATATTTCATGACGATGACTCGTTTGCGGCGGGCTGGGTTTCGCCCGTCCAGCCTTCGTCTTCACCGATGGCGCGGAGGCATTCGAGGACCCGCTCGGCTTCCTCGGCGTCGAGGCGGCTGATGGCGAGGCCAGCGTGGACGATGACGTAATCGCCGACCTCGGCCTCGGGTACGCAGGCGACGCAGACGACGCGACGGACGCCGGCGAACTCGATGACCGCCGACGGCATGTCGGCCTCTGCTGATTCTCGTTCCACGACCAGACCGGGCACGCCCAGACACATGAGACTTCGCCTCTCGTTCGATGGACTGAAGTGATCGCGGGTCTCGGGTGCCACTGGCTCGGGGGGGCGGGGAGATGGCGGGAGGGAGTTGAGGCACCGGAGACGGATTGTGGAGCGAATCCTATTATGCCCTGTGACGGACTTGCGTGGCCACCGCCACGGCGAGTTGGCCTGCGGAAAGGCCGCCGTCGTTGGGGGGGATCGAGCCGGCGAGATAGACCTGGCGGTTGATTGATTGCAGTTCGCAGATCGTCGCCTCTGCAAGGCGTTGATTGACCCAGCAGCCGCCGCTGAGAAGGATGGCGTGGTGCGGCTGATTTTTGACGGTTCGGGCGGCCCAGCACGCGAGGGTTTTGTGGAAACGCGCGGCGATGATGGAATCGGGGACGCCGCGGTGTAAGTCGTTGGCGATTTCGCGGAGCATGGGTCGCCAATCGCCGCGGGGCAACGGATCGCCCGAAGAGGGCGAAGTGTGGACAATGGGCATGTCGTAGGGTTTGGTGATTTCGTCGCAGGCAGCGACCGATTCGAGCCAGGCCGCGGCTTCGCCTTCGTGGGAGACGGCCTTGACGCCGAGGACGAGCGCGGCGACGGCGTCGAACAGGCGGCCGATGCTGGAGG
>JBGSYY010000230.1:0-7993 GCA_041750675.1 Isosphaeraceae bacterium | reverse complement strand
CCCATCATGTCGGGGGTCGCCAGGGCGACGTCGAAGTTCATCTGGCCAGCCTTGACCTGTTGCGCGAGGTCGTCGGCCCCCACGATGTCGGCTCCGGCGGCACGCGCCTTTTCGGCGTTGTCACCCTGGGCGAAGACCGCGACGCGGACTGCCTTGCCGATGCCGTGGGGCAGCGCGACCGAGCCGCGCACATTCTGGTCGGTCTGACGGGGGTCAATCCCCAGGTTCGTCGAGACCTCGACCGTTTGGTTGAATTTAGTTGTGTCGAACCCCTTCAACTGACGGACGGCCTCCGTCAGCGGCACGGGGACGGGCTTGGCCTTTTGGCCCAAGGCCCGATATCTCTTGGATCGATAACGCATGCGCTCCTTTCGCACCCGGATTCGGTGCCGGGGGCTGCCGCCTTCGACCTCGCGAGTGACTCCGGCGGGCGGTCGCGCCGGTGCGAGATGGTTCGTCAGAATGTCTGCTTGAAAGCGATCATAGGCGAGGGAGGAATCGAACCCGCCACCTGGCCCTTATAAGGAGCCTGCTCCGTCCACTAAGCTGCTCGCCTGCGTCACTTTCTTGAAGCGGGCAGGTATGAGCAGGCGGGAGCCGCCGGGTGTGAGATGTCGGTGCGGGAGCATCCTCATGCCGAGACATCGACCCCCATGCTGCGGGCGGTGCCGGCGATGATTCGGCAGGCGTGATCCATGTCGCGGGCGTTGAGGTCCTGGAACTTGGTCTCGGCGATCTTGCGGATCTGGTCCATGGCGATGGTTCCGACCTTCTCCTTGCCGGGAGTTTTGGCCGCCGAGGCCAGGCCCAGGGCCTGCTTGATGAGCACGGCGGCCGGCGGGCTTTTGGTGATGAACTCGAAGGTGCGGTCGTTGAAGATGGAGATTTCGACCGGGATCGTCGTGCCCTTCATGTCCTTCGTGCGGTCGTTGAACTGGGTGACGAACTGCCCGATGTTGACGCCGTGCTGGCCCAGAGCGGGGCCGACGGGCGGGGCGGGCGTCGCCTGTCCGCCGGGGCACTGGAGCTTGACCTTTGCGACCATCACCTTCGCCATCGGGATACGTCCTCGGAAAAAAAGCGTGGGAGCCGTTGTGCGGGGGGAGAAAATCTGCGGGACGAGTTCCGGAGCCGAGTTTCCGGGCTGGGAACTTCAAGACGTCTGAAGAAAGCGAGCCGCGACGATACGAGAGAGAGAGGGCCGGAAGCCCGTGCCGCCGCGCTCAGATGCGTTCCACTTGCCAGTATTCGAGATCGACGGGCGTGGGGCGATTGAAGATGATGAGCATGACCTTGACCTGGCCGCGCTGTTCGACGACTTCCTCGACGGTCCCTTCGAAGTTCTCGAACGGGCCGTCCTTGATCTTGACGCGATCGCCGCGCTCGACGTCGATCTTGACGGGGGCGGGCTTTTCGTCCTTGGCGGTTTCGCGGCCGAGCATCTTGTCGACTTCGTCGCCGCGCATCGGCGAGGGCTGGCCGTGGGCACCGACGAAGTCGCCGACGCCGGGCGTTTCGCGGACGACGAACCAGGTTTTCTCGTTCAGCTCCATCTCGGCCATGATGTAGCCGGGATAGCTTTTGCGCTCGACGATTCGCTTCTTGTTGTTGCGGATCTCGGTGATCTTTTCGGTGGGCACGACGATCCGGCCGAAGAAGCGTTCCAGGCCGTGAATCTTGACCCGACGCTCAAGGGCGTCGCGAATCGTGTCCTCGCGGCTGGACTGGACCTTGAGTACATACCAGACCAGCACGGGTGGCGGTTCCTCGTCGTCGTCGACGACGGCGACCGGTTCCGGCTTAGGCTTGGCCTTGGGTTCGGCTTTGCGGGCGGATTTGGGCGGCGGCTCGTCGACGGGGCCGCCGTCGGGTGCCAGCTCGTCGACCTCGACATCGGCGCGCGGATCAAGTTCGTCCCCGACGGGTCGGGGTTCGTCGCGGCGGGTCTCGTCGTCTTGATCGTGCGGTTGGGTCATCATCTCGTCGTTCGGGGTTGGGCGGTGGTGGTCGGCGCTCGGTCGGCGTCATGCGGTGAGGAGGTTGAGGTCAGCCGGCCTGGGAGCCGAACGCTCCGCCGCCGCCGAACTTGAGCACACCGAAGAGCTGGAGCAGGCTGGCCCAGAGCCAGTCGACGCCGAAGAGAAACATGGAGAGCAGGAGGACGGTCGTGAGCACGACTCCGGTGGCTCGCTGAAGTTCGTCGCGGGAAATCCAGGAAACCTTGTTCATTTCACCTTCGGTGGCGATCAGGAAGTCGGCGAATGGGGGAAATTCGATGATCCGCCAGACGATCCAGGCCAGGATCGCGCCGATGACGAGCGGGATGCTGTAGCGGGCGACGATGGGCAGCTCGTCGAGATAGTAGGTCTGGAACTGGAACAGACCGGCGGCAAAGACCAAACCCAGGCCGATCGCCGTCCAGAGCCGTGCGTGCTTGCCCTGGGTGGGTTTGTAGCGGTCGCCGCGGAAGAGATTGGCGAGGAATTGGACCGCGCGTCGCGGGGCCTGTCGGGGTGCCGGCTTGGCCACCGTCTTGGAAGTGCTGGCCGGCGCGTCGTCTCGGACCTTGCCCATGGGAGTTCTCATGCCAGAGGAAGTGCGGATCGCGGGAGGCGTCGGGCGCGGGCGGGTTGCGGCGCTCGGAGATCGAAAAAAAACGAGCTGGAAAGCGACTGTCGGGTGCCGGCGATCGGAAGGTTTGCGGCGGTCTGGGTTGGGTACGATCGCCGCTCTTTGGACTGACCTGCGACTACCGAGCACGAGCGGAGGGAATCGAACCCCCAACCTGCGGTTTTGGAGACCGCTGCTCTACCAATTGAGCTACGCTCGTGTGCGTCTACCTCGCCGGGTGAGTGTCGCCCTGCCCTGCCCTGTCCGTTGCGGTTCTGGGAGAGATGGGACGGCGGGCCGGGCGGATCTCGCCGCCCGAGTGGCCGCGCCGTCGCCGTGGCGGATCACTTTTTGCGGGATTCCTTGTGGACGATATGACGGCGCTCGCGCTTGCAGTATTTCTTGAGCTCGAGCCGCTCGGCGCCGCGGGTCTCCTTGGGCGTGCGATAGTTTCGTTCACCGCAGGAGGTGCATTCCAGCCAGACGTATTCGCGCATGGAGGGGTCGGAGGGGCCAGGGGGTCAGGGGTCGGTAAATAGGATGCAGGGAGGGCGCGGGGGTTGGGGCCGTTGCAATGATACGGCCCCGGGACCACCGCGCCCTGACCCCTTTGAGGCGATTACTGAAGGATCTTGGTCACGACGCCGGCACCGACGGTCTTGCCGCCTTCGCGGATGGCGAACCGGAGTTTTTCTTCCATGGCGATCGGCGTGTGCAGTTCGACGGTCATCTTGATGTTGTCGCCGGGCATGCACATTTCGGCCTCGGTGCCATCCTCGCTCTTGAGGTTGAGCACGGTGCCGGTCACGTCGGTGGTGCGGAAGTAGAACTGGGGCCGGTAGTTCTTGAAGAACGGGGTGTGTCGGCCGCCTTCGTCCTTGGAGAGGACGTAGACCTCGCACTCGAACTTGGTGTGCGGGGTGATCGAGCCGGGCTTGCAGACGACCTGCCCGCGTTCCAGGTCGGTCTTTTCCACGCCGCGGAGCAAGATGCCGACGTTGTCGCCGGCGATGCCCGAGTCGAGGGTTTTCTGGAACATTTCGACGCCGGTGACGACCGAGTTCTTGTTGCGGTCGAAGCCGATGATTTCAACGGGCTCGCCGACCTTGATCTGGCCACGCTCGATTCGGCCGGTGCCGACGGTGCCTCGGCCCTTGATCGAGAAGACGTCTTCGATCGGCATCAGGAACGGCTTATCGACTTCGCGCTGAGGCTCGGGGATGTAGTCGTCCATGGACTTGACGAGGTCCAGGATCGGCTGAGCGGCGGCGGGATCGGTCGGGTTATCGTAGGCGGGCTTCGAGGAGCCGCGGGTGATCGGGATCTCATCGCCGGGGAATCCGTAGTGCGTGAGCAGCTCGCGGAGTTCCATTTCGACGACGTCGAGCAGTTCGGGGTCGTCGACGAGGTCGATCTTGTTCATGAACACGACCAGGGCGGGCACGCCGACCTGGCGGGCCAGGAGGATGTGCTCGCGGGTCTGGGGCATCGGGCCGTCGTACGAGGAGACGACCAGGATCGCGCCGTCCATCTGGGCGGCACCGGTGATCATGTTCTTGATGTAGTCGGCGTGGCCCGGGCAATCGATGTGGGCGTAGTGCCGCTTTTCGCTCTCGTACTCGACGTGCGAGACGGCGATGGTGACGGTCTTGGTCGCGTCGCGGACGGTACCGCCCTTGGCGATGTCGGCATAGCTCTTGGTCTTCATGCCGCCAGCCCAAGGCTGCTTCGACAGCACCGAGAGCAGAGCCGCGGTGAGCGTGGTCTTGCCGTGGTCGATATGGCCGATTGTGCCGACGTTGACGTGGGGCTTGCGCCGTTCGAAAGTTTCTTTGCCCATCGGAGCTCCTAGGCGTGCAAAGCGAGGGTTATCTGGTAGGAATCTGTCGTCCGAGCCCGGGCGCCGACCCGGTCCACGGCGAGTGGGGTACGACACACGACCCGGCGTCGGCGACTTGACCCGGGATCGGGTCGAGCCGCCCACCTCCGAGAGCTGCCGCTGGGATTTGAACCCAGGACCTCGTCCTTACCAAGGACGCGCTCTACCAACTGAGCCACGGCAGCGGTGCGTTCCTCCGGGCACTCCTTTTGGGGAATACCCGGGGGATGGTGTACTGACAAGAATCGAGAACTTTCGAGCTACCGACCGACGCGAGACGCGGTGTGGGTCCGATCCTGGTAAGGGAGCAGGCCCTAAGACTCGAAGCGGGTGATGGGAATCGAACCCACGTAGCCAGCTTGGAAGGCTGGTGCTCTACCATTGAGCTACACCCGCGGAGGTGTGTTTCGAGGGCTGACCGCGGTGGGCGGCCGACCTTCGGTTCGCGTGCGTCTCTGGCGTTGGTCTGTGTTTCTCTGTCGGTCCTGGCAAACCTCCTGGAGGATCGTCGCTCTCAAAAGTACCGGCCCCGGTCGAGTCCACGGCCGTGCGGAGCGTGGGGCGGGTCTTGGTTATTTCTGGCGGGATCGTCTGTGTTTCGGCCGATCGATCTGAATGATGAAGGACGGGGAAGATGGGTGGTGCAGGATTCGAACCTGCGAAGGCGATGCCACCTGATTTACAGTCAGGCCCCTTTGGCCGCTCGGGCAACCACCCGGGGGTTTCCGGGCCGCTCCAGCCGGTGCGATTGACGTGCGGTTCGCTCGAAGCAATCGAAAGAGCTGGCGGTGAGAGTCGAACTCACAACCTACGGTTTACAAAACCGTTGCTCTGCCGATTGAGCTACGCCAGCCTGCGCAGGCCGTGAAAATCCCAAATATACGGATCGAGTACCGGGGATGCAAGAGGTTTCCCGTGCGGCAAGGGGCGTAATTCGCCGAGATCCCCGAACTCGACCCAATTCGAAGGGGTTGGGTTCGGGCCGGGCCGACCGATTTCTTGGGCGGGATTCCCTGTCTTGCCTGCTGGTCAAGTTCCGATGTGCCGGGCTTTCGTCTACTGCCTGCGAGCGTTGCGGCGAGAGGCGGCCGGGCCGAGAGTCAAGCGGTTGGGAGATCACGAGCGATCACGATGGACGTCCGAGAAATTGTGACATCACGCCCACATGGCGAGGGATTGTCGAGGCGACGGGGCGAGTGGTTGGAGCGGTCTCGTGCCCGACGAAGGATCACGAACGGAATGACTCCGCTACCTTTCGAACGCGTCGGCGATGGCCTCGATCGTCGAGGGCGCGTGTCCTTCATAGCGGTTGTTCACCAGCAGGAACGCCGGTTTCTGGCGTTCGATGGCCCGCTCGCCCAGGTAGCCGAGGGCATGGCGTCCCGCGAGGTCCGGTTCCTGCATCTTCTCGTACGGCTCGAACAGCTCAACGGCTTTTTCGTAGGCTCGGCCTTTCTTGAGCAAGGCCCGCGCGATGGTGAAGTCGGCGGTGAACGCCTCGGGAATCGCGGCTTGGTCGGCAAGGGCGGGCATCCGGGTCCAGGCGTTGAAGACGTGGGCGACGTTGTGGCGGGCGAGGATGTCGAAGTAGCGCGGAGTGGTCAACAGCTCGGGATTGCGGATCTCGACGGCGTGGCGGAAGCCATCGGGAAGCCCGGCCAGGAACGGGGCGAGGTGGTCGAGAAAGGCGTCGGGCGTGGCGAAGGTTTTCTTGGCGTAGGTGCCAAACTCAAGAATGAGGACCGCGACTCGGTGCGCGTGGGGCTTCAGGAGATTTGTGAACAGACGCTCGTGGATCTCGGCGCTCAAGAAGTGCTCGTTGGTCTGCCCTGCCCTGCTGCCGTAACGAGCGTGCCTGGGCCAGATGGGGACGGTGATTTCCTCCGGCACCTTGAGGGCGAAGAGCAGGCTGTCGGGCGTCTCGTCGAAGAGCCTGCGCCAGTAGTCGCGTGAGGGGAACTGGTAAAACGAGAAATCGCCTCCGACGACCGGGAAGACCTGGGCGTATTCCTTGAGGCATTCGGCCTCGAACCGCTTCTGGCTGAACTTGCCGCGCGTGGTGTATCGCTCGGCCGAATAGATCGAGCCGAGCCAGCCCGGATATTTCCAGGAGCTGGTGCCGAAGAACACGCCTCGATCGGCGAGCGCGTGGAGCCTGGGGGCCAACCGCGCGGCCTGAGGCGCGAGAGGCGGTTCGTCGTTGTCAAACAGGTCGAGCTGGGGCATGGGTTGTTACGGTGACAAAAGTCGGTAACGGTCAGGGCGGCGAGAATCGATGGCTTGTCAGGGGGCGGGGACGAACGGGTTGGAGGGGAATCCGGCGTCGGTCTCGGGCAGGCCCGACTCGTCGGCCTTGGCGAGGCCGAAGTCGGTGATCCAAAAGAATCCATGAAAGCCGTGTGGCCGTCAAAGACACTGATGGAGTGTTCCGAACCCATCCGCACCCTCCGATTGAGACCACACGGCCATGACTACGATCCTTGGCATCGAGCGGGTGGCCCGGGCAGAGTGAGTCTTCGAACGGTGCCCGGGTACGTGAAGCCATTCGATGGATGAAGGTGCTAAATGTGACAAGCCCTCCGGTCTGTCCGTGGCTTTCCTTCAGGCGAAGACCAGGGCACGAAGAGTTTGCCCTGGCCACCCGCCCGATACGAGCCGGAAGCGCCAGCGACGTGGTGTAACGATGGGAAGACCCCCGCGCTCACGCTTGGGGCTTGTACCGAAAAGGTCCCGCTCTTCCGACCAAATTCCATGCCCGCACCCGCAAAAAAGCATAATCTCTGAGTTTTTTGTTGACGACACCAAACGCGAACGATACTGATAAATGGGGCGATCATTCGCTGGAGGCTTCGCGATGAAAGCGGCTTGGACGTTCCTGGGACTCGGCGGGTTACTCCTGATCGGCGGGGCCGCGGCGCGCTTCGTCACGGGCGGGCCAGGTCATTGGGAAGCGGTGGACGATGCCCCCCCCCCCCCGCCGTTGAAACACCTTTCACTCCGACGGCGTGGTGCGACCCCGCCGGCTTGACGCACGACTTCGGCGTCCGCCTGCCGACGGACGAGGGCTTCGTCCACACCTATCGGCTGGTGAACACGACGGCCGAGCCGGTTCATGTCGACCGCGTCGACAACGAGAAGCCGTGCTGCGGCGTCGTCACCGCCGACGCGCCGTTGACGCTGCCGCCGGGCGAGGGCTTCGACGTGACCGTGCGGCTGCATTCGGCCAACGTCGGTGGGCGGGTCTCGCACGTGTCGCGCGTCGTGACGAACGAAGAAGGTTCCGAGACCGGCGTCGAGCTGCGGACCCTGTTGACACTCGTCCCCCGTTCGACGATCGAGCCGGTCGCGCCGGGACGGAACGTGTTGCTGCCCGGCGAGTCGGAGACGCTCGAATTCGTCGTGACGGTTTCCGGCCCAATCGACGAAGCCGAGCCGATGGACGCCGGGCGCTGGACGGCCCTGGGTCTGCCCGACCTGGCCTGGAGCGACGAACCGCCCGTGACC
>JBGSYY010000229.1:0-4641 GCA_041750675.1 Isosphaeraceae bacterium | reverse complement strand
GAGACTTTAGCAAAGTTAGTGCAGTTGATCGGCGTGATTTGAGGCCGGAAGGACGTAATTCACCAGCCGTTCGTACGGGTGGCCCTCGCAAGGGAGCAATGGACTCCATTTGTGATCTCTTCCTACAGAATATCCAACGATTTCTGAGACGAAAGCCGCTTGACTGCTCCAAAGACTGCACTAACTTTGCTAAAGTGTCGCCTTTTTACGACTTTGCTTCCAAGAAGCAAGGCAAGGGACGGGCCAGGGTGAGCGCACTTACTGATCGCTGCAAAAAGGAGTTTAAACTTTCCCGAGGGTCAAACCGGCCTGGACGAAGCAGGACCGAACCAAGAGTGGCTTCCGACGGAAGCGATCGACAGCAAGGTGGAACTGCTCGTGGAGTTCTTCGAGGTCATGGCACACCAAGTTCTGCCTCTCGATATACTTCAGGTGGTGCCAGCCACCCTCGTCCCAGGGGTTGAGGTCCGGTGCGTAGCCGGGCAACTGCTCCACCACCTTGCCCTGGGACTGCTCCACGAACTCCCGGACCGCCACACGCCGGTGGATCGGCGAGCCATCCCAGATCACCAACAGCCTCCGGCCCGTCACCGCTCGCAGGTGCTCGAGGAGCTCGATGCCGTGCAGGCCGTTGAGCGGCTTGCGTCTGACCAGGGTGTAGACCTCCCCCTGTGGCGTCATCCCGCCCATCACCGAGAGGTGGTTCCGCGTCTGCTTCCCGCGGATCACCGGTGTCTGGGCTTGGGGCGCGTACGTCCTGACCAACCCAGGCAGCAGGTAGAAGCCCGACTCGTCCTCGAAAACCAGCACCCGACGCTCCTTGCACGCCTGGCGGAGCAGCCTGGGCCAGGCCTCGTCGCGCCAGCGACGGAGGGCCGGTTTGTCGCGCTGGCTGGCTCTTTTGATGGGCATCTGGGGCGTCCAGCCCAGATCCTTCAGGAGGCTGCCGACGTGGTCCTTGTGGTAGAGGACGCCAAGTTCCTCCTGGATGACCAGAGCGACGCGGGCGCAGGTCCAGACATCGCCTGTGAAGCCGTAAGCCTCCGCGCCGTGCCAGAGGAACTCCGGGACCAGGCGCTTCTGGTCGGGCGCGAGCCGGGGCGGGCGGCCCGGCGACGGGTGGGCGAGGAGGACCTCGGGGCCGCCTTCCCTCGCCCGAGCGATCCAGCGGGAGATGGTCTCCTCGCGCACGCCGAGGGCCTCGGCGATGTCGCGTTGATGCCAGCCTCGCCCCCTCAACTCCAATGCCCGCAGCCTTCGCCACTCCCGCGCGTCGCCAGCGATATTGCTCCGGCTGTCCATGGCCCCCATTCTACCGGCCGGAAAACTTGACCTTCTTTATGCGGCGGTCAGTAATGTGGGGCCCCATGTCTTTTGGCGTGAACGCCTTGCGTCGAGGCGAACCATTCACGTTCTGACTCTCTCTTGCAACTTCGCTATCATGTTCGCTCGTATGGTCTGACGCCGCTCGAAGCGGGCCGCGAATCACGGACGGACTGAACCCCAGGTATCAACTCAGGAGGGTCCGATGAAGCAGGGTTATCTTTCTCGCCTTCTTCTCGCCGTGGCCTTGAGCCTCTGCGTTACCCAGGCCGCCAGGGCACAGGATGAGGGCTGGACGGAGGTCACGGGGTTCGTACATCCCGAAGACCCCGACACCTTCGTCATCCAGTACGTCTATCACTACGGCGGGACGAACGCCCTGTCCGTCCAGGAGCAATACACGCCGTTCGGGGTCATCATCGTCACGGACGAGCCCACCGAGGGGAGCACGACGAGCCCCTCGGGTCCGCTCAACCCGAACGCACCCACCCCGCCCCGGAATGGGGCGAGCGACGCCGAAAATGGTGTCGCCGGCGTGCTTGTTAAGGGGGGGTACACGGTCGTCCAGCAGCCGAAGCCCATCCCTGCCACCGACCCGTTTCGGACGAAATACCCTGACTCAGACCCGGATTATAAGATCGAAGGCCGTTATTTCGACCTTTACTCACCCCAGAACACTACCCCCGCCGGGAACGTGGCCTCCAACGCCAACGACAAGGCGGGAGGGCAGGTCGACCGGATTATCATCGAGTTCCCTCCGGGCACCACCCCTCAGAGGATTCAAGATGTGATCGATGAAATCCAGGTCTACCGGAACACACCCGACTCGGGGACGCGGAAGAAGCTGGAGGAGATGTGGATCATCAAGCCTGACCGTACCATTGAGAAGATTTTCCCCGGCGGTCGCCTGAGGTGAGCCTATAGGCGAGCGAGGCCGAACATCCAGGAGACTCGGACAAGACCTCTTCGGAGGCCCAAGGCGAGCAGTCCCTCACGGGGTCATGTCCGAATCTTTTTGAATATTCTATGAACCCGTCAACTACAGAGATGAAGCTATGTCTATTCAATGGCGAATTCACGCAAGCACGCATCGAAGCAAAGACGAGGTTCGGTCATTCCTCTCCACCCTCCCGGGAGCGGGGCAAAGTTCGCAATTCCCCGAGCGACGGGGCGAACTCGTCGAGTTCCGTGGGTGTGCACTGGCCAGCTTCTCTATCCCTGAGTCCTCCGGGGTCGTGGAGAAGAATCTCGGAATCTATGGGTTTCGGGAGACGCTCTGCATCACCTTCAATCCGGTGCGGGGTTCCGACCGGACGGGTTTTCGAGAAACGGTGTACGAGGTCGCCTTCGATTTCGCGAAGTGGGACGAAACCTGCGACATTTACTTTTCGGAGGACGAACGGGGGATTTTCACGCGACGGGGAGGACATCTCCTCATCAACCCCCGCCAGTTCGATGCGGCGGAGCTACGCGAGTTGCTCCCGGCCTCGTACGCGACGGCCGACCCGCCGGAACATGCCCTCCAGAAGGCGGGATGGCCACCGGGTATGTGACCCGGAAACGCCCCCTGCCAAACGAGAAGGCCCCGGCGTATCTCCACATACGCCGGGGCCTTCTCGTTTTAACCCGTCCCGGAAACGGACGTTTCCGGGACACCTAGGGCAGACCCCGCCGGGACCGCCAAAGGCCCCCGAAAACCGTTCCGTTACCCGTCTCGAATTCTTCGTCCCGAATGCTTGCCCGGTCGATTGAGTTATGGGACTCTCCCACGGTAACTCACGACGGGGGAACGCATGCTCATCGGATATGCCCGAGTCTCGACCCAGGACCAGAACCTTGACCTCCAGCTCGACGCCCTGGACCGGGAAGGGGCCGAGAAGGTGTTCACCGACACCACAAGCGGAGCACAGGCGGCAAGGCCGGGACTGGATGAGGCGTTATCGCACTTACTTAAAAGGCGATGGGAGGAAGCCTGAGCGAGACATCGAGCGTGTCCAAGTGTCATAGGCAACCCGGGTAACGATCACGGCCCGTTCGCGGGGAGACCCCGAACGAGTCATCCCCGCGCAGGCGGGGATCCAGGGTGCACGACCCCGCCCCTAACCTCATCCCGCAAACCAAGCCCGGAATCCGTATCCCAGGCGAACGAATCCCCGAATGCCGATCATCTCGCCGAAAGCGGAGTGGCCACAACAGAGTCAACGCCGCGACCGGTTTCAGAATGCGCGCGGCCGTGATACGCATGACATTCAGTGCAACTATGGTCGACCCCCCCCCTCGGGCCGTTGCCGCTGATCCGGGACGGAGCGTGGCACGCGGTGCAGCTTGCCATGTCGGGCAGCAGGATGTCCTTATTCGAGCGAGAACCGCCTGCGGTGGCCGCCGTGTGGCAGTCGATGCAGGCCGCCGCCCGATGCGCCGAGTGGTCAAACCGCGCATGGCGGAACCAGACCGCCGGAATGTCGGATGGAGCTAGCCGCAACGCCGCGTAGTCCGCGATGCTTCGCGGCGGCTGCTCGGGCGCGGACGCCACTTCATGACATTCCAGACACCCGGCCTGCTTGCCGCCCTCGCCTGGATCGGCTCCAAAGAGACGCCGTAGCGCCGTGTTCAACTTCGCGTCGATCGCCGCGCCGGCAGTCCGGCCGTCCGCATCGACAGGACGCCCCGGAAGCGGTCGATCGGGAATGTATCGCTTGAGCAATTGCTCATTCGCCCCCAGCGCCGCCTGGGCATACAGTCCCCGCAACTCCTCAACGACCAATGCCGGACTTTGACCATGCGTCACCTGACGTTCCGGCCGTTCCGGCTCAAACCCCAGCGGATGGCAGTCGGCACAATGTCGCTCATAAGAAATCGGCATCATGTAGGCGCCCGAGCCCACTCCCTTCACGCCGGTCTCCAGCTCATGGCAGTGGCGGCAGTCGAGCTGGATCGGCGCATCCACGCCGGCCGACGGCGAGGCGTAGCGTGATCGCGCGGTCTTCGCCAATCGCTGGGGAGTAAACGGTCGTCCCCCCGGTTCGAGTGTCAGGCCGGAAGCAAGGTGCAGCGCATGATTAAACTTGAGGTGGCCGGGGTCGACCGCGCCCTGGCGCAGTGCGGCGAATTCCGGATGATGGGTCAAGTCAAACCCGCTCACATGCGCGGCGATCGCGCCCCCGGCAGGCCGGTGGGCATCGAGATTTCCGTGGCAGTTCGTGCAGTTCGAATCGGGCGGTCGAGAAAGCCGTGCGTCGGCACCGCGATGATCGCGGTGGCACTCGGCGCAGGCCATCGTCTCAGCCACCATCGGCTGATGCGCCGGGGCGGCGTGGC
>JBGSYY010000228.1:0-1591 GCA_041750675.1 Isosphaeraceae bacterium | reverse complement strand
CCGGGGCCTCCCCATGCGGCTCGAACTCTACCCCCGACGCCGCTCAGCGCCCCCCCAAACCCCCCGCGGCACCCGCGAGGTCCAGACCGAAATCCCCGATTTCGACCGCCTCTACGCCGTCCACGCCAACGACCCCGACATCGCCCGCGAGCTGGTCGCTCCCAGCTTCGTCCTCGCCGCTCTCGAACAACTCCGCCAGCTCAGCCCTCCCGCCGGACTCTTGCTCTCCATCAACCCCGAACGCCTGCTCATCCAGGTCGATCGCAACCTCGGCTCCAACTTTCCTGCCCTCGACGCCGTCACCCGCACCGCGCTCGCTCTCCACGACCACCTCCAAACCAGCGTCGCCCGCCGCCTCGCCGAAGGCATCAACGTCCTTCCCCCCGATCAAACCGATCCCAACCCCGCCACCACAACCCCCGACTGCCCGATCTGCGGCGACCCCATCCAAGGCCCCCATGTCGCCTGCGACTCCTGCCGCACCCCCACCCACGCCGAATGCTGGAAATACGCCGGCGGCTGCCCCACCTACGGCTGCAAGCAAAAACTCGCCTCCCCAATCCGCCCCTCAACCCCTCCGTAGGAAGCCGTCACCGGACCAAAGCCCCGCGCCCCGCCCCGCCCCCTCCGTAGGGTGCCGTCAGCGGGCTAAAGGCCCGCGCAACGCACCGTTCCCCAGCCCCGTAGGAAGCCGTCACCGGACCAAGGCCCCGCGCACCGACCCCACCGAACCCCTTCAATGCTCCCCACACCACCAACCCGAGCCAGCCCGCACCACCCCCTCCACCCTGGAGTTCCCCGCCCCTAAACACTATACTTGTCATTAACTTCCATCGGCCCTCGCCGTTCCGACACGAACTGCGCGGGCCGCTTGCGTCTCTCTTTTTCAGGACTTCGGTGCGATGAAGCGTGGCGGCATTCTGAATCCCTCGATCTGTTCACTCATGGCCGAGCTAGGCCACGGCGACGAACTCCTCATCGTCGACGCCGGATACCCCATCCCGCCCGATTCCCACGTCATCGACCTCACCCTCACTCCCGGCATCCCCCGCTTCCTCGACGTCCTCCGCGCCATCTCCGAGGAACTCGTCATCGAGGCCATCACCGTCGCCCAGGAAACCAGCGAGGAAAGCCCCAAAATCTATCAGGAAATCCTCAAACTCGTCGGTGATGTCGACGTCGATGAAGTCCCCTACCACGAGTTCAAGGAACAGTCCGAAGGTGTCAAGGGCATCATCCGCACCGCCGAGTTCACCCCGTACTCCAACGTGCGCATCACTTGCGGTTGCGCCTTCTGACAAAACTCATCGTCGTATCTACAGTTAGCGGCATGTTTGTATTTCGAGTGCCACCCCCTCTGCCACCCCGATATCTTTTCCAGCCACCGAACATCCTGGTCCTCGTGTAACGAACGACGGTCCCACTGCCGGTTGTCTCCAATTGACCCCCCTCCCTATCGACGCCCATCTACCGGCCATCGTCGCGGCCCTCCGCGACCACGGCCGCGTTGTCGTGGTCGCACCCCCCGGCTCCGGCAAAACCACCCGCATCCCACCCGCCCTGCTTGACGCCCCCGGCCTGCTCACCCCCC
>JBGSYY010000227.1:0-2331 GCA_041750675.1 Isosphaeraceae bacterium | reverse complement strand
CGACGCCATCCTCAAAGGTCCCGCCGGCCTGGCGATCTTGCCACAGTCCTTCAGCCTCGACCGTGTTCGCCGCCTCTTCCAGGCTGCCGACATCTCCACCCGCCGCGCCCCCGCCTGGACTGAGCGCCTCCAGGCCGCCGGCTTGATCCGCCCGCACCCAACGCAGCCGGGTCAACTCCGAGCCTCCGGCACCAATCTCAGTGCCTGACAATGCCCTGCGAACGGAGAGGCTCAGCGAGACCAACCGCGATAAAAAACAAGTCAGTAAGAGGCTCGGGAACAGTCGATATTCTCAGCAATTCTGGGGCAGTCAGCCTCAACCTCCGGGGACGCAACGCGTGCCATTCTACTTCTTAATAATCAGGGGGTTGTCCATCACCCCTGAGACTTTAATTCGGTGCATTTGCGGAGGCTCCGCCAAAGGCGTTTCAACTCCCCGACAAATCCGCCTCACACAAAATTTCAAACCCCTTGTCCCGCAGGATCGTTGAAGCGAGCTCCACATTATCCACATGAATCGCCAACGCCGACCGTCCCAGTGGATGCACGATCAACGGATACGCGTAGTGAATGTTGATCTCGGCCTGGAGCAGCCCCGAGCAGATTTCTACCAGCGACTGCGGCCCATGCAGCAACTCGACAACCGTCAGGTCGTTCTCGACAAACGCCAGATCCGATAGCTCCAACAGCTCCCGCCCTTGCTCGGGATGGCTCAACACCAGCCGTACAATGCAGCAATCGGCCGAGTCCGCGATTGAAAGGCCGACAATCTTGACTTTCGAGCCCTGAAACGAACGGACCAACTCCATGAGCTGGCCCACACGGTTCTCCAGAAACACCGAGAACTGAGTGATGGAAGGCCAGTTTCGACCCTCCATTGTTTCAAAATCGAGCGTGCTGCCGCCGCCTTCACCCAGGCTCACGTGCGACCTCCACCGACCAGTCCCCGCTCATGCACCCGTAACACTGGCAAAAGTCTACTGACCGCCACGCGCCCCGGTCAATCGCCAACCGATCGGCTTTCGCCTAAAAATCATGCAACTTTTGAGGGGTTGAGGTCCCACTCTTCTGCGCGTTGCCCAAGGCTCGGTCTCGTCAGTTCACTTCAAGCGCAGTTTCCCTAGATCCCCATCCTCGCCGTACCGAGGAAGCCGCAACGCCAACAACTCCGGCGTCTGGAGCGCCGGGATCACTCGCCCCGAAAGCACCATTGGCCGCTCAACGGCCAACCATGCGACCAGCTCCGCCCCCACCTCAGTCCCCACTTCCTTGCCTTCCGCGAACGCCTCGGTAAATCTCGGCAGCCATCGTCGTCCCTCGGCGGTATCGAGTAGGCGTTCCATGAGCGGCGTCGGAGCCAAGCCCGGATAGACTCCGTAGATTGCCACCTTCGACGGTTCCAGCTCGCGTGCCAGGCTTTCGACCAATCGCGCCAACCCCGCCTGTGCGGCCGAGTAAAGCGACGCGTGGGCCAGTTCCCCGTTATATCCCGGACCAATCAACACGCTGATGGAAGCGGCGTTCGATCGCCGTAACCCCGGCAACGCCGCTCGAACGACGTTCGCCGTCCCGCGCAACGACAACTCCAAATCCTCCCAGGCCTCCTCCATTTTCACGGTTTCTAATGGTCCGACACCCCGCAGCCGCCCCGCCGCCATTACCAGGGAATCCAGCACCCCCGCCCGTTCCTCAAACTCTCTTGCCACCCGCACCGCCTCGGAGAGCTGACAGACGTTCGCTGTCCAGCACCCCTCAATGCCGGTAACGCCCACCTCCGCCAGCTCTCGCCTAGCTTGTTCAAGCTTTTCCCCGTCGCGGCCAACTAAACCGACACGCCAGCCTGCGCTCACCATCCTCAAGGCGATTGCGCGGCCCATCCCCCCACTTCCACCAATCACCAAGGCCGCCCCTGTTTCAATTGACATGACCACTCCCTCCAGGACGTCCTGCGCACTCAGAACTTTATTGTGTTCCTCCGACCACTCGCGCGGACAGCCATCGACCCGGCCGATCGGGTAAACTCTGACGATCTCGTACGGCCAAGATACGAATGATTTCGCCGGCTTTTCACGTTTACTCAAGGTCACTCACACTCTCCGACCGATGATTTCGCAGATACGTTGTCGAATAAACAAACCGTCGGCTGCGTCTCCCGCGCAATCGGAAGAGTCGCCGCAGGTTTGTCCGACTGCCCCTCATTCTCGCTCCCGGGTTCGTTCGGCCGGCCGTCTCTTGACCGTCCCCGCCACGGCCCTTCTCGAAAGGTTACGCCCGATGTGGACTCGTCGATTCCGACCGGCCCGGGCCGCGGCCGCTCTGGCCCTGGGCGTC
>JBGSYY010000226.1:0-2222 GCA_041750675.1 Isosphaeraceae bacterium | reverse complement strand
CGGCACAGGCGACGACGGAGACGCCGGGCAGGTCGCGGAGCCGCCCGGCATGAATTCGCGCGGCGCGGCCGCAGCCGATGATGCCGATGCGCAGGGGGTTTGGGGCGGCCTCGGTGGTCATTACGGTCCACCTGTTTTCGATGAGGAACGAAAATCGGAGGGCTTTATCCGATCAGGGGGCGGGCGGGGCGTCAAGGGAGGACCCGTCAGGCGGCGCGGAAAGCGTGCCATCGGGGTGAACCGGGATGTGTGCTGGGAGTGTCGTAAGGAGTGGTTGGAGGCGAGCTTTACCCGTTCAGATTTCGTTCGCGGCTTGACGGCTTGGGGTCGGAAAAAATATGCTAGCTAATTCAACAGCATTCATGGTGGCTGTGGCGTAGCGGTTAACGCACCAGATTGTGGATCTGGGGATCGCGGGTTCAAATCCCGTCAGCCACCCTCGTTTCCTCGTGAGTCTAACGAGAAGGGGACAGGCCCTCCGGGAGCCTGTCCCCTTTTTTGTTGGAGACGTTTGAGCTCGATGCCGAGGTGAGCCGGCCAGGGAATGCCGGGCTGGGTTATTCGCGGGGTGCGAAGGAGCGGGCCGGTGTGGAAACCCACGGCCGAGCTTCGGGCAACCGTGGAGAACCACAGGTAGGGTGAGACGTGGTCCGCCGCGCGGCCGCCGGGCTGGGAAGTTACCGAGGTGAGATCATGCGGCCGCGCTCGGAGGTTGAGCCGGAGGCTTTCTTCAGGTCGCCGGTTTGCTGGCTGTCAGGACGGGGCGATGTGGAAATGCCTGTGGGGTGACGCGGGACCAGTCGAACTTCTCGGCATTGGGCAACTCGGCGATCAGCTGCTCGCGCACGGTGTTCCAGATGCCTGACTTGCGCCAGTACTTAAGTCGGCGCCAGCAGGTCATGCCGCTTCCGCAGCCCAACTCGGTGGGGAGGTCCTCCCAGTCGATGCCCATTCTCAAGACGAAGAGGATGCCGATGAGGCAAGCGCGGTCGTCGAGCCGCTTGCGTCCCGGACGGTCGGACCGCTTGGGCCGCGGGGGGGGCGGGAGGAGTGGTTGGATCTGGTTCCAGAGGGTGTCCGGGAGGAGGGTCTTGGGCATGGAGGGCGGCTCCGGGATGCGGATGAGGGGAGTGGGCCGGGTGGTCGTCGTCTCGTGGAATCAACAAAATCCATTGAATATATGATCGTGAGATTAACACACGGCCATGCCCTGGGTGGGAGTTGAAGGCGACATCGTGCGATTCTCAAAATGGGGACCGGTACTTGAAGACTCGGAGCAGGTCCCCATTTTGAGGGAGGAACCTAGGGAGTCTGGGAGGCGAGGTTCCGCATCGGGGGTTGAGGGTTGCGCGGGTTGACCTGGGCCAGGATCTTTTGCGGGTTGGCCTCGAACGTTTGCTTACAGGCGTCGGAGCAGACGAGATAAGACTGGCCCTGGAAGGCGACGGGGATCATGCCGCGGTTTCGATCGACGGGGCAGGTGGGTGTGGGACGGGTGGCTCGAACGCCCTGGGGGCGAGTCGGGTCGGCCGTCGATTGCGGGTCTTTCATCCGATTGACCAGTTCCAGGAGGACCGGCGGAGCGGAGAGGGATGGGCAGGCCGACCAGCGAGACAGGGCCTCGTTGCCGATGAGGACGACACCCATGTGCTGGCTGCGATCCTTGTCGATCTCGGGG
The DNA here is from genome assembly GCA_041750675.1 of Isosphaeraceae bacterium. Taxonomy (GTDB): domain Bacteria; phylum Planctomycetota; class Planctomycetia; order Isosphaerales; family Isosphaeraceae; genus BPJS01. Next base: position 544 of record JBGSYY010000226.1, on the reverse strand, counting down.
TTGACGTCGGTGAAGCCGAGGCGGCGGCGGAGGAGCTCCAGGTTGGCGGAATCGCCTGTGAGAAAGAGCCAGCCGGGTTTGGTCTTGTAGATCTGGGAATACTGTTCGAGGACTTCGGGGGTGTCGCGTTCGGGGTCGAGGGAGACGGAGATCATGAAAACGTCGCGGCCGAGCCGGTTGCCGAGGGCGTTTTGGACCTCGACGAGGTTGGCGGTCTGGGTGGGGCAGATTCCGTCACAGGTGGCGTACATGAAGTTGATGAGGACGATCTTGCCCTGGATGAGGTCTTCGTAGAAGCGGACAGTTTTGCCCTGGTGGGTGACGACCGGGACGTTGGGGATGAGGGCCGAACCAGGCTGATCGGGGTTCGCGCTCGCGCCGACGCGTTTTTTGAGTCCGGCGGTGGAGACGACGCGGATGGGGGTCTGACGACTGAAGCCTTCTTCGTAAAGCATGAGTGTGAGCTCCGTGGAGGCTCGGGGGGGGGGCGTCGGAGGACCGGTGCGGGATGGGATAGAGGAATTTGGGCGATGAATCGGAGGAA
>JBGSYY010000225.1:0-4019 GCA_041750675.1 Isosphaeraceae bacterium | reverse complement strand
GCGTCGGCAGCGTCCAAGCCCAAGCCCAAGCCCACGGGGCCGGTTCCGTTGCCCAGCGAGGCGGTGGCCGGAAACAGCCCTCTTCGTTCCTTCGGTCAGCTCAAGCAGCTATTCGAGCTTCGTCAAAAGGGACCGGAAGAGGAGGCCGCCGAACGGGCCGCTTTGGAGCGGGAGCAGGCCGGCATGACGGAGCGATCTCCGGCGGATTCGGCCTCCGAGTCGTCCGCGACTCACGAGGCTTCGGCGGACACCGGAGATCAAACGACCGAGGCTTCGCCTGGTTGATCATCGATCCAAGTTCACTTGCGCGATCAAGCATCCAAGGCGCGGGGCCAATGCTCGTGCCGGAGCTTGGTGACGTAGGTGAATGTCGGATTGACGAACTGGGTGCAGCGGGCTTCGAGGACCTGGCCGAGCCAGAGATAGGCCTCGCCCCTCGTCAGGCCGTCGGCCTCGAGCCAGAGGATCAGGGCTTCGAGGGCTGCGCGGAAGGCATCTTCGGCGGGGCGGCCCTGGGCGAGGATCATGCGATGGGTGGCGTTGATCAGGCGCGGCCAGTGGAAATTCGGGGGGCGGTCGGCGAGTTCGCAACGGAGTCGCACGACGCCTGAGGCTTCGATTCCGCCAGCGCCGCAGATCTCGCCATCGCCTTGAATTGCGTGCATATCGCCCACATGGAGGAGGGCGTCGGGGACCTCGACGGGGAGCGAGAGCACGGCGCCGGTGGTCACTTCCTGGACATCGAGGTTGCCGCCGTGAGCGCCGGCCCAGACGTTGCTCCAGGTTTCGAAGGCGGGCGCGGTGCCAACGAAGCCGAGCATGGGTTGTGCGGTGAGGGTGCGTCCGTGGTTGTCCCAGTGAATGATGTGGTCGTCGTCGATGTGCACGACTCGTGATTGTGGGCCGAGGCCGGAGCCGCCGAGCCAGGCGGGCATTGCTCCGTTGCCGCCCTTGAAGCGGGTGAATCCGAGCGGATCGAGGCGGATGGAGCCGATTTCGACGTTGAGGACCATCCCGGGCCTCGCGCCGTTCACGGCGATGCAACCGCTGGATGGGTTGCCGCCGCGGAGGAGGGCGTGAAGCGCGGCGGCGTCGGGCCGTTGGTCGATCCAGGGGCCGCGATTGAGCTGGGTCTGGACCTCGAACCACTCCCCCGGCTCGACGCGCAGGGTTGGCTTGTTGTGGGGGCCGGTCTCGAAGTAAAGCACGTCGCGGTCGGCACGCTGCATGGGCGGTTGCCTCTGGTGGGGGTCACTCTATCGGGCGCGGCCCGGAAACGACTATAATTGTAAAACTTCTCGACAGAGGCAAACCAACACACCCTGCGGGCCTGGCCGGTTTTCGACGGATTGCCGGTTTCCTGTCCGATCATCTTTTTGCTATTCGACCATGTGGCGATTCGCCTGGCGTAATCTTTTGACCCGTCCGGTGCGCACCCTGCTGGCGCTCATTGGTCTATCGATCCCGATTCTCGGGGTGATTGGGCTTTTCAGTTTGTCCAACGGCCTGCGCGATCTGGTGGGTGATACACTGAGCCGGATTCAGGGGATCATTATTGTTCGCGAGGGGGCATTCAGCCCGGTCTTCAGCGATTTGAAGGCGGATCTGGAAGACAGGATTCGGGCGATACCGGGCGTCCGCCTGGTGACTCCGGAGCTGTGGAAGCTCGCGCCTTCGGTCGAGGGCCGCTCGCCGATCGGCCAGGTCGCTCGGACCATGGCGGGCGGATTATTGAACAAGAACAAGAAAGATGGCGGCAGCCAGATTCAGGGTTTGCTGGACCAGCCGGTGATTGTGGGACAGGATTCGACGAAGCGCGCAGGGATCAAGAGCGAGATCTTCATCAAGGCGCTGTTGAAAGGTTCGGAGGGCGGGCGGTATCTGAATCCCGGCGATATTGGCGAGCGGCGGATCGTGATCAGCCGAAAGGTCGCGAAGGACAACCCGCACGCCGACACCGGTCTGCCGCGCAAAGTGGGCGATAGCCTCGACATCGGCGGCAAGGATTTCGAGATTGTTGGGCTTTACGACACCGGCTCGATGTTTCTGGATGTCGTGATCATCATGGACATTCACGCGGCGCGAGAGCTATTGCAGGTTGGCGAGGATACGGTGTCGACTTTTTATGTCGAGGGGACCGATCCCTCGGCCAACGACGAATTGACGCTGGCCATCGAGCGAGAGCTGCCCGGGATGGACGCACGCAGTCCGAATGAGATCTCGAGCAACTTTGGCACACTGATGAATCAGCTTGATCTCTTTCTGCTCGCCACGGTGATGCTGGCCCTGATCGTCGGCGTGGTGGGCATCATCAACACGATGTTGATGAGCACGACCGAACGGTTCGCCGAGTTCGGCGTGTTGCGGACGAACGGATGGTCTCGGCGTGACGTGTTGACCCTGGTCTCGGCCGAAAGTGCGTATCTGGGATTTCTGGCGGGCCTGGTCGGATATTTGCTAGCGCTCACGTTCACCTTGATCGCAAACCAGTTTCTGACATCGACCGGGCTGAGCTTGACGATCACGCCGGAGAATGCGCTGCGCGGGCTGGCGCTGTCGGTGGCGATGGGCATGCTGGGCGGAATTTATCCGGCGTGGAAAGCGTCGAGGATGGTGCCGATGGCCGCCATTCGGCTGGGTTCGCACTGACCCCATCCTCAGATCGAGATCGAGCTAGAGTTCTTTTGCCGTGGAGAGCCTTGCCTTGTCCAGCCTCCCCTCCGACGGATCAAAGCCGGACGCCACGACGATGATCGAGGTTGTCGAGGTACGTAAATCGTTTCGCAGCGGCGACCGGATGGTTGAGGCGTTGCGCGGCGTGACCTGCCAGATTCAGCGAGGGCGTTGCGCTTTTGTCGTGGGGCCATCGGGATCGGGCAAGAGCACACTCCTTTATTTGCTCGGGGCCCTGGATCGGCCGACGGAGGGTGCGATCCATGTCGACGGACGCGATCTGACGACGATGTCGGAGCCACAAGCGAATGCGTATCGAAAGAATGATGTTGGGTTTATCTTTCAGTCGTTCAATCTGATTGCCAACCTGACGGCGGTCGAGAATGTTTTGGTGCCGTTCTTTCCGACTGGGGTGACGGCCGAGCACCGCGCGCAGGCGGTGGGGCTGCTGGAACAGGTCGGCCTGAAGCATCGGCTGGAACATCGTCCTCGGCAACTTTCGGGTGGTGAACAGCAGCGCGTGGCGATCGCTCGGGCGCTTGTGAAGGAGCCGAAGCTCTTGCTGGCCGACGAGCCGACGGGCGAGCTGGATAGCCGTACGGGTGATGAGATTTACCGCATTCTGAGGCGGTTGCAGGCCCAGCGCCAGACAACGCTTGTGGTGGTGACCCACGACCGCCGTTTCATTACGGCGAACGATCAGGTGCTCGAGATTCAGGACGGGCAACTCCTGTCAGACAATCAGCCCCAGCCGGATGCGAGCCTGGCACGATCGCACTGAGGTCGCGGCCCAGCCGTGATCGATTCAGCACAGCAGCACGATTTTGCCAAACGATTGGTTCGAGTCCATCCGTGACAAGGCGTTCCGCGCTTGGTCGAGCGGGAAGGTGGAATCGACGACCGGACGGACCAGGCCCCGGGTAAGCCAGGGCACCACGTTGGATTGGAAGGCTTGCGTCGCGGCGATTTTCTCCTCGATCGGCCGAGCGCGTTGGACCGTGCCGACGATGGTGGCACGCCTGTCCATCATAGCGCGAAGGTCGACATGAGCTTTCGCTCCAGCGAGCAGACCAACAATCACAATCCGGCCCAGCCGGGACAGGCAGGCGAGATTTCCCTCCCAGAAGGGGCCGCCGAGGTGGTCGATGATCGCGTTGACGCCCTGACCGTCCGTCGCGGTGAGGATTGCATCGGGCCAATCGCTGGTGGTCGTATCGACGGTGAAGTCGACACCATAAGTTAACATAAGCTCACGCTTCTGAGGCGATCGCGAGGTGCCGATGACGAGGCAGCCCATGGCGTGGGCGAGCTGGGTCGCGGCGAGGCCGACACCGCCGCCGGCGGCG
>JBGSYY010000224.1:0-3654 GCA_041750675.1 Isosphaeraceae bacterium | reverse complement strand
CTCCAGTTGCGGGCGGATTACCTGGGCGAGACCGAGACCATGAGCCGATTCTGGCTGGAACGCGAAGCCCAAGCCAGGAACCATCGCCCTTACCGACGCGCCGCCTGAACATTCGTCACTTCAAACCACGTCGTGCGCCCCGGTTGTTGGTTGTCGGGGTTATGGGGTCGAGAGCGACGATCCGCGGATTTCGCAGCTCGACTCGGATGAGAAAGAGGGGGAGGGGCGGGGAAGTGCGGGGATCGGGTTTTGCGTATGGAGCGGGCGGGACGGGTTGCGTGGGTTGGTGAGGGATAGGGATGGAGATGCTGGGGGAAGTTTTGGGAGTGTCGGGGGTGGGGGCCGATAACCGAGAACAAGGTGTGATGTGAATTTGTGTTGCGACCAGGATGGTCCGCGGTCTGGAACTGGAACCGGGCAGCCGCAAGCGGCTCCCTGTTGAGGTTTCTGATCGAAATTAATGCCACCTCAAACAGGGGCAGGGACCATGCTGGGACGGGGACGGCGGACGATTGGGCCGCGTCGGGCGCGACGGTTTGTGTCGGAGTATATGACGGCGGCGCTGCCGCTGGAGGATCGGCGGGTACCAGCGGCGTTGTTGCCGGACGGGTATACGGATACGACGCTGGCGTCGGGGCTGAGAATGGCGCAGGCGCTGACGGTGGCGCCGGATGGACGGCTGTTTGTGGGGCAGCGGGACGGAACGATACGGATCATCAAGGATGGGGTGTTGCTGGACGAGCCGTTCGGGAAGCTGAACGTGGACTCGGACCCGCCGCAGGGGTTGATGGATCTGGTATTTGATCCGAATTTTGAGAGCAACGGATATTTGTATGTGTATTATGTTTCGCCGCAGGGAGGGTCACACAATCGGATCAGCCGCTTGATGGCGCATGGCGACCACATGATGGAGGGGGGTGAGAAGGTACTGTTTGATTTCGAGACATTTCGGATTCCACCGGGAGTGCCGGCGCACAATGGGGGTGGGATGGCGATGGGGCCGGACGGGAAGCTGTATGTGACGACGGGCGACATGATGAAGGAGAAGAACTCGCAGTCGCTGAGGAACACGCACGGCAAGGTGTTGCGTGTAAACACCGACGGGACGATTCCGCAGGACAACCCGTTTTATCGGCGGGCCCGGGGGAACTCGCGGGCGATCTGGGCGATGGGGTTCCGCAATCCGTACTCGCTCGTGTTCTCGGCGAAGACGGGTCAACTGATCGTTAACGACGTGGGCGCGGGGGCGTGGGAAGAGGTGAATGTGGGGCGTCGGGGTGGGAATTATGGGTGGCCGGAGGTGGAAGGGCCGAGCGCGAACCCGAGGTATGTGGGACCGATCCACGCCTATTCCCATGAAGAAAACGGGGTACGGTTGGACTCGGCGGTGATTGGTGGGGGGTTTTACGAGCCTGATCCGGGGACAGCGCCGGAGACGTATCGCGGCGAGTATTTCTTCACGGATTACGCGCGTGGGTGGATCAAGCGGATGGAGGTGGCGACGGGGAAGGTGGAGACGTTCGCCAGCGGGATGGATCCGGGGATTGTTGATTTGAACGTGGACAAGCAGGGGGTGATTTCGTATCTCAACATTAACGACGGGAGTGTTCATGTGATTCGCTATTCCCCGTTGTCTGCGCCCGTATTGCTTGGGCCGGTGGGCGACCAAATTGTTCCCGAGGGAACGACGGCTCGGTTCACGGTGAGTCCGATCGGGAGCGCGCCATTTTCGTACCAGTGGCAAGTGGACGGGGAAGACATCCCTGAGGCAACGGGGCCGAGCTTGCTGGTTGTTTGCGACGATACACTGGATGGGACGCGATATCGCGTGTTAGTGAGGAACCAGTTCGGCGAGACGACGAGCAACGAGGGGGTGTTGCGGGTGTCGCGGGACCGGCCGCCGGTGGCGAGCATCACGACGCCGGTGGCGGAAGCGCGGGTGCGGGTGGGAAGTCGCCTACGGTTCAAGGGGACGGCGTGGGACGCGGAAGCGCCGCAGGGGTTGCCGGCGTCGAGCTATGTGTGGCATGTGGACATGCTGCATGATAGTCATGTTCACCCGGATACCTACGTTGTACGGGGCAAGCAGAGCGGGATGATCCGGGTTCCCCGGCATGATGATCCGGGGCGGTTTGGGCTGCGGATCCGGCTGGTGGTGACGGACTCGGCGGGGCAAACGACCGAGGCGGTTCGGGATGTGTGGACGCGAGGGTGACGGGCGTGGCGGAATCGGTCGACTGTATTGACCCTCAGCTTGTTCGGTTCCGATAAGGGTTTGCCCGAAGACATCCCCGCGCAGGCGGGGATCCCGTGCGAGACTGGCGAATACCATGAATCCCCGCTTGCGGGGGGATGACATTCGCGGAAGCGGACTGTCTGAGGCTCAATGGGGAGTCGTTCCCAAGCCGACGATCCAGAGCGCCAGGTAGGGGACGAGGTTGAAGAAGATAATGAACAATTGCTTTTAATTTGAGTCGCAACCAATGAAACCAGAGGCCGTAAATCCACGTTTTGGGTATGAGTACCAGGAGGAACCCGAGGCCAAGGTTGGCGGAGTTGAGGAGGGTGGACCAGCGGAGAGTGTCACGGAGGATGGAGAGGGTTATGGGGAAACCTCCTCGGTGGGACGCGGGTGGATCTCGCGATTTGCGGGTGGGATGCCAGCACCTCGGAATTGAGTGTGATACGGGTCCCAGGATTTGTTCGCGGGACGAGGTGAGGAGCGAAGTTGTGCGCCCTGGATCCCCGCCTGCGCGGGGATGACTCGTTCGGGGTGCACCGTGCGATCGGCCCTCGATCGTAAGCTGGGCTGCGTATGAGTCGAGTGAGAATTCCTGAACGCATGAAGAGGTGGGCATTGCCCACCCTACGGAACGCTGCCAGCAGGAAGAGGTGGGCATTGCCCATCCTACGGGGCGCTGCCAGCAGGAAGAGGTGGGCGTTGCCCAGCCTACGGGGCTTTTGACTGGGAAATCGTCGGTAATTGGTGGGGATTGGGATCAATCGGCGGGAATCGAGGGCGATTCCTGGGGTAGGAGGAGGACGAGGCGACGAGCGACCTGCTGGGCCCAGAGCTGGGAGCCGAGGGGGGAGAAGTGGTTGTCGTGGATGTGGGCGTTGTAGAGGAGGCTCTGGCCGGCGGGGGAGGGGGATTCACGGCGGAGGCGGAGGTGCTCGTCGTTGAAGGCCTCGAAGGGGTCGAGCACGTGGGCGGAGGGGCCGTTGAGGCGGTCGACGAGGGGGTCGGGGTAGTGGCTGGGGCGGCGTCGGGTGAGGATCTGGCGGTCGATGGGGACGATGACGACGAGGTGGGGGATGTTGCGGGCGCGGCACCAGGCGGAGATCCGGTCGAGCCAGTGGGCGGCCTCGTCGAGGTCGTCGGCGCGGCCTTCCATGACGTCGTTTTCGTCGCCGAGGTCATTGGGGCAGATGCTGGTGACGACGAAGTGAGGGTTGAAGCGGGGGCCGTAGGCTTCGAGCGTGCGGAAGTATTGCTCGGGGGCGTAGCCGATGTGGCCGGTGTTGAGGATCGAGACGTTCCGGCCGGTGAGCGTGGCTAGCTCGCGCTGGAGGTCGAGGGGAGGGGTGTGGTCGTCGGGGTTGAACATGCCCTGCATGAAAGAGTCGCCGAGGGCGATGCCGCGACGCTCGGCG
>JBGSYY010000223.1:0-2250 GCA_041750675.1 Isosphaeraceae bacterium | reverse complement strand
GCGTCATGTCCGCCCTCCCGCGCCCGCCCCTCGGCGTCCTCGCCTCGTTCGGCAACCACGACTACGCCCAGGGCTGGCAACGCAACGACGTGGCCGAGGCCCTCATCGGCCGTCTCATGGATCTCGGCATCGACGTCCTCCGCAACGACTCCCGCACCCTCGACGGCCTCGCCATCATCGGCCTCGACGACCTCTGGGCAGAACGCTTCGACCCCGCCGCCGTCGCCGACGCGCTCACCCAGCCCGGCCCCCGCCTCGCCCTCGGCCACAACCCCGACGCCGTTGATCTCCCCGGCTGGTCGGGCTTTGAAGGCTGGATCCTCGCCGGCCACACCCACGGCGGCCAGTGCAAACCCCCCTTCCTACCCCCACCCCTGCTGCCCGTCAAAAACCGACGCTACACCTCCGGCCCCTTCAACCTGGCCGAGAATCGCCACCTCTACATCAACCGCGGCCTCGGCCATCTACTTCAGGTCCGCTTCAACTGCCGCCCGGAAGTGACCGTGTTCACCGTCCAAGCCGCCTAGCGAGACTCGACGATCCAGCGTAAGACCCGTGAACACTCGTGATCCCGCCGGCGCGCGAATGACACGAGCGGAACCCCTCTGTCTGAAGCTCAATAGCTCTCGCCATCAGCCTCTCCGGCGGCCTGCGCAATGAGCCACGCCACTTCCGCCGCATCCGCAGGCGTAAAGATCAGCATGACGGCCGTTGTGCCTCCATGCGTGTGGATGTTGATTCCGACGACCGCGCCTGAGATTTCGTCCTCTGGCGCCAGGCCAACCTTGATCTTGCTGATCGCATCGTCAAACAAGACCTCGGGTTCCGGGGCGGCCAGACGGACGATGCTCACGACGGCCGTAGCGGATGCAAACTTGTATTCATGTATGGGCATAGCGAGTATCTCCGGATTAACTTCTACTCCTTGGCGATCCTCCTTTGTCTCTGCTGCACAGTCAAACTCAGTCCGTTCGAATGGCCGGGTAGCCGATGAATCTGGGAAACAGTGCTGGCTGTGCTGTCCGTCAATGGCCAGCACGGGGCGGATCACGATTGAGCCGCCAGCCATTGTCGGTTTTCGTAAACGCGCCGTCACAAATGCAATGCGTGTGCATTCATTCTGTGCAAGATGGCCGTGATCTTGACTCTCGATCGGCCGTCACGAGGATGTAATGCACAAGGGATTGAGCTGCCACCAGAGGAAGCTCCTCGGCGTGGCCCAGGCCGCTTACGAAGTACTCCTGAAACGGGGAGAGGCCGGCCGCCGCGCGCCTTATTCCCACCGCCTCGCGCTCTGGGCGATCCACGGCTTCCCCCCATCGGGCAAACGCGGCCCCATCAATACCGAGGAGCTTCGCAGGGCGCGTGCCTCCCTCTGCCGGTCAGTCGCCCGGCTCGAGCAGCGCGAGCTCCTGGTCCGCTTCCACCGCGGCGGACGGGCCCTCACACAGGAAGGCCACCGAATCGGCCTCGTGGAGGCCCCCGATTTTCGCACTACCGTCGACGCCAGGGCCCTCTGCGTCCTCGAGATGCTCGGCAACCCCCACGAGATAGCCCAGCGCGAGTTCGACTGCACGCTCGACAATCTCCGCGCCGAGCTTCTAGCAAGGCATCGAGCATGGCCCCGGACCGCCACTCCAGCCGACGAATCCTGAGATGCCTACAAGCGGCCCAAGTGCATCGCGCCCGGACACCCGCGGGTGCGACCGTTTCGTTGGAATCGGTGTGGCAAAGCCCCGAGCGGTTTTTCACGGCTAGCCGCAAACTCTCGGAACGCAGCCAGCGGTGCCGCCTACCGTCGATCGACCGCGTGAGTCTCCAACAGTAAACCCTCCCGCTCATCCGCACCCTCGCAAATTTCCCCGCGCATTTTTTTCGATAATCCAAGCCGCCCCCCGTGATTGTCTCTTGTGAATCGCGCGCCCAGGAAACGCCCGCGATCCAGGAACCCACACCCGGGAGCTTCAACCGCTCATGTCCACCGCCATCAGAAAACGCGCCAAGCGCGACCGCGAACTCGACCGCCTCCACCGCCGCCTCAACTCCCCCCGCCCCGACCTCCCCATCCTCCGCACCTCCGAACGCTCAACCACCCCCCCCGTCTGTACGGTGGGCACTGCCCACCCCGCCGAACCAACCACCGCGAACCTCACCACCTCAAACTCCCTCCCCCTCGTGGGGAGGGCCGGGGAGGGAGGCGAACAACCTACCACCCTCGCCCCCTCAGTTTCGCCCGACTCAGCACTCGTT
>JBGSYY010000222.1:0-2785 GCA_041750675.1 Isosphaeraceae bacterium | reverse complement strand
CCCCGGCCGATGGCCGATTGGTTCGTGACCACGACGCAGGCATAGCCGGCCTCGCGCAAGGTCCGAATGGCCGCCGCCGCGCCGGGCAGGAGCCGCACCAGGGCGGGGTCGCTCAGATAATGGACGGCCTCGATGATGGTGCCGTCGCGGTCGAGAAAGACGGCGGGGCGGGGGGTCATGCTTGGCCTCTTCTGCTCATGCCGAACCTCCGGCCGCTGCTCGGACGGTGCTCAAGGGGAGGAACAGCCGCAGCGGACTGTCCGTCAGTTCCAGGAACCCGAATCGCTTGTAGAAATCGGATGCGTGAGCGTCGAGGGCGTCGACGACAACCGCGTGGACTCCAAGCTGACCCGAAACCTCGAGCGACCGTGTCAGGGCATCCCGGAGCAGACGTCCGCCCAGTCCGCCGCGCTGAACGCGGCGATCGACGGCCAACCGAGCGATCAGGACGACCGGCACCGGATGCCGGGGGAGCTTGCGGGACGCCTTCAGGGGCAGGCCGCCCACGTCGATCGACCCGCCCGCCAGCGTGTAGTAACCCAAGACGCGCGGGTCGTCCGCCGCGACGGCGACATACGTTCGGCCCAGGTCGCGCCGTTCGTACTGGCTGACGAGCGTGCGGAGGAAGTCGTCGAGCGCGGGCTGACCGCAGTCGAAACCGTCGCGTGTGTGTTCTCGGCTCAGCCGCTCGATCCGCCATTCAGTCACGTCCGGCGGCCTTTTTGGGTGTCGCCATGAGCCGGCGGAGCGCGGCGTTGGGCCTGGGCGGGTGGTCGAGCGCCTGGGTGAATCGCTCGCGGTCGCGATCGGACAGGGCGACCGGAGTTTGCTCGGCGAAGTGGATCTCGTCCTCGGGGACCACGCGGGCCTTGCGGATGCGCAGCTCGTTGTCGCTCACCTGCTCGATGATGACGGTGGCGTTGGCGAACGAGCGGGGCAGGCTGACGCGGCCCTTGGCGTCGGTGGAGCGGGTCTCGGGGGTCACAGGGCGGCTCGCTTGGGCCAGAGGGAGGAACGTCGTGACGATATCTTAGGGCCAATCCCTTGGCGTCTCAAGTGGGACGATCCCTCACAAGTCATGATCCCACAATCGGGCGTAGTTGACCGACGTCCCCCTCCGCCCGCGCCAGCGCCTCGTGCGTGCCGATATCCAGGTGATACCCCGGCCAGAGCCACCCCCGCATCCGGCCCACAAACCGGGGCAGCACGTCGAACCCGAAGTCGAAGGCGTTCATGTCGGCGACCTCGCGATACGCGTCGGCCGTCAGGGCGTACAGGCCTGCGTTCGCCAGGTCGCTCTCCGATTCCTTCGGCTTCTCGACGAATCGGATCACGCGCTTTTCGTCATCAAGCGTGGCGATGCCGCAGTTCTCGGGCCTGGGGGCGTGGAAGAGCATCATCGTCATCGGGTCGCCGTGGCCACGGTGAAACGCGAGCAAGGCGTTCAGATCGACGTCGGAGAGATTGTCCGCGTAAACAATCAACACATCGCGCACACCGTCGGCCAGGTCGCGGTTGGCCGCCACCGTGCCGGCCGAGCCGAGCAACGTCGGCTCATACGCCTCCGTGACGTGAAACCGGCCCGTCGCGTTGGCCTGGAGCATGTACTCCCGCACCGCGTCGGGCAGGTGGTGGGTGTTGATGCGCACGTCGCGCAGACCGGCCTCGGCGAAGCGGTCGAACCAGTAATCCAGCAACGGCCTCCCGGCGATCGGCACCAGGCACTTGGGCACGGTGTCGGTGATCGGCCTCAACCGCGTGCCGAACCCGCCGGCGAGCAAGAGGACGCGGGTGGGAACGACGCAGTGGCGGGCGGTGATTGGCAAGTGGTGAATCTCTATGGGCATGGCGGGCTTGGGGGGCGATTCGCGGCCACGCCAGTATAAGGCACCGGCGCGTTTGGCGGACCTTGTAGGGAGTCCGACCGATAAAAATTTCGTGACCAGGGTCTTGACACACACACACCGGAATATCCGGAATTGCGTACGCCCCTTCATCACGTCTGGGTCGACGCCGCGAAGAGTGCACGCCTCCGTTGGGCGAGGGGCCCAAATCGGATGAGAGGCCGTCACATGCGACTCGCAAGAGTTTCTCAACGAGGCGCCTGGGATCAAGGAGGCGTCCTCGCCCCGCAGCCCCCAGAGTCGGAAGGCTTGCGGTCCTGGGTTTTGGCCGTGTGCGGCCTACAATCCCAAGCACTCGGGCCACCACCCGATTCGACCGGATTCGGTGACCGCTCCCGCACTCGAACTGGATTCAAAAGCGGTTGAGTGACACCCAACCAGCGATCAGCCCGCGCAATGATCGCGCCCACAATAGTGGTGTTGATCACTCTACCGAAGAGTTTAGCGAAGTCTCACGTATATCTCAGAGGCCAGAATGGGCACGACGTGCTGTTGTGAGCATAATAGAGTGTGGCGACATGATCGCTCGGCGTTCACTCTGATAGAAATCCTCGTGGTGATTCTCATCATAGGGTTGCTGATCGCCCTGTTGCTTCCCGCGGTACAGGCCACGCGGGAGGCCGCGAGGCGTACTCAGTGCATCGCGAATCTACGTCAGATCGGCATCGCGTTGCACAACTATAACGCCCGCCACGGCATGTTCCCACCGGGTGAGATGGCGGATCGACGGGGCGTCGGCACTAAGAGGCTATCCGGCAACTCTCTCACATCGTAAGTTACTATCAGTTCAGGAGGTCCGATTCCGACACCGGCAACCAGGATGCCCCGATGCGTAAACCCTACCCCTCCGACATGTCCGACGATCAGTGGGCGATTCTCGA